>CAYSOC010000205.1:0-10351 GCA_964432445.1 uncultured Anaerolineaceae bacterium
CGCCACGATATCAGGCCACCCATCCCCGTCGAAATCGGCAAACGCCAGCCCATATTCAACAGAACGGTGTTCGCCATCGCTGACAGTAATCTGAACGCTGCTGTAACCGAACGCACGGCAGATTTCGCCCGCTGCCGCCGGGAGCAATTCGTTGATGCTGAAGATGGAATGTGCATAATGGCTGATTTTTGCAATCAAGGCCATCTGTTCCGCGCGGATCGATAAGCGATTATTGAGTTTGCTGATCGGGTCGAATAGCCGATTTTTCAGGATCGGCGGCGTCAGCATCAACACACCGCACACCATCAGGTTTGTTCCGATGGAATATTGCGTCGCAACGTAAATGGTGTTGGACGCGATCCCTGTATAGATCAGCAGAACACCAAAAATGAAACGCCTGTCGACCAGCGGCGGCGCGGTACGAATCTGGCGCGCAAACCGATAGAAGCCATACCAGGTGTTTCCGGTCAGCCAGAAATTCATGAATACGGAAAATGGTGTGAAAATGGTTGTGAAACCGAGCGCTCCGTCCGACTCAAAATGTGCTTCGGCAATCCATTCACCCCGCAGCACCATCACCGCCGCGATGATGCCCTGAATCGCGTGCAGGACTGCAATCGCTACGCGCTCCCGTGTCCAGAGGGTCATGGATTGCACCGTGAACACAAACAGGAAAAACGGCAGTACGAATAACAACGAACCGAGGATATTGAGCAACGTACTCGGCGTTGCGTTCAGTACAGCGGTCTGGTAACGAATCTGGAGCAGGCACGACAGCATCGTTACACCCGTGATGATTGCCGCGACAAACAGGAACGTGATGGCGGTTGCGTCGTGCGAAAGCTGGAACAGAACAAGCAGCATGATTGCCAAACCAAGTACAAACCCGGTAAACGTGATCATGAAAATAATGGTTTGGATGTAAGCAAAAGGCATTTTTCTGCTCCAGCACTACTTTGCCAGAATTTGTTCGATCCGTTGCACCGCCTGTCCGATTCCGTCTTCGGCGCGTATCTTTGTGCCGAGTGCCGCCGCGCTTTCCCTGATTTCGAGCGTATCCAGCGCAGTACAAATAGCATTGACCAGATTTTCGACACTCAATTCCTTTTGCGGGATCGGCACAGTCCCCACGCCCAACTGTGCCACACGGTAGCCCCAAAACGGCTGATCCAAATAGAACGGCACGATAATAGAAGGTACGCCCGCGCGCAGTCCGGCGGATGTTGTGCCTGCGCCACCGTGATGGATCACCGCTGCCATCCGGGGAAACAGCCAGTCGTGCGGGATGGATTCAATCGGGAAAATCTGATCGCTGGCAGAAGTTTTGCTCAGACCGCCCCATCCGGTGGAAATAACCGCGCGCTGGTTTGTCTTACGCAGGGCTTCGAGGATGATTTCGGTAGTACGCTCCGTGTTTTCGGTGTTCATACTCCCGAAGCCAACATAAATCGGTTTGTCGCCCGCGTCCAGAAAATCCACCAGATCGCGCGGCGGCTGCCAGCTATCCGGGTGATCCAGAAACCAATATCCTGTAACCGTTATATTTTCTGCCCAGTCGTCGGCGCGCGGCAGCACCGACGGACTGAATCCGTAGAGCATCGGGTTTTTGTCGTGAATATCCGTCATGTAGCGCGGGCCGACAGGTGGCAACCCTAGCACCGTGCGGCGGCTCTTGTTGATCGTTTTCAGGATGGGTATCCAGCCAACCAGCGTACTCGGCAGATAAGTCAGCCGATTGAGGAATGCGCCGCGATTTTGCAAAGTCGCAAACAGATAGTTGGGATAGGCGCGCGTTGGATGGATCGGCAGGTAATAGGTATTGATCAGGGGTACGCCCATTTTCTCGGCGATATGCGGCGCGCAGTAATAGCCGAGCGGTGAGGAGAAAATTGCATCACACGATTGACAGGCCGCAAACGCATCCCTGAAGATTTCCGGCAATCCTTCATCGATCAGCCGCAGGAAATTTTGAATTGCGCCCAGAGGATTACCGCTATGTGCGGCAGCTTTGCCCGTGTTGCTGGTGAGCGCCTGTTGCGGGTCAATACGTACCAGCGCAAATTGCAGGCCGGCATCCTGTACGAATTTCTCAAAAACGGCATGGGTAATGATGCAAACGTCATAGCCTGCCCGCTGTAAACCGCGTCCGAGCGCCACATAGGGCTGGACATCTCCGCGTGAACCCAATGCGACAATCCCGATCTTCATTCGAGCATTTTCCTGTACTCATGGCGAAACAGATAAACCGGGGATTTTCCGTCCAGATTGTGGATTGGCGATGCGATTAAGTTGTGAAGAAGGTGATGAAACTATCTGTCCCCCTATAACAGTGTAGTTGGAAACTATGGTTTCTGCAAGAAAAAACTATTAGATGTTGTGCAAAATGGCAGACTTAACTAATACTTTGCTGGACTATTGCATCCAAAACCGGACGATTCCGATCAACTCACCCGGAATCTGGACATTTTCTGTGCCGATCAGGTTTGCATCACATTTTCGCACTTTCTAAACTCTCGGTTGTCATCGAACGGCAGTGCAACCGCTGCATAGAATGCAAACGGGAGTTTTTCATATGGACCTCAAGACACAAGTCGAAACGTTTTTTAATGACATCAAGGACATCCTCAAGATACTCGCGCCTATCTGCGCATTCATCGGGTTGGTTGGCGCAGGGATCATCTATATGGGGTCGTCGTGGCCGGTGGTCGGCAAGCTGAAGCGCGATAACCCCGACCTGATGAACAATATGTTCATCGGCATGGCGGTTTTGCTGGCTGCCGGGACGGTTTCCTCGCTCGTCGTCTTTGCCTGAGATCATCTTTCAAAAATCACAAAATCAGTAAAAACCGGAGAGCAGTTATCCCGTAACCACCTTGCACTCTGCTCTCCGTGTCGGAGAACATCACCATGTATGGACATGCGACATTCAAAAGCCATATCCTGCGGCGCGATGAAAAAGGCATCTTTGGGATACCCTTCAAACGCCTGCTTGGTTGCGGGCTGGGAGCCGGGGCGCTGTTTACCGGAATGCGTATGGCAATGCCGGATATAGCGCTTCCCGGTGGTGCGGTTGCCCTGATCCTGCTGCTCGTCTTCACCGCACCGCGCGGCGGTATCCCACGCTATAAACACATTATCTACGAAACCCGCTGGCGTTTGATTTCTGCGGCCTCGCTGACCCCCGGTACACCTGCCGGAAAACTCGGCAAGGCGCTTGGGCTGCCCGCCGAAGAAATCGACATTGACGCGGGAGCGCTATTCAACCGGGAAGATGCTGATGCTCCCCGTACTGCCCTGACCGACTGGGTATCGTTCACCCGCGCTTCCGATATAGACACCAATGAACAAACCAGCGGCCTGATCCTCAGCCCCAACGCCGGATTGATGTTGCACGGAGAATCAACATGACGCTGCGTACCCGCCAGAAACAGGGCGCACTTCGCACCTTCCTGATGGAGCCATTCGACATCGGGATGCACTCGACGGAAATGGGCGTTTCCGCGTTGCAATCGCGTTTCACGAACTGGATACGCGGCGTCGATTGTCCGGGACGATTTGTCTGCTGGCTGATGCCCGCCACGCTGGACGACAAGATCGCGCGCCTGAGCCGGACTTCGCAGCAGGCAGCTTCACAGGACGCAGTACGCGCCGAATTGCTGATGGAGTATCGTCGCTATTTCGAGGTATTGCAGGGTACGGCGAACTATCAGCGCGCAATGTGCGGCATGGCACTCTGGACGGATGATAATCCGCGTGTGCTTGCCAAGACCATGAATGCCTCTCTGGAATCCTATACTGTCGAGGGGCAGTGGCCTTCGTTGATCGATGGACGCTATCGCGTCAAAAGCGCACCATTCGGGCATCTTTCTCCGATAGGGCGACCCGGTGGACGACTCTACTGGTCGATCCTGACCAGCTATGAGTTCCAGCCTGCGGAATGGAATTTCTTCAAGCCAACCAAGAATCTGCTCTCGCTCAATTTCCCACTCGCTGTATGTATTGACATTCCCTATACCTATGAACATGCCGAGGGCATTGAAGCGGTTGAGGCGAACATTGCGGCATATATGGTTCACCTTGCCCAACTACGCGGGGCAGAAGACAGCCGCGCGGTGCAGCGTGTCAATGATTGCCGCCGCGCTCTGGCGGAATTGCTCGAAGGGGATGCGCTGCACAAAGTCACCGTGACACTGGCAGTCGGCGCACCAGAACTGAAACAACTCCGCGAACGAGTCGCCCTTATCCAGAAGTTATTACGTCCATTTTTTCATTTGCGGCAGGAAAATGGCGAGTTGCTCCGGCGCGGGATCGGGTTGTTCGCGGGACAGCGTACCGCCGAGGTTGGCCTGCCAGATACCAGTTGGCGCGTGACCAGCCGCGAACTGGCCTTGATGCTTGCCCCGCTCGGCTATCCCAAACTTTCCAATACCGAAGGCGTCCTGCGTGGCGAAGCGCTGGAGGGCAGTTATCCCGTTTTCCACAATTCGTGGCGGGATAAACGCGCAACGCATGAGGTGTGGGTCGGCGTGACAGGGTATGGCAAGACCTTCGCCAATAACTGTTACCTGCTGCGCGAATATGCCGAAAATGGCGTCGCCTTTGATTTGCTCGAACCGATGGGACACGGCAAACATTTGGCGCGGGCTATTGGCGTCGAACCGTATACGCTCAGTTCGCGCACCACGACGCTCAATCCACAGGATATTGTATTTGATACCCTGATGGAGCAGAAGAGCCACGTTATTCGGCTGTATGAGACGGTGCTGGGGCGTCCGCTCACAGGTGGTCAGAAGGAAAATATGGAGCGCGGTCTGCTGGGGCGTTCGCTCGAATTGCTCTATAGCGGCTTTGCGGATTTGAACCGTGTCGAGCCGAATCAGGTTCCACTATGCTCCGATGTGTGCGATGTACTCTCCGGCCTCGGTGAGAGCGAACGGCAGCGCACGCTTGCCCGCGAACTCGCGGATGAAATTGGATCGCTTTGTTGCGGCTCTGGCCCCTGGTCGAGCTTCCTGAACGGCGAAACAAACGTTGATCTGGCGCGCAAGGGTCGCAAATGGATACCACCCCGTATCTTCATGTTTCACGAAATGACCGACGACCCGATCCTGCTGGCGCTCGCCTATACGCAGGTTCTGTCGGCAATGCGCCGCGACAGCCTGATCGATGAAATCCCGCGCATCATTGTCGTGGATGAAGTCTATCGCCTGATGAAATTTGAGGCACTGCTGGACTTCCTGATCGAAGCTGCCAAGACATTCCGTACCCGCCGCAAAAAATTGATTTGCATTGACCAGAACATGGTCTATTTCACGACGGGGAAAGCCCGATTCATCCTCGAAAACAGCCCGATTCGCGTCATTTTCAACCAGGGGCCGGGGATCGATGTTTTCCACCGCGACGGCGCTTTCCAACACCTGAATGCACAGCATAAAGACCGTATCGCCCGTCTGGATCGCTTCCAGTATGTACTGGATGTTGCCGGTGAAGGTATCTGGGCGATCCATAACCAGCCGAGCGATGGCGAAATCGCCCGCTTTGGCGCAACCTGATAAGGAATTATTACAATGCCGAAAGCTGATAACAATCGCCCGGATCAACCCCTGCGAGAGACTGAACAGGCCGCCTATCATGCCTTTCGGGAATGGCCTATTTTGCTGGCACTGCGCCAGAAGGAACTGGCAGCGCTGCTATCCAACCCGCCAGAACAGACCGACAAGCTGAATAAGAAAGAGCGATCATGAAGCAATTTTTGAAGATGGCGCTTGTCATTGTGGTGTTGATGGGTGTGGCGGGCGCAGGGATAGGCTTTATCATGAATCGCACGCGCGCCGATGCACGCGCGGCGGCACTTCCCACCGCAACGGTAACGATGGAAACGCCAATCGAGGAACCCACCGCAACGGCATCGCTTACCCCGATCCCGACGGAAACGGAAACTCCGACGCCGACCATGACGCTAACGCCAAGCGACACGCCAACTCCTTCCCCAACATTGGCGACACTGGTTGTTCAGGTGACAGCGGTGCAACCGGACGCCGTTCTGAACATCATCGCGGCTCCGATCAAGCCCGCGACGCCGACACCATTGCCAACTGTTGCTGTCCCGTCTCCTGCCGCAACCTTTCCGGTTCTGCCAACGGGAGACGTGAAGCCCATGATCGGCTGGCAACGCTATAGTGTTGATCATCCGGCGATTCGGCGCGATGGCAAATGGGAGATGTACACCAGCACCTATCGATCCGCCAGCCGCCGCTATCTGTATACCGACAGTGACGGGGCGAAACTGACATTGCGCTTTTTGGGTGCGGCAATAAGATTGCGTTATGCGCGCCTGTTTAGCTATGGCGTGTTTGAGGTGCGACTCGACGGGCAGGTCGTCACGACGGTGGATGGCTATCTGCCAAAATCCGTTAAAAATGGGGATTTCGTCACAACAGAGGTGTTCGGGCTGGCACATGGCTGGCACACCCTGGAAATTTTGCGGCTGGATCGGCGCAACCCCGATAGTCAGGGTGGATTTGTCGCCATTGATGGAATTGATGTTTATGGTGACGATATTGAGCCAACAGCGATTCCAAGCCAGACCCCTGTCACGCCGACAGCCACATCAAGCCCTGCCCCGATTTCCAGAGTTCAGGTATTGATCGCGCCGCCAACAATACAGCCGACAGCAACGCCCGCCCCGATACAAGTGATTGGTGTCAATCTGACCATCACCTATGACCAGAACGGCAACAAGGCTGTCGAGCCGGGAGAGGGTATACGCGGCATTCCGGTTCAACTGATCGCGGCGGATAACAACCGCATCGTTGCCAGCGGTGTGACCGATGCCCAGGGATACGTCCGGCTGGAAGCAACCGGAACGGTTCCGCTACGCCTGCTTGTGCCTTATTTCAACCGATTCTGGGATATTCCACAACGCACCAATAACACCCGAATCACATTGATTATTCCGCCCGCCAACCGTCCGGCGCTCATTCCATAGGCTATAGGGAGAACTTTCAAATGAAGCGTTTTCGTTCCTGTTTTGGGATTCTGGCTCTGGGTGGTCTGGGGTTGATCGCCGCATTGTTCGCCTTCAGCATATTTTTCCAGCAATCACAGGCTGTCGCCTCGAACGGCACGGCGACAATCGTTGCACGCTTTACGGCAACACCGCGACCTCCTCCCACCAGCGTACCGCCACCGCAACAACCAGCGCCACAGACCGATAATATCACCAGCCACGATACGTCGATCATTATTACCGATGCGCCTGCGCCAACTGCCGCGCCACCCGACGCACAATCGACCAGTTTTGCGACCCCTTCCGGGACGCCACCGGGAACACCACGCTATTCCGGGACGAGCAGTTATCCGCTGACGGTAACAGCGCAGGTCAGAATGGCACAAACCAATGTTGCCAAAAAGCAGGCCAACATCGCGGGGACATACACAGCAATTGCCATCGAATCGGAATTTATCTACGCGACCCTGACCGCGCGTGCGCCGACACCTCGCCCGAAGGGGAAATGATGAACGCGCCGCGACCCGAACAGCACATCCCCCAAAAGCGTCGCTGGATGCTTTTGCTGCTGGTGTTCACGGCACAGATTAGCGCAATGCTGGCCTGTCAGGGGAATATCGAAAATATGACGATTGGCGGCATACCCAAATATGTCTGCCCATCGTCCACGCCGCGCCCGACAGACACCCAACCGCCACCATCACCACCAAACTATCCAGCCGCGTTTCAGGTGAATCTGGATTATAGCTATATCGACACCACGCGCACGCTGGTGAATGTGCAGATTCTTGCACAAAATGTCGGGACAGTGATGCTCAATTATCAGTGGACATATCGGGCAGGCGGCACTTTCATCAATACGACGCCGATTACCGTTGCCAATACCGGGAATTTTACTGGCGTCCAGATGAGTTTTCCGCTGAATCTTCCTTCTTCATCCACGATTTCATCGGCACAGGTGACGGTATGGAGCAGTGTTTCAACGCTTCCATTTACCATTTCGTCCTTTTTATCTCCTCTGGTGACAACGCCAATGTTGCCGCCGTGCTGCCTGCCTGCGCCAATCTATCCGACTGCCCGCCCAACCTATACGCCGTATCCTACTCCCACTACATTCGAGATACTCCCACCACTGGCGTTTTATCTTGAAGACCCGATTTATAACCGCACCCCGCCCGTGCAACTCAGGCTGCGTATGAAATCTCCCATCGAGGAGGGAATGCTGGCGTTCATTATCCCGCTTCTTTCGGCAGCGGCGTGGCGTGTCGAGATCACCAATGTGGGTACGGTGGAATATGATTTTCTGGGCGCGGGCTATACCTATGTTTCTGAAGTGACCGAAGCGGGTATCGTAACAACAGGTGTTTGGTCTCCGTCTCATCAGGCTGCCGATTTTCTGGACATCACCGAACAATCCTATGGCCCGGTGGCGCTCCTGCCCGGTCAAACCATCACGGTACAGGTCGCAGCGTGGATACCCGCCGGGTCGAGTGTGAGCAAGGTTGCCTTGCTGCTGAACCCCTATGAAACGGGCGATCCGGGATGGGCAACTTTTACGCCGGGAAGCGGCAAAGACCAATACATCATTCATTGGCAAAACGCATTGAACACCGTTTGCAGGGGGGAGATTGCATACCCATGAGACGTTTATTACCGCGCCGGGTAGCATCCGGCCTGCTGCTGTTCATCATTATCATCGCCCTGATTTCAGGCTTGTTCCTGTCGCCCGGAGCAGTAAAGCCTGCCAAAGCAGGATGCGGCTGGGGCGACATTATCTGCGATATGAAAGCGGCGCTGGAACAACTGATTGACAATTATGTAACGCCTATGCAGTGGTGGGCCTATTTGCAGTTCCACAAGCTGTTATTC
This sequence comes from uncultured Anaerolineaceae bacterium, assembly GCA_964432445.1. GTDB lineage: Bacteria > Chloroflexota > Anaerolineae > Aggregatilineales > UBA2796 > JBBRMW01. The sequence continues at coordinate 8,879 of CAYSOC010000205.1, forward strand.
AACATCGAATATAGAGCCGCCGAACTTTTTGCCACAGTGCTGTGGGGCATTTCCAGAATGCTCACTACCGTCGGGGTTGGGATCGGCATTCTGTCGCAGTGGATCGCGCAGAATTTCTTCCAGCCAATGATCGAGATGACCAGCGATACCATGCGACCAATTGTGGGTGTTTTTCTGTTTGCCGCGCTGGGCATTCTGGGAATCACCTATTTTCTGGCGGCATTCATTCGATTAAACGTTGTCAGCCTGCGCAGTGTAATCGTCTGGTGGATAGCGGGAGCGCTGTTTTTCTCCGTTGGTCCGTCGATCTACCTCTCGATGCGCAATCTGCATCAGGGGCTTACCAGCGTGTTCTATGCCTCGTCGCTGGACGCAATTGATGAAAACCCGTTTCAAAATCTGGCGGCAAACGATCCTGCGGCTGCCAGTCCGGTCTATCAAATGACCTCGTTATGCAGCAATTTCACGGCCTATGTCGACGGCTCGGCAGGCAATATCAACGGCATGGATGTCAGCCTTGCCTTCCAGAAAGCCGATGGTCTGGATGTTGTCAATGGCGGGGATTCCTGTCTCGGTGCTGGAACTTCTTCTCCGCTACCGCGCCGATGGTATCTGACCGATGGCTTCTTTGAAACGCTCAAGGGGCCAGATAGCTGGATTGGGGCAGTAGTCTGCCCGACGGGTGACCCAACGCCGGAGTGTGAATATGAAGAACTGGCGAATATTGAAATCGCCAAAATGCAGGAATCAGTCAACCGGGCATTTGCAGGAATCGCCAGAGAATTTCAGTCTGCCCCGCTTGTGTTGTTCGCTATCGTGGAACAACTGGTGGCGCTGTGTCTGGTGATAGCACAGGGGCTGACCTTCATTTCGTTTGCCTGTGCCATCCTGTTTGCGTTCTTCAAGCGTACCGAGCCAGTCGCATGGGCGGTTGTCGATCAATGGCTGGCGCTGCTCGTTCAGAGTGTCATTATTGCACTGATTCAGGGCATGACTATCGCCTTGTATATTGCGGCTTCGGAATCAGGCAGCCCGCTGGTTTCAATGGCGGTGTCGGTGGTTGCTTTTGTCATGATGGCAATTTTGCTCCTTTCAGGACTCAAAGCCATTTGGGGCGCGTTCAATAAATTGTTTGAAGCATTCGGACAGGCCAGCGGCGGCGTCTTCATGTCGCCGGGGCAGGCTGGAACGGCGGTTGTTGGTGCTGCTGCGACAGTCGGAATGGCTGCCGCGACAGGGGGTGCATCGCTGGCAGGTTCCGTCGCTGGTGGCGTGGATGCGCTCCGGGGTGGCGCAACGTGGGCGCAGGCGGCTGGTGTCACCTTTGGCGGTTCAAAAGCACTGGACGGTGCAGCCACACAGCTAGCCCGTATCCCCGGTCTTCGTGATACGACGCTGGGAAGTGCTTTTGAACAATACAGTGAAGGGGCAATGGCGCGACAGGCCGGAGAAAGCGTTATGAATGCTGTTCCA
>CAYSOC010000206.1:0-10268 GCA_964432445.1 uncultured Anaerolineaceae bacterium
ATTACACATATGACACAACTTACAGACCGCGTTGCCATTGTTACCGGGGGTAGTCGGGGAATTGGGCGCGGGATTGCACTGGAACTGGCAAAGCGTGGCGCAAAGGTCGTGGTGAATTATCACGCCAACGCCGATGCAGCACAGGAGACTGTGAAAGCGATTGAAGCACTTGGCAGCGCCGCACTCGCGGTACAGGCCGATGTTGGTACGCTCGAAGATGCGGAAAAACTGGTGAAAGCGGCTGTCGATACCTACGGCAAGATCGATATTCTGGTCAACAATGCCGGGACGACACGCGACGGACTGATCGCTATGATGTCCGAAGCAGATTGGGATACTGTCCTGAATACCAACCTGAAAAGTGCGTGGAATTGCTGCAAGGCGGTATTTCGCCCGATGATGAAAAAGCGCTATGGGCGCATCATCAACATCACCTCGGTGGTTGGAATCGCGGGTAATGGTGGTCAGAGCAACTACAGCGCGAGCAAGGCGGGCATGATTGGCTTGACCAAATCGCTTGCCCGTGAGTTTGCGGGGCGCACCATTACCGTGAATGCTGTTGCGCCGGGGTTTGTTGGCACAGACATGACCAAAGATTTACGCCCCGATCTGATTGAGCAGTTGAACAAGAGTATTCCGCTGGCACGCTGGGGAACGGTAGAAGATGTAGCCTATGCCGTTGCCTTCCTCGCTTCAGACGAATCCAGCTATATCACTGGTCAGGTCTTGAGCGTTGATGGTGGGATGGTAATGGGCTGATCGAGCCTATCCCTGACGGCTGATAGCTTCTCTATCAGCCGACTGGTTTTCAGGGAACTATCACGCGCCGACTGGTTGCTCGATCAGGCTAACCGATTCAACTTCGGTTTTGGATGCAAAAGACTGCATCGTACAAATCACAAAAGTCTTGTTGAAGAATTCAGGGGAGCCACTTCCATAAGACCCGATTTCGCCCAACGACAAAACGCCGATAGGCGGGCTGGAATCGACGGGAAGCGCCGAGCGAACACTGTTCAATTCCTCTCCAAATTGTTCCTTGAGGAATAGTACCCGTGATATACAATCGACTACAAAAACATGATCAATTTTTTCGTGCTTGCCCAGTGCTTCTTTGGTTGCCCGATTCGCAGCCATAATCAACGGTTTGGGTGCGCCCTGAAGAATGTGAATCACCGAATTCTGAGGAACTTCGCCTACACATACCAGACCACCGTCATCAGTGTAGGTGATCGGATCACGGACGATACGATCTGCCCCTTTGTAGTACAACCCTAACGGGAATCCTTTGGCGATGTCGAAGAAATTCTTCTTATTCAGTGTTTCTCCGGTGATACGCTTGATGATTTCGCTATACTTTTCAAATGCCGATTTTCCATCCAGTTTCATGACGATGTTGCGTTTGGTCTCTGTGGCGGTATATGGTCCCTGTAGATCATTCCAGCCGTGACGAACACCAATTTGCGAGGTTGTACCCAGGAGCGCGATGATCGCGGCATCCTGATAGAAACCATCATTATCAAATACACATGGCATTTGTTGCAATGTGAGCGAACCTGCGCCGCCACCAATATAACTTACGCTGTTGAACAATTTACGATACATACGCGCCAGCAGCAATTCAATATTGGTCGTCAACCCATCCACAAATACCAGCGCTGTTGGCTGTGCCTTTGATTCCGATAGCGCATCTGAAATGGATTGAAAATCTTCTTCGGAAAAACTTGCCGCGTGGAGATTTTTGATAACGACAGGTTTGATAAACCGGGGAATGAACGTAACGGCGATCCCTGATTCGTAGCGCGTATTTCCGACAATGACACCGGGGAAAATACCCCCGATGAAAGGGATTTTTTGCTGGTTCAATGCCTCCATCAGTGCAGGAATATCAATTTCGGAATGTTCCGCAACCATAATAATAGCGAGGGAATCAGTGGGTCGCGTCACTGCGGCGACCTGTGTGGCAATCATCTCAGGGGTGGTCGGTTTGAGGTACATCTTCACCTGCCATGTTGTTAAAGATATTTTGGACTCTGGACAAAACGCTTCTAATTTGGAAACGATATTTAACAAGGCTGTGTTGAGTAACACAGTGTTTCTTTCATATCATCAATTTTTTGCAATGTCAAGCAATGTGTTACGGGTTTGAGAGAAGCAACACCGTCGAGGTTTCATTATTCCATCCATATAGTTCTGGTAGTTTGCCTGATCATACCGAACTATTGCGCCCTCAAGCCTGTATATTTCTATCGACGGGGTAAACTTGTCCGTGTTTACTGATCAGGTTGTGTTTTATTCATGCCCGAAGCTGTTCAACAACATACTGCAATTTTGCTCATCGACTGCCCTGATCGTAAAGGGTTGGTCGCTACTATTGCCAATTTTCTGTATACCTACAACGCAAATATATTGCACGCCGATCAACATCAGGTGCGCGAATCCAACCGTTTCCTGATGCGCGTCGAATGGGATTTGGATGGATTCACACTGGATGAAGCGGCTTTTCGCGCTGCGTTCTCGCCCATAGCGACCCAGAATCAGATGAATTGGCGTCTGGAATATTCCAATAAACGAACGCGCGTAGCAATTTTCGTCTCGAAGCACGATCATTGTCTGGTTGATTTGCTCTATCGACACCGCAGCGGCGAAATCCGTTGCGAGATTTCCCTTGTGGTCAGCAATCACCCGGATGCTCGCCCGATTGCAGAATTTTACGGAGTTCCGTTTCATTACATCCCGGTAGAAACGAAAGACAAAAGCGAGGCCGAACGGAAGCAAATCGCGCTGTGCAAGGAGAATCAGATAGATTTGATTGTGCTGGCACGTTACATGCAGATTCTATCGCCACAGTTTGTAGACGCTTTTCCTTCACAGATCATCAACGTGCATCACTCATTCCTGCCTGCATTCATCGGCGCAAAGCCTTATCAGCGTGCATATGCGCGAGGCGTCAAACTGATCGGCGCAAGCAGCCACTATGTCACAGCCGATCTTGACGAGGGGCCGATCATCGAACAGGATGTAATGCGTGTCTCACACCGCGATAGTCTTGAGCGCATGGTTGAGCGTGGAAAAGACCTCGAAAAGATTGTTTTATCGCGTGCGGTGCAGTGGCACACCGAGCATAAAGTATTGCTCTACGACAGGAAAACGGTAATTTTCGACTGAAGAACACCCGGCATTTCTCAAGGTATAGCAAAGCAACTTCAGCTCAGACCGGAAACCTGCAATCCGGTCTGAACGCCATATGCTGGAATCTACTTCGCACCAACCCATTTTGCGCCGCCACCGCCTTCGGCGTCGCTTCCGTTCACTACCGGACGCTGGTTACTCCCGTCTTTGTTCATGATATAGATGTCTTCCTTGCCATTGCGGGTAGTCGTAAATATGATGTAGTTTCCGTCTGGCGACCACGCAGGCCATGAGCTATAACCAGCACTAAAGGTGATTTGTTTCACCTGTCCGGTAGGCGCATCGAGCAGCCAAATCTGGAGCGTTCCTCCTCCATCGGAGGCATATGCTACCGTTCTTCCATCGGAGGACATATCGGGATACACATCGGTACGACCCGAAAACGAAATTTGTTTTTGGTTATTTCCATCGCTCGTCATTTGCCAGAGTTGGAATGAGCCAGTGCGCGACGAATTGAAATAAATTGTTTTGTCATCCACCGACCATGCGGGTTCGGAATCAAAACCCGCATCCGTTGTCAGGCGTCGTGGGCTTGACCCGTTGGCATTCATCACCCAGATATCATAGTTATCGCTTTCGCCTTTGCGCACGAAAGCGATCCGTGTCCCGCTGTGAGAATATACCGGGCGATAATCGTTCCACGTGCTGGTCAGTACCTGTTTCTGCCCTGTGCCATCAATTCCAATCGTGTATATCTGGAAGCGTCCGTTGTTCATATTGGATGAAAAAACAATCAGTTTCCCATCTGGCGAGAGGTTAGGATCACCACTCGAAAGGTTTTCGCCGGGCTTGGGGATAATCCGTTTTTTACCCGTCCCATCCAGATTGACGATAAAAATTCCATCTTCGCTATTGTTACCGTTGTTAACGCCATAAATGATCTGCGCCGTGCCTCCGCCAGGCAACGTCGGTATTCTGGTTGGAGTCGCGGATATGCGCGGTGTATTGGTCGGCGGGATAGGCGTCCGGGTCGGCGTAAACGGGAGTGCAGTACGTGTGTTGGTTGGCAACACCAGCGTCAACGTTGGCAAAGACAGCGTATTGGTTGGCAGGATTGCCGTATTGGTTGACGAGGCTGGAATATTGGTATGGGTTGCTGTGGGCGGGATCGGTGTTTCGGTAGGCCGGGCGCGTATCGTCGCCGCAAACATCGCATCCACCGTCTGCGCAATCGCGGTTGATTGTGACGAGTTCTGTTGCGTCACCCGAAGGATAGAGCTAACCGTGCCTTGCAGATCAACGGTAGGCGTGAAGGTCTTGGTATGTGTGTTGGTTGGGGGAAGCGATGTTGGTGTCAGCGTCGCCGTCAAAGTTAGTGTCGGCTCCGATGTTAATGTGTTGGTTGGTGGGTTGGCCGTGTCTGTAGGCGGTGGAATGGTCGCAACTGGCAAATTCGTCAGAGTTGGCACAGCGGTCACATTTAGCAGTGCAATCGCCGTACCCGTAGCATTGGCAGATTCCGCATCCGCCGGGCGATTTAACAACAGAAATGCCAGCAGAAACAGACCAATCAGTACGACGCCACCAACCACGAATAACGCCACACGATTATTGCCGGATTGTGCCGAAATTGGTGGCGGTTGTATATTTTCGGTGCTTTTTGGAACGCTTTCGGATTTTCCCGCAATCAGGTCGCTCGAACCGATGAACGTATTGCCATCAGTATTGGCTGTGATCCCCGCAGACGAGGACTGTGCCGTTTCTTTGGCAGGCATTGGAATTGGCGGCGCATCGGAAGGAATACGCACGGTTGGAAGCGCCGTCGTTGTATCGGTATATATTATTTCTTCTTTGGCGACAAGCCCCGCCCGATATGCGGCCACCAGGTCACTTGCAGATGCGTAGCGATAATTTTTATCCTTCGCCATTGCCTTGTTGATGACCATTTGCAGACCGGGGGGCAGATCGCTGCGTATCATTCGCAACGTCGTCGGTTGGTCGTTCATATGCTTATACATCAACTGGAAGGGTGTATCGCCACTGAAGGGGACAGTCCCGGTCAGCATTTCAAAGAGCATCACGCCCAGTGCATATATATCCGCGCGGGCGTCGATTGGATCGCCGCGCCACTGTTCGGGAGCCATATATGCAGGTGTGCCGATGATGACGCCCGCCCCGGTCATGGTGATGCTGGTGGTGGTAATGTTGCCATGCACGATCTTGGCAATCCCAAAATCGGTCAGGACAGCATTTCCGCTGGAATCGAGCAGGACATTTTGCGGTTTCATATCACGGTGGACAATACCCTGATGGTGAGCATAATCCAGCGCATCCGCAATATGGGTCAGCCAGCGTTCGATCTCATCCGGGTGTAACCGCGCCTTGATGATGCGATCTGCCAGACTGCCTCCCGGCATGAGTTCCATCACCAGATAGACGAGTCGGTCTGCCTGCCCATAATCAAAGATTTTAAGAATATGCGGATGACTCAACGCGGCCACAGTGCGGGCTTCGCGCTCGAAGCGTCGCAGAAACTCCTCTGACGTGGCGACATTGGGACGAATGATCTTGAGCGCAACATTTCGGTTTAGCTTCAGGTCGTGCGCACGATAGACCTGTGCCATGCCACCTTCGCCAATCGACGCCTCGATACGATAACCGCCCAACGATTTTCCGATCAAATCGTCCACAATTCCCGCCCTTATGTGTGTAAAGCTATTTCAGGGTATCCACTTTGCGCCTGCATCCCCATCAGCACCTGGGCTGCCAGGAACACGACGTTCGTTTTTGCCGTCGGCCTCAATGATGTAAATTTCGGTATTTCCATCCCGGTTGGAGATGAAACTCAGATATTTGCCGTCGGGTGACCAGTTAGGCCATGCGTTCAGCGTACCCGCTTTCGTCTTCGTAAGCTGAACCTGTGCCTGATTGGTCTTTTCCACATTCATCACGAAGATTTCTCGGTTCCCGGTGCGATCCGAATCCCATGCCAGCGTTTTTCCATCCGGCGACCACGATGGCGAACGCTCGTTATATGTCGAATTAAAGAGCCGACGCTCTTTTGTACCATCGACGTTGATTACAAAAATCTGGAATGTCCCGGTACGCCCGGACATAAACATCAACGTTTTGGAATCGGGCGACCATGTAGGCTCGGTATCAAAGCCAACGCTATAGGTCAGGCGTATCTGGTTCGAGCCATCAGCATTCATTACATACAGTTCATAATCACCGCCATCGCGCGTTGAGACGAACGCGATTCGTTTGCCATCCGGGGATGGGACAGGGTTGAGATTGAGTGGATTTCCTTTTGTAATTTGCTGTGGATTGCTGCCATCAACGTTTACCGTCCAGATTTGAAAATCGCCACTGCGATTGCTGGCAAATATGATTTTCTTGCCATCCGGGAAGACATTTACATTTCCGTTTTCCGGTGAAGGACCATCTGTTCTTGTGATCGACTGTACATTATTCCCGTTGGTATCCATCAGATATAGATCGTTGGTATTGCGGCGTGAAGAATAGAAAGCGATCAATCCATCACCCCCGCCGACAAGGGGCGGCGCAGGCGTACTTGTTGGCGGGATCGGCGTCATTGTAGGTGTATTGCCCGGTGTTAGCGTCGGTGGAATTGGTGTATTGGTTGCTGGTATCTGCGTATTGGTGCTGGTTGGCGGGATTGGTGTGCTGGTCAGCGGAAGCGATGTACTGGTATTTGTCGCTGGAATCGCGGTGTTGGTACTTGTAGGAAGATTGGTCGGACGTGCAAGCTGTGTTTGGGTAAAACGCGCCTCGATAGTTCTGGCGATTCCGGTAGCACGCTCAAAGGCGGCATTCGTTCCGACAATGAATGATTCCAGTGTTGCCTGTTCATCAATGGTTGCGGTTGGCGGGATCGCTGTACTGGTTGCTGGAATCTGCGTCGTCGCAACGAGTGTATTCGTCAGGCTAGGCGTTGCTGTCGATGCGGCTGCGACTGCCAGGGCTGTATTTGTTGCTGGTATTGTTGCGGCGGTGGTCGGCGTAGAGTTACCTGTTGTGCCGGGACGTGCCAGCAATAAAATCCCGGCCACAGCAACAATAGTGACCGCTACGCCACCCAGGATAAAAACATTGCGCCGATTTCCGGGGGCAGGCATAGACTGAATTACAGATGATTCTGGCGCAGTGGGTGGCGGTGCAGGCGGTGGTGTCGCATCTTTTGAGGCCGGAATGAAGGCCGTTGCTTCTTCCGATGCTTCTGCTGGTGTTTCAATCTTTCCGGCAAGGGCGTCGCGTAGAGCAGTGATCAGTTCGTTGGCAGATGCGTAGCGTTCATCACGGTTCTTATGGAGCGCGCGATTTAGCACTGTCTGGACGCCAGCGGGTAAATCTGGACGCAGCGCGCGGATTGGGCGCGGTGGCTCATAGATATGCTGGTGCATCAGGCGAAATGGCGTATCGCCATCGAATGGTACAGACCCAACCAGCATTTCATAAACGATGACACCAAGCGCATACAAATCGGTGCGTCCGTCAACAGGCTGACCGCTCCATTGCTCTGGCGACATATAGGCAGGCGTTCCCATCACCATACCTGTCGCGGTCAGGTTGGTATCTGTCTGCAAAAGTTTGGCAATCCCAAAGTCTGTCAGGTACGCATTACCATCGGTATCCAGCAATACGTTTTGTGGTTTGAGGTCACGGTGAACAATGCCCTGCCGATGTGCATAATCCAATGCACGCCCGATTTGATCCAGTGTTTGTAACACTTCCGGCATCGTAAACGGTTTGCTGCGATCCCGAATCCGATCCGCAAGGCTGCCGCCTGTCATGAGTTCGATGATCAGGTATACGCTTTCACCGACTTGCCCATAGTCAAATACCTTGAGAATATGAGGGTGGCTAAGTGCCGCGATTGTTCTTGCTTCGCGTTCAAAACGCCGGAGGAAATTTTCATTTCCAGAAAGGTCGCCTTTAATGATCTTCATGGCGACTTCGCGGTTAAGTTTGCTATCATGCGCACGATAGACGACGGCCATTCCGCCGACGCCCAATCTGGCGTTGATTTGATAAGGGCCGATTTGCTGGCCGATCAGGTCTGCCACGTTTAAACCTCAGCCTTGCATGGAACTAAACCCCCATTATACCGACTTTGCTTACAGAGATCATATCTTGCGGAGCAGTCTGCGCAGTCGCTTTGCCCAAACCATCCGATTTTTAGGTCTTGTTTTGAAAATATTGGGGACATATTGAGCCATCTCGCCCCATAATGCAGTCGTATTTGGACACCAGAGAGGAAAACACGATGGAAACGATTGTTGCTCTGTACAATGAGTTTGATCAGGCACAACGGGCGGTGAATGATCTGGTTCGCAAGGGCGTATCGCGGGATCGCATCAGCCTCGTTGCCAACAACGCGACAGGTGAATATCAAAGCTACGTCACTACCAGCACTACAGATGATGCGGTGAAGGCTGATCAGGGTGCAGCGTTTGGCGCGGCAGCCGGTGGTGTACTTGGCGCATTGGCAGGACTTGGGGCGCTGGCTATTCCCGGTATCGGCCCGGTTATCGCGGCTGGTCCGCTCGTCGCAGCGTTAACAGGCGGCGTTATTGGTGCGGCGGCAGGTGCGCCGACGGGTGGTCTGGTGGCGGCATTGGTTCACACCAACAAGATTGCGCCGGAAGATGCCGAAGTGTACGCAGAAGGTGTGCGTCGTGGTGGCGCAATTGTCACCGTTGATGTCGAGGATGGCACAACGGTCTCGGTACGCGATGTGCTGAATTCGCACGGCGCAACTGATGTCCACCGTCAGGGCGAACATTTCCGCTCAACAGGCTGGAGCCGCTTCGATGACAAACTGCAACCCTATAGCCCGGATGAAATCCGTCGCTATCGTGAACAGAACCGCGCACTGGTCAACAATAGCTCGACAACTACCGGCAGCATTACGAATAAATCGACTCGCTAGCCGATAGTTATCCCGGTTCTCTCCCAATCCCGTCGTTGTGAAATGGCGGGATTTTGCTTTTATTAAGACTTCGCATTTTTCTTTTTAGGAGTCTTAACATTTATAAGTTTTAATATCCTCTGCGGCAGCGTGCTATACTCTGTGAACGAATTGTTCCGCACGCCCGAACCGCCAACCGATGTTGACATGCCCGAATCTGCGATTTCGGCAAATTTTGCTGCCATCGGTTCGCAAAGAGGAAATGCTTACATGCCGAAAATCGTCATTGTCGAAGATGAAACCACCCTGGCCGAAGAACTGGCCGATAACCTGAAAGAAGATGGATATGAAGTCCAGACCAGTCATAATGGGGAAAAAGGGCTGGCCTTGATTCGTTCCAGCCTGCCCGATCTGGTTGTGCTGGATATTATGCTACCCGATCTGGACGGCTTGAGTGTCTGTCGATTGGTTCGCCGCGATCCAACGACCTCACACATCCCGATCATTATGCTCACAGCGCGCGGTACAGAGGTCGACAAAATCGTTGGACTGGAGAGCGGCGCGGATGATTACATTGTAAAGCCGTTCGGCCTAGGCGAATTTCTGGCGCGTGTGCGGGCAGTTATGCGGCGCGCGTCCGGGCGACCCGCGACCCAGGATGAAGTTGTCTCAGGCGATTTGCGGCTGGATGTGACCGGGCGACGTGTTTTTCTTGGTACAGCAGAAATTAGCCTGAGCCATAAAGAGTTCGACCTGCTTTCCGAGCTTATGCGCAATCGCGGTGCTGTCCTCTCCCGCGATCTGATCCTGACTAAGGTCTGGGGCTATGACTATTTTGGTGACAAGCGTACTGTTGACGTACATATCCGCTGGTTGCGCGAGAAAATCGAGAGCGATCCCTCCGATCCACAGCGGATCGTGACGGTGCGCGGCGTCGGCTACCGCTTCGAGGGCTAGACGTGGATTTTCTGATCGGGCTGGTGATTGGCGGTGCGACAAACCTGATCCTGCTGATTGTTTTGATGCGTCTGAATCGGTTTCAGCATGTACAAATACGCACTATCAAGTTTCTCGAAGACAATCTGCATCAGACCAAAGAGGTGATCGGTATGGCGTTCCACCGTTTGCTCCGTATTGCCAACAGTTCTTTTGACGCTGTGATCGTCATCAATTCCGAAAAACGCATCACGATTTTGAACGATCTGGC
>CAYSOC010000207.1:0-10206 GCA_964432445.1 uncultured Anaerolineaceae bacterium
CGCCCTACTCAATTTGCGTCACTGCCTGCCACGTTTTGTTTGAACCAGTTCAATCACTATCGATCCAGACCAGCGAAGTTTTCGGGAAAATTTGCGTACTGGCAGCAAACCTCTTGTAAATGATCAGATTGTGTGGTCGCCTTCCGGGTATTTGGTGGCGTTTAAATCTGATGAGAAGAGATGGACAATCGAAAATGCGGATGGGAGCAATTCACACGACTATACTTTTGATATTTCCACAAACTCACCACGCACTATAGACTACCCACGCGATTGGTCACCAGATGGGCGAATATTGATTTTTGAAGGACAAGAGGTTGATGTAGAACGTGGCTTAGTATCTCATATTCTGATAAACACTCTATCTGGAAAGATGGAAAAGATTGATTTCAACGGTTACCAATACTGGCAATTTGTAGCCAACACACACAATATGATATTTGCTGGACGCACACGACTCTATCTCTATGATCCGGTCACAAAGTCGCAGAGTACAATATTTAGCGGTGGAGATTTAATCGAGTTTATGCCTTCTATGAATTTTGCCCTGCGACCAGGGGTGGGATTTTCGCCGCCATCAGGTCTGTATGTGGTTTTTGGGGATAATCTGGTTTACGTATTTATTTCCTCCGATAAAAGGACTGAATTGCGACAATTCAATCTGCAAAACAACAGCCAACATACTATCATGGTTGGAGGACGAATAGAACGAATAGTTTTGAATAAACAATTTATTGCTATCGCAGGGCAACGAAGGGACAATGAGACTCAGTTCGTTTTATATGACGCATTAAATAGTAGTCCTGTGTTTAGTCGGAATCTGCCCGGTGAAGTAAATTCAATGCAGCGATTGGGCAAAAATTCTTCGTGGATTGCAATTACTACCCAACAGGACAAAAATTCGTATGGCTGGCTTATCAATACAGATACACGCGAAACGCGGTCTATAGGGATAGGCAAATTTGAAATAGCGTCATTTAAGGTATTGTTCAGAGGTTTGCAGCAACTAATATTTTTAAGCCCTAAGTCCGATAACATGCTCGAATATATATTGTTTGACCGAAAGGCGAATATTCTTGGATGCTATCTCCTGCCAATACAACAACGGCAGAGACTTTTAGAATATTATTTTCCCAAAGGTAAAACGTCCGTGATTTCTATGGTCATTACCGTCCGTTCCGAACCTAATCCCCATATTACGAACTATAAACCAGATGGGTCGATTTTGTGGCAACGAAAGTTCAATTATTCTGTTCAAGATGAGGCTGTTCCGCTGGAATGTGATGGTAAGGGGATAGCGTGGGATAGATAACCCCTCTTTTGCAGTGGGATAAGACCTGTTGCAAAAGAGGGCTATACAAATCAGAGGTTACGGCGCGATAGTGAACACCATCGCGTCACTGCGCCCATAGACATCGGGGAAGTAGACCTGTTGGGCTGTCGTCGGGATCACGTTATATGTTCCCGCCAGCCCTGCACGTACCACATAGGTAAAGGTGTACGTTCCGCGCGGCAGATATTCCGCCGAGAGGATCGTCTTTTCGTCGCGTAGCTGGGTATCACCGAACCACCACCAGCCATAGCCGCCCGCGAACGGGTTCTTGAACTGCAACTGCGGTTGTACGCCAACGCCTGTTGTCGTCGCCAGATTTGGATCGAGCGATTCCGTACCTGCCGGGATCGGGTCGGTGACGGTGACATAGGGCATGTCTTCCGGCACGGTGATCGTCACGGTCACGCGGATGCTGTCGCCAACTTTTGCGCTGGTGATCGCTTTGTTATCCCGATCACTGGCGAGACTGTATTGGCGGCTGACCGTGATCCCGTGATTGGTCGCTTTGATCTGGCTTACTGGCAGATACGCAGTCAGCGAAGCGGTGTAGTACAGCGTGCCATCGCCGGGGGAGCGTGTAATCAACAGATTGTTGATCGTGCCATCCTTCGCCAGATCAGCGGCAGTGATCATCGCCTTCGCGGGCGAAGTGGCAGCATTGGGGTTGGACGCTGTGTTCGTCTGCGCGATCATCGACTTATCGTTGACCTGTGCGCTGAAGGTGTAATTCGGGTTGAGGTCGCCCGATTGTGCCATCCAGTTCGTCAGGCCAAAAACTGCCCACGCGGTTTCCTGCAATGTCTCCCAGTAGTCATTGGCGCGGTTGTACATCAGCCAGCGGACGACCTGCGGCAACATTACGTTGCTTGGCTGCACTTCCGTGAGGACAGTTAGCACAATTCCGGTTGTGCGCGTGTCGGTGTTCCAGTTGAACCGATCCGGAATGCGCTCTTCCCAGTGCTGACCGCTGGCGTTGGTGATCGCGGTGTTTTGCAGGTCGCTGATCAGCGCGTTGATTTTGGCGCTATCCTGCGGCGTGAGAATATTGATCGCAGAGAGCAGGTATGCACGCGCGAAGATATTCAGCCGTTCGCGGATGTTGAACAATGCTACCGTGCGGCTGACATTCCCGACGCCAGCCTTTGCCAGTACGTAGAGAACGAACGCCTGACGATTGAGCAGGTACACGGGCGGCTGATCGCCCAGATTTGTGAAGTTGCTATTGAGGTAGGCGATCCCCGTATCAATTGGTCCCTGTTCGACAGTATAGCCAGCTTTGCGGGCTTCAGTCAGCGCAAGGACTGCATAGGCCGTGACATGGACGGTGCTGTAATCGCGCACGCACCAGCCCCAGCCCCCATCGACATGCTGCTGACTATAGAGTCGCTGCAACGCCAGATCAATCGACGTATCAACATCGGTTTTCAGCGTCGGGTTGCTCAGTTTGAGCGTGTTCAACGCGCGTACTGTTGCCGCATTGGTGAGCAGGCGCGAGGAGGTTGCTTCGGTGCAATCGTAGGATTCATTGTTGACGGCACGCATCGCATCGATCATCCCGATGGAGAGCGAGGGATCGACGCGCACTTTCAGATCGCCCTGCGTGATGCCCATGCTCGGCGGCAGGACGATCCCTTCGAGGCGATCCCCGCCTTCCTTGCCAATCGTGCCGGAGGTACTGACGGATTCCGGCGCTTCGTAGCGATAGACCGGGATCAGACCGTCTTTACCAACAGCAGACTTGGACGCATCGTTGAACTTTTTATCCGCAGAAACAGCGCTGAATGTAACATCCACTGTGTCGCCACGTTCCGGCACGGCAATCGGGAATTCTGCGCGCCCACGTTCGTTGTTCTTGATCGTGAGTTTGACGCTATCTGCGCCCTTGAGCGTTGCGCCCTTTACGTCAATCTTGACCGTGACTTCTTGATCTGCACCGGTGTTGTTGTTGATCGTCGCGGCGAGCGTTGCCTGATCGCCTGCGATGAAGAAGCGCGGCGTCAGCGGACGGACAATCAACGGTTTGGTGCTGAGGAGATCGGTTGTTACCTGTCCAACCAGCGTGGTATTCAATTCGCCAGTCGGGAGCGTGACGGCGCGTGCATCCAGTCGCCATGTCGTAAGTTGATCTGGTAGCGTGACTTTGACAGTCGCCACGCCGTTATCATCTGTCGTGACGGTTGGACTCCACAGTGGCGTATCCACGAACAACTGACGGATTTGCAGGACGCCGCTTTCCGCGCCGCCACCGCCGCCACCCTTGACTGTGTTAAGGATCGATTGTGTTTGTTCATCGACGCTGATGGTGAGCGTGGTCGCAGTGCGTACCGAAAGCGCTTGCTTCTCATAGAAGTGCTGCAAAATTGGGGTACTGGTATCTGGCAAGAGCGACAGCACTGCCAGATCGGTCAGGCCAACGCCAACTTCAGCCTTCACAGGCTTGCCCTGATAATCCGTAACCTTGAGCGTATACGTCACATCTTCGCGTGGGCCGGCTTTTTCCTTATCCGGCTTCACGTCGATGTTCAGTTTGTAACGTTCGGAGTCCACATTCAATTGGACATAGCCGAGACGGAATGCCGCAACCGGGTTCTTGTCGTCCACACCTTTGACAATCAGGACGCTGACAAATATATTCGGCGCGAATTTGGCCTCAATCGGGAGTTTGTAGACGGTACTGTTGGTGGCGAGGTCGATCACTTCCGTCTTGAGGATGCCGCCGCGTTCGATGGTGACCCATGCCTTCGCCGCGCCCTGGAAGGGGGAAGCAATCAGCAGAGACGCGGTATCGCCAACCTTAAGATCGGTCTTATCCGCTTTCAGATCAAACCCATAGTTATTACGCTGCCGCCAGGGGATATATTCCGGACCGGCAACGTAAACATAGGCAGAGGTTGTGACCTGATTACCTTTGGAATCGCGGGTTGTGAAATAGGATTTGTAGACGCCGCCGCGTGGGGGAGTGAAGGTATATTGTGCCTTGCCATCAACGCTGGTCTTGACAGCGCTTTCGTTGACAGGCTTTTCTTCAACCTGATACGTCCAAACCGTTTTACCTGTATCTGGCGCGACTTCCTTCACGCTCTTCCAACTGCGTTCGACAGTGCGCACATTCACATCAACGTTTGGCAATGCCTGTGAATCCCAGCCGACGGTGATCACGTTCATCTTTGCAGGCGTACCCGCCGAGACGACGTAATTTTCCGGCGCAGCGCCGATATACAACTGGCCTGCGTGAATTGTCACCAGTGCGCGCCCGGAGACGACCTGCTTGGATTCGTCGGAAAGCTGTGCCTCGATGATGTACTGCTTGCTGGTTTTGGTCTTGCCGAGATCGGCGGGGAGTTCGATCACGAACTTGCCGGAAGCATCAGTGTTACCCTGCCCGCTGGCAACTTCGGAGTTCCCCTGAATATCTTCGCCAGGGCCTGCATCCTCGTTATAGTCAACGAAGTTGTAGAAGCCCTGTCCCTTATAGTCGAAGTAGTAATCGGAAACCTGCGCCGACCAGTTTACAGTCGCGTTGCTGAGTGCGCCACCGAAGAAGTAACTGCTGTTGACTTCGACACGGATTTTATCGCCCGTGACAACTTCCGGCGTGACTGCGTTCACATCGACACGAAATTCCGGCGTGCGATATTCGGCAACGCTGATATACCGCGCATATTCCCGATAAACAGGCTGGCCTTTTTCATCCAGCACGCCCGGAACGAGGAGTTTGGCAACGACGCGATAACTGCCGAGCGAGGCTTTGCCATCCAGTGTAAACTGACCGCTGAATGTCCCGAAGGGGGTCAGCTTGACATCAGTCTTGAAGATGGATTCACCCGCATCATTGAAGGCTTCAACCGGGAGCGTTTGCGCCTGCGTGTACATGCCATAGTTCACATCGTCTTTGGCGCGCAGCACACCCTTGAAATACACAGGCTGACCGGGCTTATACAGCGAACGGTCACTATACAGGTAAATTGTGGTGGGAGTAGTCGTGTATTCGGGGATCAGATTGTAGTTATACGGCTCGATCCCGTTGGAGAGAGTGTTGGCGCTGATTCCGAAATTCGTGCCATCGTTGACAACCGCTGTGATCGTGGTTTCGTAGAGATTTTCGATCACTGGATAGCTGACAGTGGCGACACCATCCGCACCCGTGACGACTTTCCCGATTTCGGTGGGTGGCGTGCGCTTGAGTCCGGTGGAATCGTACTTGCTGGTGCTGCTCAGGAAGCGGACTGTCACGCCCGAAACAGGCTGACCCGTCTTCAAATCCGTGACCCAGACGGTTGAACCCGTGCCGTACATTTTCAGGTTGATCGCGGCAGTGGCGACGATCATCACATGGCGCAGCGGTTCAACATCCTTTGGCAAGTCTGGCGAAGAGAGGCGCAGCAGATACATTCCCGGCTTGAGCGGTTCCTTGCCCGTACCTGGCACAGTCGTCGGACGCCCACCGGGGACAGCCGTTGAACTGCTGCTATCCGGTTCGACAAAATACTTATTGCCCTGTCCCTCTGCCAGCCATCCGGTCACGCCGTTGTATATCGTCTGATACCAGACATAGCCATCGGCACAGATTGGCCCACCCTGCACCGGGAAACTCGTTCCGGCGGGGATGCGAATCAGGATATTGCCGCTGGTGCTTGCCTGTGCGCGCAGGTTGGAAGGGGTTGGCGGGTCTTTGGTCACGAGGCCGAAGCCACCCACACGGAGGCGTGTTTGCGGTGTGCCGGGGCAGACAAACGCGGCTGCAGGAGGAGCGCTTGTCCCCTGTGCGCTGATGTCCAGCAGGTCATAGCGGAATACCTGCGCCGGGTTTTCGACTTTTACATTCCACGCGCGGAGATATTGATTTTCCGGCGGGACGAACTGGCGCAAATCGTCATAGACAAAATTGGAGAGGAAAGGAATCGCCTGCTGTTCGGTGAGCCGGAACAAATCCAGATCAAGCTGTCCGACATTGCGATGTGTGCTATAGACGCGCGTCGTGGGGTTATACGCACTGTACAAACCCACCGGCCCCGCTGTTTGCAGGTTCGCTTCCGGGCGATAGTTCAACTTGATATTGAATCGGAACTGAATCCGTCCATCAGGAAGGACGTTGTATAGTGTCGCGTTAGAGGGGACACGCAGCGGCGTACCGTATTTATCGGCAAAGCCTTTGGGATCAATGGTGACAATGTAAGTGGTTTTGTCTTCTACGGCAATATAGACCGAAAACGAAAATTTGGAATATTCGTCGTAGCTGTAATCGACCTGCGCGGGTTTGGGTTCAACCGTGACAAACTTCTCGAAGTCGTCCAGCTTCATCGGCTGATTGAACGACACGTTGATCGAAGTCGACATTGTATCGCTGTTGTTCTTTGGGTTGACGCTGGTGATCTCTGGCAGGTTCGCCGTTGTGAAGCTGGATTTGACCGATCCACTGATCGCACCGCCTGTGGACGCTTTCGCTACCGCTGCATCGACCTGAATATCATAGAGCGCGCCGTAATCCAGCAAACCGGGCTTGAAAATGAACGAGCGATCATCGTCGCGCCATTCAAATTTCCCTGTCGCCTTTTTGCCACCCGGCCCGGTGAGCGCGAACGCTGCTTCAGTGCTGGCATGATCCATCGGTTGGCTGAACGCGACTGCGATTTCCGGGTCGCGCTGCACCTGCGTTGCCTTGTCGCTGGGGCGTACTTCGATGGCACGTGGCGCAACCGTCGTGAACGTGACCTTATAATCTTCGGCAAGCTGTGCGCCGCTGACATCGGTCAGACCTTTGCGCACGGTCACGGTGTAGTTTGCGCCACCATTGAGCGCTTTATCCGGCTTGAACTGGAACGTCGAGGTATTGATCCAGACACCCTGACCTGTCACAGCGGGCGCAAGCGTCACCGGATTTGGGAGTTTGCTCTGTTCAGTTAGCGGCGTGATCGGCACGACGGGACGGTTGAACACAACCGTGATCACTGCGTCGGCGTCTACATCCTTCGAGCCTGCCGCCGGGATGACCTGCGCTACGTCGAGCGTACCCAATGTACGGACGCGATAGGATGCACCCGCCTGCAATGTCTGCCCGGATGCGCTTTTCGCGCCAGATTTGAAGCTGAATAGATAATCCGTCGCGCGCTTGAGGGCGGTAGTGGGTGTAAAGATCGCGGTGCGGTCATCCTGCCATGTCAGCTTTCCGGCGATAGTCTGGCGACCATCGGTGGCGGGCTGGACGGTGAGCGCGGCTTCTACCGAAGCGCGATCCATCGGTGTGTTGAAATAGAAAGTAACGGCTCCACCTGTGGGCTGGAGTTCTTCGCCACCTTCGGGGCTGAGGTCTATCACACGGGGAATAACGTTTGCCGTTTGCGCGGCCTGCCCCCGTGCCTGATGCGTCCCAATAACACTGGTCAGGAAGATAACAACCAGCAGCAATAAGGATGATCGTCTCATATCTGTCTCCTGTTGCTGTACAAAATTAACATGGAGTTTAGCATTTTTCCCTTGTTTATGACCCCCGCATATCAACGATTTTCCACCGCTCACCTGAATGAGCGCAATTATTTTGTCGTCAAAAGAACCCCAATGATAAAATCAGATTACTGTTATTGCCCTCTTCAACCCTGACATATCCGGGATTTGACCTTTGCGAACGATCCCGTCTCTTTTATCGCCACGAAAAACTGTTATAATCGCGCCGTTTTTCTATCGTTTCACAGAAAAATATAACCTATGCGTATACGAACGACCCTTTGCACTCTTATTTTCCTGATTTGCGTGCTTTTTCAGGCTGGACAAGTCACTACTGCATCCGCCTATCAAAAACCATCAGGCCGTTTCGGAGCGGTTGAATCCTATTATCGTCCGCAGGATGCAGCTGGAATTGGTATCGGCTGGGATCGGGTGATTTTCGAGTGGAGCAAATTCCAGCCCGCCGGCCCGACAGATTTTATAACGACTTCCATTCCAACCAAATGGCTCGAAGATGCCAAAAATTCCGGGCGACAGATTGTTGGCCTGATCAAAAATGCGCCGCGCTGGGCGACGCTCAATAACCAGTTGGGCGCACCGCCACAGGGTCTGGATCGCAGCATTCACGACCCCCAAAATTACTGGGCGCAATTTGTCTCCAAGCTATCGCGCTACTACAGCACACGCTGGGGGATTCATCGCTGGATCATCTACAATGAGCCAGATATTCGCCCCGAAGACACCCGCCACTTTGAATTTCTTGGGGAAGTCGAAGACTATTACAAAGTCCTCAAGAATGCCTACAAAGCGGCAAAGGATGCTGACCCCGAAGCGATGATCCACCTCGCGGGAATGTCCACCTTCTTTGACCAGCAAAAAGGGCGGCGGCTCTATCTGGAACGCCTTGTTCAACTTGCCAAAGCCGACCCCGAAGGCAAAGCGAATAATCTTTTCTTCGATGTCCTGACGGTTCACGTCTATAATTTCACACAATATGTCTGGACACTCAGCAACCAGCTTTCGGGTATTCTGGAACGCGCTGGCTATCCCAAACCTATCTGGATTGATGAACTCAACGCGCGCCCGTCGCAGGACGACAAACTCCTGAATATCCGATTAAATAGCGGAGGCTGGACGATCTCCCTGGAGGATCAGGCATCGTTCCTTGTGCAATCGGCAGCAAACGCGCTGGCGCTCAACGCGCAGGGTGTTTTGATCTATCGGTTGTGGGATAACGTTGTGCCGGTTGATGGCGAATCGTGGGGATTGATCCGTCACGATGGCTCGAAGCGCCCCGGCTATGATGCGCTCGGTCTGGTCATCCGGGAGTTTTCGGATACGATTTCGACGCGGCGCGTTTCGGTAAACGGGGTGCGGATCATCCGGCTCAAGCAGAAAGATCGGGTTGTGACAGTTCTATGGAACGCTTCGTCCAATAACCTGAAAATCTGGACGCCTGCGGTTGCCGATGCGGTGCTGCTCACACCGACGGGCAACAGTGCCTCTATGCCGCACGTTGACGATCATCATGAGTTTATTTTGCCGCGTTGCGCTTCCGGTTGTTTCATCGAAGGCGAACCGCGCGTTTTGATACAATCTGGCGCAGAGCCAAAATTGTTCCTTGTGGTAGATGGCGGAACCGTTCCGCTGGATTGAAGAACCTGGCAAACTATGAAAAAACAGCAGTTGATCGAAAATATCAAATCAGGGCGGGCAGCGTTGCTCACGGCGATACAGGGCTTGCCAGAGGATATTCTGCTGCGTCCGTTTGCGGTGGGCATCTGGTCGATCAAGGATGTCCTCGCGCACATCGCCGTTTGGGAAAGTGAACTCATCACGGCGCTGGCGGGGCTGGATCAACACGCGAAAGTTCCGCACATTGTCCAGATCGAGGATTTCGATGAATTCAACGATGCTCAATATCGCGTCAATGTGCGGCGTCCGCTGGACGTGATTCAGGAAGATTTTCAGGGCGTGCATGACCAGCTTTTGAAAATCGTGGAAAAGATCGATGAACGTCTGCTCAACGATGCAAAACGTTTCCCCTGGATGATGGGCGAACCGGTGTGGACGTTAATTGAGGAAAACGGATACCTGCACGAACAGGAACACGCACAGGATATTATGCGCTGGCGACGGGAACAGAATTTGTAACAGGAGGAATTCGGATGAATGCTGCTTATTTTCGCCGTATGTTTGATTACACCTGGTGGGCGCATCGTCAGGTTTGGACGTGCATCCTTGAATTAAACGATGAACAGTACAACCGTCCTTGTGGTAACTCTGTCGGCTCGGTGCATGAGCAGGCTGTCCACACGATGGGAGCCGAATTATTGTGGTTGCAGCGGGTACACTGTGTCCCGGTTGATCCGTTTTTGAGCGCAACAGATTTTCCAGACCGGGGCGCGGTTCGTGCTCGGTGGGATCAACTT
>CAYSOC010000208.1:0-10198 GCA_964432445.1 uncultured Anaerolineaceae bacterium
GACCCCACGCATGTGAAAAATCCGGTTTACGTGTTTTAGTCGCTTGCGAGTTCTCAGGAACTGTCCGTGAGGCATTCCGGCAACTAGGTCACGACGCCTGGTCGTGCGACATTCTCCCAACCGATATTCCAGGTCAACATATCCAGGCAGATGTTTTGGGCGTGTTGGATTGTGGATGGGATTTGATGATCGCTCATCCCCCATGCACATATCTAAGCTACGCTGGCGCGCGCTGGTTCACTCAACCTGGAAGAATGGAGAAAGCGCGGCAAGCTGCCGATTTTGTTGAGGCGTTATGGAATGCGCCGATTGCCCGCATTGCTATCGAGAATCCACGCGGGTTGCTCCTGAAATGGTGGAGATGTTCGGATCAGGTTATTCAACCTTATTTTTTCGGCGATCCGGCAACCAAAGAGACGCATCTCTGGCTAAAAAATCTCCCGCCGCTACTCTACACTTGTATTCATTCCGATCCGTTCGTCAACTGGACTGAGTTCGGACACCGCAGCGCAAAAGAGCGATCCAAGACGTTTCCAGGCATAGCTCAGGCTATGGCTACCCAGTGGTCGTGTCTATGAGTAATCGACACGCACAGCGGGAAGAACGCTGGCGGTTGGAAACCGCGAACCAATTACGCGAACAGGGCTTAGACGCTGCTGCAACCAACTTTTGCCAATGCGGGCGCGTTACAGGTGTTGTAACGTGTTCTCGCAACATGGGGCATTATTCAGCACCTCAAATTCAGACGTGCCATTTACGATTTTGCCCTTCTTGCGCCCGGCGCGATGCCAAGCGCCTGACTGATACTTATACCGACAAAATCCGGGCTGCAATCAAGGGAGGTAACCGTCGTTATCGCTTGCGCCTGATTACCCTCACAACTGATATTTCCCTGACTGATCCAGAAATTTGTAAAAAGTTTACGGAGACTTTCCGCAAGGTAAGTCAGTTATTCGATCACCTTCTTTGCAATGGTGCGCCCTACTGGTCTCAAAAGTCGCATCGCAAGTATACAGGTGAGGGCTACCTGGCGTGCGCTGAATTCGGAACAGACGGGCGCAAGCTGCATTTCCACGTTTTGTTTTACGGGCGTTTCCTTGAACAGAAGCGGATTAGCGAGGTATGGCGCGGGTTGACCAATTGCCCGGTTGTCTGGATTGAAGGTATGCGCGCACGTCTCAAGGACGCCATGCGCGAGGCATTGAAATACGTGACAAAGTTCACAAAGGAAACAACCGGGCAATTTGCCGGGTTTCCCGATCCATCCCTTATCGCCCGTCTTGCTTACGTGTTTCAAGGCGCGCGACGTGTTCGCACACGCGGCCTTTTCTATAATCTTCCATCTCCAGAAGAAATTCTGGAAACACCAATCGACACACAACCCGTTGCATGTCCAGAGTGCTTTGCACGTCTTACCATTTTCGACCCTGAAACATGGGTCAAGATGCACGCTGGCAACCACGCGAACACACTTCACTTGAAACAAGGAAATAAGTTTTTCTATTCCTGCGCGCCACCGACGTAGCGCGATGTGTTCATCTGTCGGATTTTCCAGTTTCTAGCGTTATCAGGGAGAGAGTCAAATGAAGTGGATACAGGTTGAAGGCGAGGGCGAACTCGTCAAGGCGTGGATAGCGGGCGATTTTTTCATCCGGGCGTGTCGGTACAACATTAACGATCTGTGTTGGGCATTGGTCAACAAAACCGAACCCGTACCCAACGGTTACAAACTGTGGCGTGCTGCTCGATACATCGGGATTTATCCGACATTCGAGGCGGCTGATCAGATCGCACGCCAGTTGCAAATGAAAACGAAATTCAAGAATCGGGGATAGACGCTATGGATTTTCCACTTTATCCACATTGCAAAAATTGCGGCGTTGAATTTGGCGCACGTCGCAAAACAGCCGAATTTTGTAGCGGGAATTGCCGCACCAAGTGGCATAGGAAATATAAAAAATCAAATGTCGGTTCAATTACTCCGACAGAATCCCGACGTATGACTAAAAGCCTTAGAGTCGAAAGTGTTATCTGTGAAGGTTGTCACGCTACGTTTTTCGTGAACGGTAACAACAAACAGCGAAAGTATCATAGTAACGCCTGTAAACAGAAAGCCTATCGGTTTCGATGTAGCCTTGTCAAACAATGGTTGCGGTGAACGGTAAGAATTTCACTCCTAGAACGCCCGTATAATAGGATTGACAAACAAAGTAGCAAAATCGCCCCGCGCGCGTTAAAGCGCATGAGGCGCTTGCTCACAGCATCAGGAGTGAAGGCTATGCCAAGTTTCTACTATCAAACCTTGAGCCTCAAGGACAAAACCAAAGAGATCGGGACAGTCACGGTGTTTCACGACGAAGTAACAGCCGCGTCTCTGCCTAACCAGTTGACCCGTTGGGACAACTGGAAAACCGCAGTCGCCGGGCAGTGTTTCAACAACGTTGACAAGAACCTCACGGTTCTTCAGGCTGAAGAGTTGGCAATCGACCCGCCTGGCAGTAACTACGCACAGCGTGAGAACAAACTGCGCATCGTGTACAAGTCTGGCGATCCGACGAAGAACAAGCTGTATCAGATCGAAGTGCCAAGCGTCGATCTCGGCAAGGTGGTTTTGCTTCCGAAGTCGTCTCCCACCGGCCCAGACCCGGTAGCGTGGACTGCTGCACAGGGCGCAACGGCTGAAACCATCGCGTTGATTGCCGCGTTCATTGAATTGGCAAGCACGCCGGATGATCCGAACGATGGTAAGAACGCGACGGGTGGAATCGCGGTCAAAATCGAGGGCGTTTACTTCGTCACGCGCAAGGGGTAGCAATGCCCCACCCAACCCCTGATTCAATTCCTGCGCGGATATTTATCCGGTTGCTTGCTATACCGGATGATACGTACTATTCGGGCGCTGTAACAGGCGCTCTTCTCGATCTTATCGACCCGGCGTCATGGGAATTGCTAGGCGCGGCAACGCCGGAAGAATGTGCTGAAAGGGCTTTTGAAATGGTCGAAACCTACCTGAAATCCGGGCTGTGTGGCGTAATTGTTCCATACGCCAGCGTTGAACTCCCTGCTTTTACCCTCCCCTGCGACGGACAAATCCGAAATCGCGTTGATTTCCCCTTCCTTTATGCCAGAATTGACCCTATTTACCGGGTAGACGCTGATCACTTCCGCACACCTAACTTGCTAGGGCGGGTGATTGTTGGTGCAGAGAATGAACCCGGTGAGACCATCTGGCAACCGGGCGTGACAGGTGGAGAGGCGTCTCATCAGCTAACCGTGAACGAAATGCCCTCACATACGCACATCGACGAAGGACACGCTCACGCTTACACGGGCGCAACTCCCAACGTAACCACTGTCGGGCCGGGCGCTCCCCAACCCACCGCAGTTCCCAGCCCACTCGTTACCGCAATTTCATCTGCGAACCTTAACCCAACGGGTGGCAATGCGGCGCACAACAACATGCAACCCTATCTTTGCATGAAATACGCGATTTACTATGCCTAAAAACGGTTATCCCTTGCCCACTGTAATCAATCCGGCGCGGTACTGCGTGAAACTGTCCATTCCTAACGATCCGGCGCACGTTGCCGCGTTTTGGGGACAAATCACCGAACTGGGGAACTGGTGGACATGGGCGCGGGATGACTCGCATAAAGCGCGTGATGTCGCGGCGGTCTGGCGAGATGTATTCCTAAATCCCGATCCGCTCAGTTGTTGGGACGGGCAAATATGGGATTTGCGCCAGACCGGGATATTGCTGGAACGTCAGAATACACCGGGTGGGCTGTGGTCAACACTCTACGATCCGTCGCAGTATGTTGTGTTGAAAAACCCGTCTCCATCGCTGCCAAATATCATTAATGGGATAGCATCACAGCCCGCGCTATGGATAAAAGGTCAAGAGCTACAATCTACGCTCATTGTGCAGCATATGGGCGTTGGCGGTTCGCCGCTGCTTGTGGTGAACACACACGCGGACAATGACTATCCGGCAGTACAGATTAACAACGTTAACCAGTTGCGCCCGATTATGCGGCTGCACACAGGCGAAACGGTAGTAGACGCGATCAACCAATACGGGCAAATTACAACCCGTCGCTATGCGGAAACCCTACCGCCCGCCAACCTGCAAACCTACGGTTCGATCATCTACCTCCAAGACAGCGCCAACCCGGTGGACTACCCGAACGGCGCATATATCGGCTCATACAGCCTAGATGGGTATTTTTGGGCGCGATTCAAGGGTGAAGCTGGACGTACTCCGATTGTGACTATGGACTTGGGTCTATCGGAATGGTGGAATATCGCGGCGGCGGGCATTACCGTTAAGAACACAGCTTCCGCGCCGGATGTGGATTGGCTGTTAACGCTTCCAACACCATTTCTGGCTGACCAGACATACACCGACACGGTAGAACTGACGCCAGCGGAAAGTCCATTTGTCCAGTTCATACCGCATATCGACCCGTTGCTTGATGATCGTTATGTTGCCTTCCAATTTGGATTGCCACGCGCACCACAGGTCTATTTCCTACCAACGATTATCGGTGAACCCGGAAGCGACCCGGCACTAGCCTCATCACTCGATACGAACGGAGACACAGCGGTACAAGCGACCTTGCCAGCGCCCTATCCCGCTTACAACGGCTGCGACACAGTACCGCCCAACGAAGGGCAAACAAAAACATATTATGGCAAGGTCAGCGCACACGATGGAATGTATATTCCGTTTCTTGTGCCGGGCGGCTGCACTCTCGAAAGTGTCACGCCAGCGGGTTTATGGGGGATTTTTGAGCCTGCACCTATTATTGGTGGGCAGGAATTTGTCTCTGACGCTGATGGGTACGGCGCGGCAAGCCCCAAAAATGGTACATTGATGGTCGGCGCGATGCTTCCAACAGAAGAAACATTTGACTACTTCCCATATACTGATATGCCTTTTTCCGTTGAAAGCGATACTTGGCTAAAATTCAAGCAACAGCGGGCTGATACACCATTTGTCGGTCAAGGCGCTTTATGCGTCGAATATGTCATTTCCCGCGCTCAGTCTCCGGGACGCTGGCGCATTCACGCGGATGTTGGTGAGAATTGCGTGGTCAATGCGCCTATCTATCTGGGGAATGACCGCTGGCGTATCACAGGGCAAGAGACCACAGGCAACCCGGCACAACCGGGACGTATAGCAATCACCATTTGGGATCATGACGCTGTACCGCCCGTGCCTGCTGCCTGTTGGCACGCTGCAAACGCGGATTTTGTCATCTGGACGCCAGCGGGAAGTCATAACCAGATGATACCGGGAAGCTGCTCCAGCCCGCCCAACACCCAAGTTGATTTCAGTGATGAGGGCGCGGCGTGGATGAATAGCCGGAACTCAATGGAGCGCTTCGACCTGAAATTTATTTCCGGCAACGTGCAAATCGAATTTGATGCAATAAAGGACTAATAGAAATGACACCACAGGCCGACTTAGGTTCACAGGTTGTTTTTGAGGTTATCAAATCCTACCCGGCGCTGATTGTGTTGTTGCTGGTTCTACGTGGTTTGGCGGGTTTCATAATAGAAAAGCTCTATCCAGACCTGAAAACGTTCCTGCAAGAGGCTCTACAGTGGCACAGGACGCAACTGGCGCTCTATATGGACAGGGATAGACAGATTGCAGTTGAAGCGGCAAAAGAGCGCGTTCTAACCGCCTCTAAATGGCAATCCGTAACGCAACCGAACGGACACCCACCAGCATCGAGTTAATTCGGCTTGCTGGCACTATGTTCTGCTTCATTTTTGAGTTCGATGCTGATTCGTATTGGGAGAATCTTTGCAAAAACGTTGTAAACGATAGCGAACAACAGGAAACCTATCCCGCTGATTATAGATATTAGGAAAATTCTAGTTGAGGAATTAACCATATTTCTCAATATGTTGTCCGTTCCCAAACTATTGCTTAAAGCATAATTGACGTGCATAATCGCAAGGGTAATAGTTGACGCGATTGCACCAACAACCACACCCGCAAAAGTAGCACTAATCAAACCTACCCCTCTAACTCTCACCCATTGCCTCGCCAAACTTCCCTAACCTTCCCGTTTAGAATTACGAACCCACGAAATCGAACTGTTGTGCTATTATGTCAAAATCAGAACAGGTATTCGATTATGACACGTTCGGAACTAGAGATTTTACGCTGGTATCAATCGCTAAGTACCCTCGAAAAGATAGCAATCAATTGTTGGCTAACGCGGTGCGATATTCGGTTGGTTGTCTTTCTTGGAGAGTCTGGCAAGCACCTCGAAAAGTTCGTTAATTTCCCCGGTGCGGACGGCCTGAATGAGCCTACGTTCCATAGGAGATAAATCTTCTTCTCGCAATTGTGCCTTTGGATTGTCCACTAATCCAAGAAGATAATCGACACTCACAGATAAAACACGGGAAAGTTTACTCAATGCCTCACCAGTGGGATCGCTTTTATCAGATTCATAACGATAAATTTGCTGTTCACTCATCCCTACACGTTCGGCAAGTTCTTTTTGGGTTAAACCAATCGCTTCGCGTGCGTCTTTAAGCCTATTCCCGTGCATGGCTCTACCTTTATGTCTATTGCAAGATTACTCAAGTTGACCAGTTGACACAATCGCCAAAAATGGTATATTTATGGTGAACAGATTTATAGACATATCAGGTTGCTATGAGGTAGACATGAATGTTACCATAGTCAAGGAAGCGATAGAGAAAACCGGATCGCTTCGCAAAGCTGCAAAGCTACTCGGAAAACCGCATACGTCACTGCAATGGTGTCTGAAACGTGCTGGAATGCGCGTTGTCACCAAAACTGTCTCCACAATTGAACCAATTCCCCGTCCAGAAACACCGAAAGGAAATTAGATCATGACCGCCAAAGGAATGCCCCCTGAAGAATGGCTACGTTTGGGTGAAGAGCCTGACGACACCCAAAGGAAACACCTTGAATTTTGGCACTGCGATTATTGCCATAAGGGACTGATTGCCAGCGAGTTACACGACATGACTAACCACAAAATCCAGTGCTGGAACTGCTTCGAGACTCGCTCAGGTTACCAGTGGGACTATGACAACGCGAAATCGACACTGCGCAAAATCGCCCGCATTTGGAACGGAAATTTAGACGAATGCGGATTTATGGGAATGATTCATTTCAACGTTCATGCACTTGACGCGGCATACCGGGATTTTCAGCGGGAACAGGCGTCGCTTTCTCTATGGCAGGCTAATCAGGGCGGCTACGGAGACGGCGCACTATGATCGCCCAACAAACCGCATTCCCTGAATTACAAAAGTTGCTCTATTCAACCCGGCGCGCAATCGGCGCTGCTGGCGAAATTACGATTGCAAAGGCGTTGGAATCGGTAGGATGGAGTGTAGACAACCCTCACACCGCGAAAAAGGGCGATTTACTCTGCTACAGCAAAACAGGGCGGGAAGTTCGGATCGAGGTCAAAACAGCGCGTCGGAATGTGCGCGGCGAATATTGCTTTACCCTCATTAAATCCGACAAGTACGGCAGTGCAGACCATCGCAGTACAGACTTCACCATTTTCCTATGCCTGACAAAATCCGGTATTCCTGTCCCGTTTGTTATTCCTACCTGTGAAATACGCGATCAGCGTTCGCTAACGATTACGTCTCATCCCCTTGATTATGCCGGGAAATATGCCCGTTTTCGCCAGAACATCCGCAATTTGAGGCTGAAATAATGGCACGCAAGAAAAACCTTGATTACTGGGTTTTGGAAATAATGCGCCCTAGAACCGCATACAAACCCGATGAAATAGACACGGCTATTCGTGGTCTGTTCTACCAGAAACAAATATTTCGCAGTGACTATGAGACGGTAGCCACCGCGCTAAAGCATCTCCTGAAAGCCGGGAAGATAACCCGAAAACTGCATTCGCGCGGTTGGTTCAGTTGGTACACCTACTCAAAATCGGAGTCTGAAAATGCGTCAAACCAAAAAGCTGATTGAGGCACAAAAAACGCTCAAGGCGCTTCCGTCAGGTCAACGCGGCCTGATGAAACGTGACGCCACGCAAGACGACTATTACGCAATCCTTGAAAAAGCGGGCTACTACTGGGACTCAGGCGATCAGCAGTGGCATAAGGGCGATGAGAACAGCCGGGCGCGCGGAAAGTTCTCAGGGTCGATTTTCGAGGATGGTGAAGGGCTTCCCACCGGGGTGTTTCGTCTTCGCGTCATGTGTGGTCGGGAAGAGTTAGGCGCGATTTGCGCGGAAGTGAGTCGCGCACTGGTTGCGTCTGGAATTTCGGTGATTGAGGTATCGGATAAAGCCTACAAAAATCGACGCGGTGCGGGCTGGCGTGTCTATATCCTCTGCAAACGGGGGAATAATGCTTAAAACTGCACTTCGATACCTTGCAGCGGGTTGGTCTGTTTTTCCGGTTGAACCACGTGGCAAAAAGGCAATTGGACGTTGGGAAACATTCCAGAGCGAACGGGCAAATAAGCGTCTGATTACCTATTGGTGGACGCGCTGGCCTAACGCAAATATCGGGATTGCAACCGGAGAAATTAGCGGCTTTTTCGCGCTGGATTGCGACGGGTTCGACCAGATTGCGGAAATGAAGCGGCGTGGGCTTCCGCAAACGCGCGCGGTTAACACGGGCAAGGGCGCACATTTTTATTTCAAATGCCCTGATTTTCCCATTCGCAATCGGGCGGGAATTTTTCCCCACATTGATATTCGTGGCACAGGTGGTTATGTAGTTGCTCCTCCATCGGTACACCCTTCCGGGCGCGTTTATCACTGGGCTTGCTCCGATCCAATTGTCGATGCCCCGGATTGGCTGTTGGAACTGCTAAAACCCGTTCCTATCCAGCCCGTCGCGCGTCCGGTTGCGGTTGGTGTGGGTTACGGTGAACGGGCATTAAATGAAGAACTGGCGCGGGTTGCAGCGGCGCAATTGTCAATGCGAAATGACACGCTGAATATCGCTGCTTTCAAGTTGGGGCGCGTCGTTGGCGCGGGACGGCTGACACGCGCAGAAGTTGAGGACGCACTCCTACCCGTCGCAATGTCGATTGGTCTGTCCGAACGTGAGTCACGCGCAACCATTGCCAGCGGACTGGATGCGGGGATTAGTAAACCACGAGGGGCGCAATGATTCCGATTCTCTTCAACGCATTCGAGGAATTTATGCTTGACCTTGAGGCTGACGGCCTCGCACCGCGTACCCGTGAATGGTATCGTGAGCAGCTACGCGGACTGTTGAAAGCCCATAGCGCCCGGCGTCTTGACCAATTCGACCATGCTCTACTGCGTGACTTTGTGTTAGCACTACGGCGGCGTGCTGGTTCGCCTCACACAGTGCGCGGGCGTGTTAGCGGGCTACATCGTTTCTGGACGTGGGCGGCGGCGCGATACGGCGTTCCCAACCCTATGGCAGGCATAAAGCGGCCTCGTATGCCTGAGCCAAAGGTCAAGGCGGTTGCTCCCGAAGATATTTTAGCCATGTTCAAAGCTGCTCCTGCTACGCGGTTGGGTTTCCGGGATAGGGCGCTATTGATATTTTTGGCAGATACAGGTGTTCGTGCGGCTGGTGTTCGCAATTTGCGGTTGACTGACGTGGATATAAAACGTCGGCGTGCGATCATCCGTGACGAAAAGAACCGCCGTGCGCGCACTGTGCCATTTTCCCCGCTAACAGCAACTTTGCTCCGCGATTGGATGACCCGGCTTCCTATCGGCGTTGAATACCTTTTCTGCACAGACGAGGGCGGTCAGTTGAAGTACGCCGGGTTACGTCAGATTTTACGACGGTTGGCAAAGCGTGCAGGCATAGAAGGGCGCTACAACGCGCATAGCTTCCGGCATTTCATGGCGCGTGAATACTTGACCAATGGTGGCGATCTGGCGACGGCGGCGCGCATTCTAGGCCATCGCTCAATTAAAACCACAACCGACTATTACACGGTCTACAACGATGACGAGGTACAAGACAGACATGATCAGCACTCGCCAATCAAGTCAATTTTCAACCCGTCAAAACGCAATGTTAAAAGAGACCAAAACGACCTAAAAATCTGAGTCGGAGATAACCTGATGACTATCGAAAGAAGTGGGGGAAAATGCCCGGTTAAGGACTCGAACCTTAGACCCCACGCATGTGAAAAATCCGGTTTACGTGTTTTAGTCGCTTGCGAGTTCTC
>CAYSOC010000209.1:0-10033 GCA_964432445.1 uncultured Anaerolineaceae bacterium
TGTATAGGAAGTTCTGGCTGAAACCGAAGTCTTTACGAGGGGCAATCGGTTCCTGACCGTGACGGATACGTTCCCACGCAGCAACGATGCTCGGCGCCTGGGCAGTGATATAGAGTGCCTTACGCTTGTTCTGTTCCGGGGCGTTATTATCGGCGTTCTTGTCAAACAGGCCGAGTGCCGAAACAATGGTGCGCAGCACCGCCATTGGAGTGGCGTCGTGGGGGATACCCTTCATCAGGTTGACAATGCCGGGGGCAAGCGTCATGTTATCAACGAGCGCGGCCTTGATTTCATTCAATTGTGCGCTGTTAGGGAGGACGCCGTTCCAGAGCAGATAGATTACTTCTTCAAACGAGGCGTTATCGGCTAAATCCTGAATGGCATAGCCCGCATAAATGAGCTTGCCTTCAGTGCCGTTGACTTCGCTGAGTTTGGTTTGTCCAACGACAATATTTTGCAGACCTTTGGCGGCGGGCGCGGCCTTTGCTGCGTCAGTCATGATGGTGAATTCTCCTTCGACAGTAAAACTAAATATCAACGCCCGCAGGAAAGTTGTGGACGTGACAAATCATGTGCAAACATTCACATTATAGCAAGTTGCACAAGCCTGAGCAAAGGGTTTTTGGGCAAAAACCAGAGAGGAATGTTAAGGAGAATTGCACAAACATAAAACACAATTCGGGCCGATTGGATACGACCCGGCAAGCGATTAATTGGTTGTAGATTGCTGTTCATCTTCCGAAAGCAGCCGTACAATTTCCGCATATTCCAATTGATCGACGTATTCCTTGATCCCGTCTTGCAGATATTGCGGCAATTCCGGGTGCAGCTTCTGAAAGTTGGCGATGAAATCAGGATGTGTATTGTACATTTCACCAAGCCCGCGCAAGATTTCCAGTGTCGGTTCGTAGAAATAGCGCAGGTGTTGATGCCAGCGTTCCAGAATCGCCTGCACTTCGGCGCTTTGCGCAGGTGTTCCAGCTTCGAGTGCATCTATGAGATCGTTGTAGACCTGCATCCCCTCTTCACCGATTGCGTCTTTCTTCGCCTTGTCATAGCTGTTCCACAGTTTGATCGATTCATTGACAACTTGTGGATCATAAGTCAGGCGCGCAGAACGTTCATAATCCTTCTGTTTCTCCTCGCTGATTTGCGGGAAGATTCGTTTTTTACCCATTTTCGTTTTTCTCCAACTTCATCATCGTAATCCATGACGTTACGTCAGAGTCAAGAGTCGAGTTATGCCAATTCCAGATTTTGCGTTGAGCAGGCAATCCGATCATGAAGATTCAGAATGGGTTTTACCTCTGGATGAACCTGCGATGTACCCAATTGAGTTATGAGACGGCAGGTTGTATAGCCGTGCGCAATCTGCTGATATTCGCGTTCCCACGCTCTATATTCGGCTTCCTGTTCCCGATCTTCCCAGGGAAAACCTGGCGCGGGTGGGTGACCTGCGCCGCAACGCCAGGGTTTTGGCGTCAACCGCGCCCGAAAACACTCCTGGGCTTTACACAGCCGGATATACAGTGGATCGCTGTTGAGTTCCTGCAAAATATTCAATGCTTCCGGTTGCGTTGGTTCAAACAGACGATTGGTAATCAAACAACGCAACCCGGCTAGTGTGCGATAGACTCGAATGCCGAGATTAGAATGTGTTTCTGCCCATGCTGTGACCTGCTGAACAGCCGCTTCCTCCGGGGTTGGCGCAGTTTTACCGCCAAAAAGACGCCCGAATAAAGATGGTTGCGATAATCTCCGTGTCGGAAAGTCAATATCAATAAACATGGCTTTGGTGGTGTTAAGGACTTGCGCGCCATACGCATTGCGGGTGATAACCCCGATTTCCTGATCATCGTCGTTGGTCACGACTTCCAGCGTTTCCTCCCGAAGAGGATGCACACCATAGGGATAGCGTTCAAGGGTGACACCGTTTGCGATGCGTTGTGCCAGTTCGCTTGCTCTGGAATTTGCTTTACGTCGGGCATGTTCGACACTTTCATCCGACCACTGCCAACAGGTAAATGTGCTGGTTTTGCCGTCCAGCCCCTGCGCAGTTTGTGTACCCTTTGCCCAATATTTGGGTATCTTCATCATCCACCCCTATCTAACTTATCCCTAATTGTAGTGATTTTCCTATTCAGGGATAGCCGCGAGGGTACGCAGGCGTTCGGCAATCATCTCCGCGCGCGTGCGCAAAAATGCGGGATAATCATCGCGCCATAAAGGGGAATCTTCATCGGCTGGCAAGAAATGGCTGGCAAGCGCCGATTCCAAATCCTCATTGGCTTCTGCGAAGGCATTAAGGTATACCGACGGCAGCTTTCCCGCCATAACTGTATGCAAGGCAGGCGGAATGAGCAGACTGTTCATCACAAGGTCAAATTCGTGGAGTCCGTCCAGATTTGCCAATGCTTTTTTGGAAAAAACCACACGCCGATCCTGTTTGGTTGTCGGAGAAAAAATTGTTGAATCCAGTTTGAGCGGTTTGCTGTCGATAAAATCGCGCGGAGCGTTCAGCGCCAGCAAGCAGAATATGGCATTCTTGAGTGCGCTCTGGCGTTCCATACGCAGTTTGAGCAAATCGTTGGCAGTCGCCGCACCGCGCACGCTCAGGAGCATTGGTTGATCATTGAGCAGGGCATCCATCACATCCGTTTTATCGCGCGCCATCGCGGAAACTGCCGCCTGTGCATAGCGTGCGGTAATGCCTGCCCGCCAGAACCATTCTGTTACTCCAACCTGTTGCTCTGGCGTCAATGGATGTTCGCCGCGTTGTGCATGGAAATAGGCTAGCAGAGGCAACATCGCGCGATAGGGTAGCCATTCGTAACGCATCACGCCAAAAGACTCGTAGAACTGCTTGACCGCGCCAAAGATACCCTTGATACAGGCATTCCATGCGACTTCGACTTCTTCTACACTCAATTCAAGCTGCGCCGCCTGCGTCGAATTACCGCGTAGAAATAACGCCAGTGTCTCCGTGACAATCTCCGGTTCAATAGCCCCGAACGGTGACTCTTCCAGATAATTATTCAAATCCTTCTGGATGCGTTCACGCAGGTTGAAATCGGTTGACCATGTGGAAGCAATGATCAAATCGGAAAGGCTCAGGCGTTTGCCGCCCTGATTGATGCGCTTGAAAATCTCGGCAACATCATCAAGCGTTTTATCTTCGACGGTAATCACCGAGAATGGATAATTTTTAAAGCGCATTCGGCAATCGCGTACCCGGCGGCGTTGTTCCGGCGTGAGCGCGTCTTCCAAATCGTAGCGATCATCGTCCATCAGATCACAGAAGGCCACAAAGCGATTATTATCCGCGCGCCGCAGCCGGAAAATTCCTTCGTCAGTATCAAAGACAATATCGGTATAGGCACGTAATTTTTCAAGCAGAGCCGTTTCGACACCGGGATCATTCTCATGACGTTCGATTAACTGGCGCGCATGACTGACCACATACAGCGAAGTAATACGCTGTTGACCATCGAGAATAAACATCAATTCATCCGATGGCTTTGGTGGCGGGAGTTTCAGCCCCGCAACATCCCGAAAATATTTATTATAGAATGTCGGCGCACGCCAGATGAAAAATGATCCGATTGGAAATTCGCGGTAGATCGAATCCAGAAGCGCCACCACCTTGTTTCGTTCCCATACCCACGCGCGCTGAAAGTCCGGTACGCGGAGCTTCCCATCGGTGATCGCACCCGCCAAACGCGGCAAATCCCACCGCAAAACTTCGATTTTGCTGGCCTGCATAACTTTTATTTCCTCTGGAGGATATTTTACCCCCTCTCACAGCCATCAAAAAATGGCGTACCTGTCCTGAATCATAGCCCGAAGTCATGTACGCGCCGAATGAACGCAGGCCATATGTCAGCCAATTTTCAAGTAGTAATTTTGATAGTCCGTAGAATAAGTGAATGCGATGAAGTTAACGCATTTGCTTTCAAACCTCATTCTCCATCCATTTCAAATCACTTCATCCTGTTGAGTCAAATCAATTGGAGACAAGAAAAATTGGGTAAGCGTATTTCGATCATTGTCACGGTATTGATCCTTTTCACACTGGCTGGATTCAGTCAGGTACATGCGGGTGGCGGTCCGTTCAACCAACTCGCGTTTCCCGGAGCGAATAGCCGTTCCTGTGGCACATGGCAGGCAAGTGGGCTTTCGGGGCAAGCGTCTCCCGGATGGTTTGCGACCTATCGACTCACTGATGCCGATGGTCATTTGCTCGCCGTCGGTCTGATTCCGCGCCTGCCTGCCGATGGAAAGGTTAGTGGAGGATTCCTGCGCCGACCAACCCGAAATCCGATTCAATTCAGCGCGACGGCTTACTATCGTGGTGATGTTTATAGCATTGGCGTCGTGTATGCCAATAATCCCTGTATCGGGCCGGCAGCCTCGCCAACCCCGATACCGATTACGCCGAGCAGCACGCCGTTTATTCCCAGCCCAACACCGATTCCGCTGAGTGCAACACCCACATTCATCGCGCCCAATACAACGATTGTTACCTGTAACTTCACATTGACAGAGGGTTATTTCACGCAAAGTAACGCTCCATTTGTGCGGCTTCGCGTCAATCTGGCGTCGAATCTGAATATTGAGCTTGGCTCTGCGGTTGCCCCTGTATCCAACGCCTATTATGCTGTCTCCGTGAGTTATCCAACCCAGCCAGAGGGAACGCGCCTCATCATCTCCATTGGCGGATGGAATGGTTCACAATATGTCGGGCCAGCAACAATCTTTGGGCAGGATTGCGCCGGAACGGGTGGTACACCGACCTTTGTACCATCGGTTGTCCCCGGTGTAACCAGCACCCCATCACCGAGTGTCAATTACCATATCGAGTATTTCACCGCAGATCAGACCTCGATTCCGGCGGGTGGATGTGTCGTACTGTCTTATTGGGTAGTAGGTGCGCAGCAGATCACGCTGCATGGCAGCAACTGGTCTGGTGGCCCGGAAATCATCACCGACAATCCCAACCAGCGTACAAACTGTCCTTCGGCAGCGGGTAACTATGTGCCGGGGCAGCCTGTGGTCTACACGCTGAACGTGACTTACCTCAATGGTCAGACCGAAAGCCGTTCGATCACCGTTCAGGTTGGATTACCGGCAACCCCGACGCTCGTTCCTACCGTTGACGCTACCAACACACCCCTGCCAACCTTCGCACCACGTTCGTAGTTAACTGATAAATGGTCGGAAGACAATCATCGTTCTTCCGCCATTAACGTATGTGTTCTATGGATTGTCGTACTAATCAGATTTGGGTTTGCGCCGTCCTTTGATCGGATTTGGCAAGTGTTCGACTTCACGATGGGCATCCAGAAACGATTGCAGGATTACAGCCGCCGCGATGTCATCCACACGCGCGCGTTTCAGATTATTTTGGGCGATGATTTCCTGTGCCTCGAAGGTGGAATAGGTTTCTTCCCAGAGATAAACGGGGATTGCGACCTGTCCAGCGAGGCGTGCCGCCCAGTTTTGCGCGATTGTTGCCTGACTTTCACCTTCAAAATTCTCCGGTGTTTCTGGCAGACCAACGACGATGCCTGTCACATTTTGTTCTGCAATCATTCTGGATAGCGCGGCGAAATCTTTATCGCGGGTGGAGCGTGTGATTAGTATGAGGGGACGCGCGACTAATCCTGTCGCATCGGATACTGCCACACCAATTACTTTTGAACCGTGATCAACTCCCAACAATTTCCCGGTGATCGGCATTCGCTATTTCACCTCCACATCAATCCGCACGCCAAGCAGCGGCAACCGCCCCAGAAAGCCGGGATAGAGATCGATTTGAGGAGGGCGGCGTGGATCAAGCAAAATTTCCCGATCCATCAATGTCCGCGCATCATTTACGCCAATTCCGATCAGGCGCGAACGCAGAGCTTCCGGGCTGATACCGTTTACAGCATCCCCGGAAGCCGTAAGCAGAAAAGACGACATCCCTTTATCATCCACCGGATCGATTTTCCCACGCTGATATTGCACCGAGTCCACCACGATCTGCCGATTTGCAAGCTGTCGTGCGAGGCCAGCATAGGCGACCTTGCGCGCTGGAATCTCATCTATCACAAGCGCCTGAATGCGCACTTTGAGTGTGAGTATCAGCGTGTCGCTCTGGTCGCCAACGAAATTGCCAAAGGTTGTCCATTCAGGGCGTTCTTCGACAATCTGAATCGAATTTGGCGCGATGAATTGCGTGGGGGTGAGCGAAATATCGCCGAGGGCGCTGGCGCGAATCTGATCCCGCACCAGACCAAGCAAGCGATCCTGATCGGCTTTGGTGACGATTCCCTGTTGGCGAATCGTGCCACCCTGCGTTGGAAGTGCGTTTCGTACCGCCAGCTTGCCCGATAAACTCCCCTCTACCTGCGTGATGAGATTGGCTTCAATGTTGCCTACTGGCCCGGCGCTATCGTTGGTCGCGGCAATGGTCACTTCCGCAGTACCATAACCGTTCAACAACACATCCTTGAGCGTGCGGAAACGTGCTGGACGTGCGCCAAGCGTTGCGACAACAGTGCCAATCGGGATGCTCACCGGGTCGGGGGTTTGGTTGGTCAGGATGACCGTACCGCTGGCAAGGGTGGCAGGCACATCGGTTTTGCCAGTGGTGGGAATTTGCCCCTGCCGTGTCAGAAAAATGTTGCTCACGAGAGTTGCGGGAATATGACCCGTCGCCACGTTTTCTATGGCGATGGTTGGATCAGCGATGATTTTTACCGTCGTAGTGAGTTGATCCCGTGCCAGAAAGACGCGCACACGCGCATAGGGCGCGAGGAAATAGCTGGTTGCCAGCAACACTGCGGAAAGAATAGCGGCAGTTGCTATCCCTGTGGTGCGGCGCTGACGTACCTGCTCCGGCGAAACCGGACGCAAGCGACTGGCAACCTCCTGTAATTCCTGTAGTTCTGCCCGATCTGGCTGCACATCCGAAGAATCAAGCTGTTTTTTATCCAGCAAACTGGAACGAGGTCGTTTCCAACGCCCGTTTTGCGCAGCCTCTACAGTCGGGAAGATAGAAATATTCAATCCGATGGCATGTTCACTTACCATTGGGTTGCGGGTAATGAGCGCCAGCCGGATGTCGCTCCGGGCAAGTTCGCGCAGGATAAGTACCAGATCGAGCCGACGCTGTAAGACCGTGCCGCCTTTGGGAACAACCAGCAGCACACGTTCTGCCCGGACAAACGAGAGCCGATCCCGCACCGAGGCAAAATCATCATAGGGTTCGAGAGTAACGACCTGGGCTTTCATCGTGGACAAGAAACAAACTCAATGTTTTCTACATTTTCCTGAATGACGCGATCCATATGCACCATTATGATTGGAAAGTTTACCCTGTGCTATCCAATAAAACATCCCAAAATTTATTCTATGAATGTAGTTGGGAGTTTTCATGCTCCGTATTGTAATCATTCATGATTACTCGTATTGTGATAGAACAGCCTTTATAGTACCATGACCCGACAACACATGAGGATTCGAGCATCTTAACGTTAACTGCGCGCCGTGAACGATTCATCGCCGGGGCAATCCTGATACTCTATACAGTATTAGCCATAACATTCAGCCTCGGCCCCATATTTGAAGGCCCGGATGAAATTGAACATTACCGTTTCATTCGCACACTCGCAACAACAGGCGTATTACCGGAAGCGGCTGCTCAATCACGCGGCGAATATTTCCAGGCTCCTTTATATTATGTGTTGAATATGCCGATTGCATGGCTCATCCCTGCCAACGATTTCGCGGAAATTGAAAAACGCCTGAATCCCTATTATCCTCCTTTTGATATTGCGATCCCCGGTAGCGATAACAAAAATATCTATCTACATACCAGTGCCGAAGCGTTTCCATATACAGGAAGCAGTACGGCGCTCTCCGTCCATGTGATGCGTTTGTTTGCGATTGCAATGGGATTGGCAACCGTGTTTACAGGGATGGCGATCTTTCGTTTATTGTGGCCTGATCGCCCGGAATGTCGATTACTGGCGCTTGCAGTGTTATGCTTCGCCCCCCAGTTTATTTATCTATCCAGCGTTATCAGTAACGACAGGCTGGCGTTTTTATTGTCCAGTCTGGTTTTGCTTCTAGCGTTGCGAATACAACGCGACGGACTTTCGCGCTGGCTGGCGCTACTTTTCAGTGTAGCGCTTGGTCTGGCGCTGATCACAAAAGTCAACACCCTTTTTTTGGCGTTTCCGGCAGGTCTGGCACTTCTGCTGGGTCCCGGCTTCCGGCGCTCTGGCTGGCGTCATATCCCGATGATGGCAGTGATCATTGCAGTGATCATTGCGCCCTGGTATTTGCATAATCTCGCCCGATATGGCGATCCTACCGCAAGCAATATGATCCTCGTGGCATGGAAAGGGGATGCTATCCACGAGGGGAGCCTTGCCTGGGATATTGCCTTGTCACGCGCTCCATTTTTATACCAGACAGCCTGGGCGCGATTCGGCGGTGGTGCAACCGGAGTAGGCGAACTTAACATCTTTTTTGACGGGCTGACGCTGCTGGCGCTGGTTGGCCTTGTCGTACAATTCCTGCGACGATTATGGAAAAAACGACTGGCAGGTTTTCGTCCGTCAATGCTCGTGGTAACTTTTGTGCTGGTCTGGTGTGGCGTTGCTTTCTATCAGGCGGCGAAGGTCTGGTCTGGTGTGACAGGGCGTTATCTGCTTACCGGGATTGCAGGCTGGAGTGTTCTGATCACATGGGGATTGAGCGTTTGGACAATCAGACCTGGACGGAATCTGCAAATACTCGCTATGGCGTGCGCTATGGCAGTCGTCGCTGTAGTTTGTACCTATGGATATTATGTGCCTGCATATAGTATCCATAGCGTACCTGCCACCGTCGAACGTCCGCTGGCAATCCGCTATGGCGATTTAGCCGAGTTAATCGGGATGTCACCTGCCCTGCCAGATGCCCGCCCCGGAGATGTCGTATATATTACGTTGTACTGGCGCGCATTGCGGGCAGGCCCGGCTACATTGCAATCGTTTTTGCATACCATAGACCCGGCTATCATCAAGCGCGATAGCCTGCCGGCGACGGGCAACCTGCTCGCATCAGACTGGCAACCGGGCATGAAATGGGCTGAACATTACGCGGTGCGCATCTCGCCCAATGCTCCCGCACAAGCCATCTACCCGCTGAGTGCCGGGTTATACGATCCCGCTGCGAAAACAGCTATCTCTGCTACTGATTTTAAGGGCAATCCAGTTACACCGCTCATCGGACGGATTGCTATTCATGGCGACGTAGTTCAGGAGACGCCCTACTATTATTTTGGCGACAGGATTGGATTAGCCGCTCCCCCTCGGTTGAGTATGACCGATAACACCTTGAACGCTTGTTTTCGCTGGATTTCGCTGGCTGGAACTTCTGTTGATTATGTAGCATATGTTCATCTGGTAACAGGGGAAAACACCGATACATTATCTGATCGCCAGCCCAAAGACGGACAATATCCAACTTCGGCATGGTTACCCGGTGAGGTTATCAATGATTGTGTCTCGATTCCCATTCCTGGCGATATACCTTCCGGCTGGAAGATCGCAATCGGCCTCTATGCACCAGACAGCATTCAACGGTTGCCAGTCATAGACCAGCAACGTATTCCACTGCCCAATAATGAGATTGTATTACGACCAGAGTAAGACCGTTCCACCTTCGGGAACAACCAACAATACACGCTCTGCGCGGACAAACGAGAGCTGATCCCGCACCGAGGCGTAATCGTCATAAGGTTCGAGGGTGATAACCTGTGCTTTCATAAATGGGTATTTTAGCGTATGGCCTCGAATCTTAAAATAAGGAATTTAGGGTGGGAAAATTCAGATAAATCTCAATGTGAAATCGAAAAATTTGATATTTATGTTAAAGGTTGAAATGCTTCTAAAAATTTGAAACAAAGTAGAAGCTATTGCGTATATCTGTGCAAACAGCATTTTCAATGAACTGATTGAAACTTTTGAGGGAGAAAGGAAATAGCGCATCATAACTG
>CAYSOC010000210.1:0-9772 GCA_964432445.1 uncultured Anaerolineaceae bacterium
GGGATCGCATATTGATTTTATTAAAAACTAATAGTGATTCGATTGAAAAGGGTCAGGAAGGGTCAATGGCGATTGACTCAGGGGAACGTACCTCCTATAATCACGCTATCGTATCCGAGTTCCTCAAAGGCCCGCCTTGAACGACGCCCATTATATTCCCGGTAAAGTCCTCAAGTTAAACGTTGGCTATTTGTTGAATGAAGGCCCCGGACACAGCCGCGAAAACGAACTCGACATTCCATCCACATTGCGCGTTGCCGACGATCTCACTGTCGATTTCCTGCATGGCAAAATTGTCATGAGCCGTACCTCGCGTGGCATTCTGGTACAGGGCGATCTGCACACCCAATTGCACAGCGACTGTATCCGCTGCCTCGAAGACGCGACGGTTACGCTGGATGTCCCAATCGAGGAGATTTTTGTTTATCCCCCTGAACCCGATGCCGCATTTGTCATCGACGAGTCCGGGATAATGAACCTCGCGCCGCTTGTCCGCGAAGAAACATTATTGGCGATGCCGAAGCATGTGCTTTGCCGTCCCGATTGCGCCGGGCTATGCCCGACGTGTGGCGCAAATCGCAACGATGGCCCGTGTGATTGCGATCAGGATGTCATCGATCCGCGTTTCGCTGCCCTCAAAGCGCTCCGCGACCAGATGCACCCACCAAAAGCGAAACGTTTGTAGAATTTATTACGCGAAAGGGAAATGTCGTGAAAGAGGATAGTCAGAACAGCAACCCGAATAAGACATTGCTCCGGCTGCTGGACAAAGCCGAATCGCAGGGATTTCTCACCGCAGACGACATCTGGGAACTCATGCCAGACGCCGAGCCGGAATTGTATGACGAACTTTCGGCGGCGCTCTACGCAGCGGGCGTAGACATTTACGATAATCAGCAGGAAGGCGCAGAAGAGCCGCTGCACCTCGAAGACGTTCCCGAAGAGGCCGATTTTTACACTGCCGAGAACCTCGCTTCACTCACCGAAGAGGATGCTGTTGGCCTCTATCTGCGGGAAATGTCCCGCGTTGCGCTCCTTTCGATGGAAGAAGAGACTGTCCTCGCCCAGCGTTATGAAGCTGGCTTGCACGCCGAAGCCCGTCTTGCCACCGAGGAACTGACCGATTGTGATCGCGCCTTGCTGGAAAGCACTGCTGATGAAGGCAAGAACGCCCGCGATCATCTGATTCGCGCCAATACACGCCTTGTTGTGAGCATCGCCAAGAAATATATGTCGCGCGGCGTCCCCTTCCTCGATCTGATTCAGGAAGGCAATCTCGGCCTGATGAAAGCCGTCGAGAAGTTTGAATATGCGCGCGGCTTTCGCTTCAGCACCTACGCGACATGGTGGATTCGCCAGACGATCACCCGCGCCATTGCCGACCAGGGGCGCACCATTCGCGTCCCCGTCCACATGACAGATCGCATTCGCCAGCTATACAAAACAGTGCGCAAACTGGAACAGGAACACGGTTGCAAGCCAACACCTGAAGAGATTGCCGCCGAGATGAAGATTGACCCGCGCAAAGTGCAATGGATGCTCAAGGTAAGCTGGAAGCCGCTCAGTCTGGAGCAGCCTGTCGGTGAAGAAGACGACAGCGAATTGAGCATGTTCATTGAGGACGATACCGCGCCAACTCCTGCCCAGAGCGCACAGGATAACCTGCTCCGCGAGAAGGTCGAGGAAGTCCTCGCTACACTGACGCCACGCGAGGCGCGCATTTTGCGGTTGCGCTTTGGCCTTGCCAACGGGCGTGCCTATACGCTCGAAGAAGTGGGTGAGAAATTCGGCCTGACACGCGAACGCATCCGCCAGATCGAAGGAAAAGCCCTGCGCCGCCTGCGTCACCCGGTTCGTTCGCGCCAACTGCGGGATTTTACGTCATGAGGCGGTTGCTCCCCGCTGCATTATTGATTGTATTTGCCCTATTCAGCACGGTTTCAGCGCACGCACAAACTGAAACCGGGGCGATCTGCGTCCAGACTTTTGCCGACGCGAACAAGA
Organism: uncultured Anaerolineaceae bacterium; assembly: GCA_964432445.1. Lineage (GTDB taxonomy): Bacteria > Chloroflexota > Anaerolineae > Aggregatilineales > UBA2796 > JBBRMW01. The sequence continues at coordinate 2,005 of CAYSOC010000210.1, forward strand.
ATATGATCCGCGAAGAGGGCGAAGCATCTCTTTCCGGCGTGAGTGCGAACCTGAAACAGGATGGGATTCTATTCTCCAATCTGATTCTGGATGATAAGACGACGGCAGAAACCTGTTTCCGCAACCTCACTCCCGGCGATTATGCGATCACCTTTGTGACGCCCTTTGCCGATGCAACCACAGCGACTCAATTTGCGTTCAACGTCAAGGCGAAAGATCAGCTACAGGCACAGTTTGGCGCAGCGCCCCATCCCGTCACCCCTGTTGCAACCGGGTTGACTATTCCATTGACGCGCCCGGTTCGGTTGGGTATGTCGATTGGTGGCGCGTTGATCGTGATGCTGTTTATGACAGGGCTTGGGCTGATCCTGCGGAATTTTTTCGGGATTATACGCGGCGGCAACACCCGACGAGGTGTACAGGCGGTGTAATTCCGCTGATCCATACGCTCAACCGATACAACAACGGGTTGAACGCCAGATAGCTCGGATCAGGGATGGAGCGCAATTGTTCCATCTGTAGTTTTGCGTTGCCTGCCAGTTGCTTGATTTGGCTGCCTGTGTTGGCACGATAAACCACCGGGAAGGTATCCGACTCGGCTCTGCCATACAGACGCGGGACGAGGAACGCCTGCGCGGGTTTTAGTACACGATTGAGCAGCGTCACGAACGCACGCGCATTTGGTGTCAGGAAGATAAACGCCCCACCGGGTTTCAGACACCGCGCCGCCTCGTTGAATACACGTTCCGGCTGTACAACGTGTTCCAATACCCAACTACACAGAATGAGATCGAAGGATTCATCCTTGAAGGGGAGTGCATCCGCCAGCGCTACGGCACGCGGCAGTTCCGGCAGGCGGTGTTCCACCAGCGAAACGCCATCGGGATCGATCCCGAATGGATAGGTAACGCCATCTCCGACCTGTTCGAGGACGCCGCCGCGCCCACACCCAATATCCAGTGCGTGGCAACCGGGGCGGAGCGCCGCACGGATCAAGCCCTCATAAACTTCGGTAGCGGGCTGCCAACCTGTGCGCGCCCGCCGAAACCGTTCCCGATATTGATTCTGTCGATCCAGCGAAAGCGTCACAACGCTCCAATCCGCGTGTTATGTACGGAAAGCATTCCGCACATTGCGATCCAGAAGCAAATAGGCTACCACAATCAACGGGATCAAGCCAACGGTGAACAACCCACCAATACCGCCGCGCATAGCGTTCAGGACGGCCAGACCTTGCACAAAAACGGTGATCCAATAGGCCCACTTCGCCAGATTGAACATCCCGCCAGCCAAAATCAGGTTAGCGACGGCAAGCACAATCGCAAATATGGCAGAGAAGCTATCAACAAACAACCCACGAAAGTCAAACTGAAACACGTTGGCAGGGGCGATGATGCCCAGTTTGAAGAGTCCGCCGCAAAGGGCAAACAAAGCGCCAATTAGCATCAACGAGGCGATGATAGTAACCCCCGTTGGGCGATGACCTGTAGACATTATCCTTGCTCCTTGTTGTAATTCATGATGCTATTTACGTAAATCGTCTTTAAAAGTTTTGTGATCTAACACACATGCCCTGAATCTTTTATAATGTACCGCAACAATGAACAACCAAGCGAAAAAATCTGTGGAAAAACTGAGTGGACATGAGCGCGCCGATGCTGTGCAGGATGTATTCCAGCGCATCGCGCCGCGCTATGATTTGATGAATAAACTGATGACGGGCGGGCAGGATCGCGCCTGGCGTCGGTTTGTGATTAAGATGGCGTCGATTCCGGCAGGCGGCAAGATGCTCGATATTGCCACCGGAACAGGCGATATAGCCTTTGAAGCGCTTTCCAGCGGCGCTGGTACGGCGTTCGGTGCGGACTTTGCTCCTGCCATGATGCTCACCGGACGGAAACGCCCGATGGGGGAACAGGTGCGCTGGGTAACTGCCGACGCTCTCAATCTGCCGTTTCCGAGTGCCAGCTTTGACGCCGTGACACACGGCTATCTGCTACGCAATGTGATCGATATTCCGCGCGCCTTGCGGGAGCAATTCCGCGTCGTCAAACCGGGCGGGCGCATGGTTTGTCTGGATACATCGCCGCCGCCGCCGTCGATTGTGCGCCCGTTCGTGCTGATTCACCTGAATTTCATCATCCCGACATTGGGAACGATCCTGACTGGACAGCGCGACGCCTATAAATATCTGCCAGAATCGACCAAAGGATTCAAATCGCCGGAAGAACTGGCAGAAATGATGCGCGCCGCCGGGTTTGTGGATGTCGGTTTCAAACGTTTTGTATTCGGAACGATGGCGGTTCATTGGGGGACTAAGCCCGCCTGATATAATTAGCGTCAGGGGAGAAGAAACCTAATCATGTGTCCTGTTGCTTTGATAATTGATGACGAGGCTGCGCTGCGCCGCCCATTGCGGTTGATGCTGGAAGCAAACGCCTATCAGGTACACGAGGCCGACAGCGGCGCGGATGGTTTGCGTTTTGCCGGGACGCTGCGCCCGGATGTGATTCTGCTGGATTGGGGTTTGCCCGATATGGCAGGGATCGAAGTGTTGCGTAAATTGCGGGAATGGACGACCACGCCAATCCTGATGCTGACCGTCCGCGACAGGGATGATGACAAGGTTGCGGCGCTGGATGCGGGCGCAGACGATTATCTGACCAAGCCCTATAGCCCGAAGGAATTGCTGGCGCGGCTACGGGTGGCCTTGCGCCATTCACGCCCGAAACAGGAAACCGAGGTCTACACGTTCGGGACGCTCTCCATTGATGTAACCCATCGCATCGTCCGACGCAACGGGGAGCAAATCCACCTCACGCCGACGGAGTACGCGCTGCTGCGGATGCTCATCACCAATGCAGGTCGCGCGCTGACGCACAAACAGATTTTGCGCGAAGTGTGGGGCAAAGCCTATGAGGACGAAGTGCATTATCTGCGCGTCTACATCGGTCAACTGCGCAACAAGGTGGAACAAAACCCGGACTTGCCCGGTTTGATTCTGACTGAACCGGGTGTTGGTTATCGGTTGGTGGAAGAGTGATTGTCTGAAAAGAATTGACCCTATCCCCAACCCTTTCCCCGCAGGCAGGGAAAGGGAGCCAGGTTGCGCGGGTTTGGAAGTCCCTCCTCGCCAGCGGGGAGGGATTTAGGGTGGGGTTTATCGGGACTCTCAGGAGTCTCCAGATTATCCGTGCAAGGCTCTGCCGTTGTATCCGTTTGATAGCTGGCTGTGTCCGTTGCCGTTTAGCGCTGGCGCTGGCGTCAGGATGCTATCCACCAGACCGTAAGTCATAGCGGCTGGGGCATCCATATAGAAATCCCGATCCGTATCCCGCTCGATAACTTCTATCGGTTGTCCAGTGGTTTCAGAGAGGATTTTATTCAGCCGTTCGCGGGAACGCATGATTTCCTTCGCCTGAATCACAATATCGCTGGCCTGCCCCTGTGCGCCGCCGAGCGGCTGGTGCATATGGATAGTGGCGTTTGGCATCGCAAAGCGTCGCCCTTTCGCGCCCGCTGTCAGGACGATTGTGCCGAAGCTGGCACAAAGCCCAACTGCGAAGGTGCTTACCGGGGCGTGGATCAATTGCATCGTGTCGTATATCGCAAACCCTGCCATGACCTGCCCGCCAGGACTGTTGATATACATCCGAATTTCGCTCTCCGGGTCTTCCCGATCCAGCCAGAGTAGCTGTGCAACAATCAGGTTCGCTACCTGATCGTCAATCGCTCTGCCGAGATAGACGATCCGTTCCTTGAGCAGCAGCGAATAAATGTCATAACTACGTTCGCCGCGTCCGGTTTCTTCGATTACGCTGGGGATATACATATCTTCGTTTACCTCGGTATACGCCACAGAAGCGGCAGTTCAGTTGGTTTTGTATTATCGAACGAACCTGGCGGCGTCCATTCCAGCATCGCGTTATTGGGCAAAGCGTCCCACGTCATCTCGATCAGGTCGGGTTTGAGAGCGTCGAGGCTCGCCATAATATCTGGCTGAATCATGGTTTTCAAACGTTCGCGCGCATATTGCAGCCGCTTTTTGACGGTTGTCAGAGGGATAGACAGGACTTCCGCGATTTCCTGCTGTGGATAATCGGAGAAGTAGAATAGTTCGGTGACAACGCGCTCATGTTCTGGCAACGCTTGTACAGCCTCACGGATGCGCTCCATACGTTCTCTGGTTTCGACTTCCTCGGTTGGATCAGGCGTCGTTGCGACTGGCTCGGCGGCTTCTTCATTCAGCGGAACGGATTCTTTTTCGCCGCGAATGGTGTGACGCGAGGAACTAATTACAATCTGGCGGAACCACGCTGGAAATGCGGCGCTCTCCCGAAGCTGGTCAAGGTGCAGCCAGGCACTCAGCCACGCATCCTGCACTGCATCATAAGCGGCGTTTTCGTCATCCAGAACGAGCAGCGCCCAGCGATAGGCTGCCCCGGCAAACAGTGAAATGAGTTCATCCAGCGCGCGTCGGCGCTCATCTTCCGAGGCTTGTTTCGCTTGTTCAATCAGATCGTCATAGGATTGGCTCATTCCTGCTCCTGATTTCGTATTGATCTATAGAGACAGTCCAGCGCCAAAAGGTGACAAGACTGCGCAAAGTAACTTTCGATATTCATCTCCAAACCTTGATTCAATGGTATGTCCAAGCCTATCGCAACGTAGATTTTAATTTGACAAAAATTGAATTTTAGAATAATCTAAATTTGTATTCAAAAACACATGAGGTTTACCTATGCCAACCTATTTTGATGCCCTCCTCTTCATCATACCCTGGCTCACAGCACAGATAATTTTTCATGGATTTGAGGCTCATGTACCACTGACAAGACGTTTGACTAAATCCGCCATTATCGGCGCAATTCTGGCCTGTATTTATGTGGTGGCAGGCAAACACATATACTACGCAACACTTGCATTGATGACTTTGGTCATCGCTATTCTACACGGCTACTATTTCCAATATCGTCATGGGATTCACTGGCGTAAAGCCGAACCCCGAGCGCGTTATTTAGAACTCATAGGCAAGATGAAATCGCGCCAATTCTAACCGTCTGTAACTCAGGCACGCGAGGTCTTCGTACTTCCTCTTTGATGCGTCTCAGTAGAATTGGGCATAGCATTGGATTATACTACTCCGCTATACCTGCTCACTGAGACTGTTGATCTTACAGAGGCCGTTCACTGCCCAGCGCAAGTTTCGGTATTTATCTTCCCTGAAAAACGCTTAACCTGTTTTCATAAAGCGCATCCAGATAGGGGCGCAGTTCTTCCAGTTGCCCGTCCGGGTAAATCCCCTTCATGCAGGAAACATCTCTGGTATCGTGATAGGCAAGGGCGCAGGCGACATGCTCTGGCGTCACAACCGGACGGATGGCAAGAATCAATAACGAGTTGATGACCAGATACGCGATCAACAAACCACCAAGCGCAAGCCTGTACACAGGCCGAAGAACCTGATAAACCCTGCGTGTTGCCGGGTAGATATGCAACTGTGGAAGGGCTTGCAGAGTCAGGAAAATCGCCGCCAGCCAGAACGGTACAGTATGAATGACGTAGCGCGTTTCGAGGGGTTGATTCGGCGTCGTGCTTAAAAATGCAGCGGTGCGACCTATTGCGCTCAGGATAGCCGTTCCCACTGAATAGCCAGCCAGAACCAGCCAGAAGGCAACTTCGCGTCCCTTTTCCCGATGTACCAGCCAACCGTTGACAACGATCAAACCAATGCCGAGCAGCCCGATTACCGCGCTGATCGGTACACTCCACACACTTCCCGGTACAAAGATACTTCCCAGATAGGCGAGGAAATAATATACATAGCTGAAAACAGGAACCTGCACAGTGCTGGTGGTGGAGTTCACAAAGTTGTAGCCTGTCAGCAGGAAGATCGCCAGCGTAATTGCCCCCGCCACAATCCAGAACGCGATAAATCGCCAGTTCCGATAGCCGAGAAATGGCAACGCCACAAGGATTAAAGGCCAGATAACCCACCCGGACAGGAACGCAAAAACAGCACCGAAGCCACACAACGCCGCGATGCTCAAAGCCAGCCAACGATTAGTCAGGCAATACAAGGCAGTCACCGCGCCGAAGAAAAACAGCATCACAAAAAAGACCAGCGTTTCCGACGGCAGGATGAGGTTGCCGTAATCCCGAAGCGCAAAGACCAGCCCGGAAGCAATCGTCGCAGCGAGGGCGGTTTGCATCGTGGTGATTTTCCGCAGGTTGATAACGATCAGCCCTGTGATTCCGCAGCCAAGCAGAACGCTAATCACCAGTTCAACCCGTATATTCCAGTGGGTGAACAGAGTAACACCTGCGGTAACGAGTTTCGTGAACACCATTTTGTGTTCGTTGTGCTGCCGTAATATATCCTCAAGAGTCAGTGTTCCCTGCGCCGTTTTGATGGCGACAGGGGCAAGGGCATTCCATTCATCCCAGAACGGCAAAACGCCGCCTTTGGTCAGCAGGACGAACAGCGACAAAAGGATGGGAATAATGGGAAAGAGATAGAGCGCATATTTGGCAGTTTTCAAAATGAACTGTTTTCCTGTGTTTGCAGATACATTCTCTACTGTAACCAATGTCCGGGATGGGCGCATACTCCCGCTTTAATGCACGCCCCCTTTCCGCTATAATGCGTTCAGTAGTATTGGAGCGTGGCATTGGATTCTGCACATATTCGCAATTTCTGCATTATCGCGCATATCGATCACGGTAAGAGTACGCTGGCAGATCGCCTGTTGCAACTCACCGGGACGGTCAAGGAACGCGACATGCAGGCACAATTGCTGGACAGCATGGAACTGGAACGCGAACGTGGCGTCACTATCAAGGCGTCGGCGGTGCGTATGACATGGAAAGCGTCGAGCGGGGAACAGTACGAGATCAACCTGATCGATACCCCCGGACACGTGGACTTTACCTATGAAGTGAGCCGCGCTCTGCAAGGTTGCGAAGGCGCAGTGCTTGTCGTAGATGCCAGTCAGGGCGTCGAGGCGCAAACGCTGGCAAATCTCTATCTGGCACTCGATCATGGATTGGAAATCATCCCGGTGATCAACAAGATCGATTTGCCTGCCGCGCGCCCGGATGAAATCGCGCAGGAACTCGAAGACCTGCTCGGCATCGCCAAAGAAGATATGGTCAAGGTCAGCGCCAAGACTGGAATCAATGTCGAAGCCGTATTGGAAGCAGTTGTGCAGCGCGTCCCGCCGCCAAAGGGCGATCCCAACGCTCCATTGCAGGCGCTTATCTTTGACAGTCACTACGATTCATACAAAGGCGTGATCGCCTATTTGCGCGTATTCAACGGGACGCTCAAGCGACGTCAGAATGTGCGGTTGATGGCAACGGGCGCAACCGTTGAACCGATTGAAATGGGCGTTTTCCGTCCCGCTATGATCGAGGCAGATGAACTCAGCGTTGGTGAAGTCGGCTATATCGCCACCGGACTGAAAACGGTGCAGGAATGCCGCGTCGGGGATACAGTCACATTGGCGGCAAACCCGGCAGATACCCCCGTCCCCGGCTATCAGCAGGTTAAGCCGATGGTCTTTGCGGGCTTCTACCCCACTGACAATGATGACTATCCCGAACTCCGCGAAGCACTTGAAAAGCTGCAACTGAACGACGCCTCGCTCACCTTCGAGCCGGAAACGTCCACCGCGCTGAATTTCGGTTTCCGTGTTGGTTTCCTCGGCCTGTTCCATATGGATATTATTCAGGAACGACTCGAACGCGAATATGACCTTGATATTCT
>CAYSOC010000211.1:0-9659 GCA_964432445.1 uncultured Anaerolineaceae bacterium
TTGTCATCAACCCTGAGGGCCAGATGGTCCGTGTCGAATGGAAAGCCCCTTTCAGTTATCTGAAAGGACTGAATCAGGACGACACGAGCGGCGAGAAGAAAAATCCAAAAACGGCTAGAAAAGCGAAAACCAGCGGGATTTCCGCTGGTTCACTTCCGGTATCACTTAGTGCCCCTATCGGGTCTCAGAGGCGCAATCGGGTTCTACTCTTGCCAAGTCACAACAAGCTCAGAAAGCCCTATTGTGGTATCTCTACTACGATAACCCCCAACCTCTCAAAGCGCTTACTACTGCTGAACGTAATCAACTGATCCGCAAACGCCATGCTGCGGGTGAATCTTATTCAGAACTTGCGAAAGTGTTTGGCATTAGCTCTCAGCGAATTGGTCAAATTATCCATCGTCGACATCGCTAATCAGATTATTGTATGCGTTGTGATTCAAGCAAAGGTTACAACGCCTACAAAATAAGGAAAACTTCATAAGCAGCTCTGGTTCCGGAGGGCTTCCGGCCCACCAGAGTACCCATCCAATTTACTCAATATCGCCGTTTGTACCCAAGCTATACTACATGCTATCTACCACAACAACATGCCGCCTGAACCCGCTGTTGATCGAAACCTTCGAGACATGGAAATCTATCAATTCTATTGGCAAGGAGCATCGGTGGTTGAATTAGCGAAGCAGTATGGCTTCACCGTTCAATACATCCGCCGAATTCTTAAACGGCTGAAGGCAACCAAGTAATCGACAGCAAAGTGTGTCATGATCAAAATGCAGCAATCCCGACTGATCATGGCACTTCCGTTTTAGAATTCATCAAATTTCTACTGATTCTTAGTGCATCCTTCCCATTAACCCATGACAAATAACACTGTAGCGGTGATTCATGACCGCTAGAATTGCAATCTCAGGAGGAGATGTAAAGGGCAGGACGCAGATTTTCGTCAGCTACTGATGCGCCGAGCTCTGGTGTGCGAAAACGAAATCCTTGGCAGAGAGGGTTTGCTTGCTAGTGTAGAGCATCTTGGCCTAGTCTGCCAAAGTACAAAGAATGTCAGGAATTTTATTTCGTTTCAAGGCCGATGTTTTTTTGACCCGACAGAAGATTCTTCTAACATAATGCTTTATAGTCGCGGAAAGTTGGTTGTTCGTATGAGTTGCTCCGGCCTAGTTATGTTTGGTGACTTAACCTCGTTGAGGCCCCTTATCCTTTTTCAATTTCCTCCTCTTTGTTCAAGCATTTAGTATTGGGACACTAGCACCATGAAAACATTCAATGGTCGTCAAATGCGTATATTTATTTCGTCTACCTTTCGGGATATGTTCGCTGAACGTGAGCAACTTGAGAAACATGTTTTTAAGAGATTGCAAGTCTTGTGTCGAGAACGCAATATATTTTTCAGTGATGTTGACTTGCGCTGGGGTGTAACCGAAGATCAGGTTGAGAACGGAAACATCATTCCGATCTGTCTTGGTGAAATTGATGCTTGCAACTACTTTGTTGGTATTTTGGGTGACCGATATGGCACAGCCGTTCAGAGTTTTTCCCCATCACTATTGAGCGCGTACCCTTGGCTAAGGGGACATGAAAACAAAAGTTATACAGAATTAGAAATATTGTACGGGGTTCTTAACCCGCCTCAGCGTGTTGAACATGCCTATTTCTATTTCCGTTCGCCGGAGCACCCAGAGAGCCAAAAATATGGAGTGGCAAAAGACGAGGAGTATCTTAAACAAATTGCGCTGAAACAAGCCATTATCGCGTCTGGCGCTCTTGTGCGGGACAGCTATCAAAGTGCAGAACAGTTTGTCGAATGGATCACCGGAGATCTGACTGAAGCAATCGAGCGAGATTTCTCACTCGAAGGTGAATCTCGCACTGTTAAAGAGCCACTATACTATATGGATAATTATCAGCCCGGATTTATCCAGCGCCCAGATGTTACCCAACGGTTGGATGAGTTCCTCCAGGTCACCCGAGATAACGCATCGAAGCGCATCATTCCTCAACCAGCCCCTATCTTGTGCCTGACCGGATCATCAGGCAATGGGAAGACCACCTTGTTGGTAAATTGGATAGCAGACCATCCTGAACATAAAATCGCAGCCATGTTTATCGGTAACCATGCTAAGTCAACCCAGTCAGACTATATTCTGGAAAACTTGACTTCCCAATTGATGCACTTATTTGAACTGGAAACGCAACCAGATGATCTATTGCTGTCGCCAAGCGCTCAATTTACAAATGTGCTGTCACGAGCCAACCAGATTGATCGTGTAATCTTAGTCATAGATGGCCTAGACAAACTAATGGGCGAAGCGCGAACATTGCTTTGGCTGCCAAATCCATTACCCTCAAATGTTACTTTGATCGTTGCCTGTAGAGAAAGCCAAGTCGCCACGCTATTGGGTACTCGTCCACTAGAATCCTTAGTGATCCAACCGCTGACCATTGAGGAACGCGAGATGCTTGCCAAAACCTACCTCAGATTATTTGGCAAGCAATTAGACATTCCGCTACTTTCGAGGCTGATCAATGCTTCACAATCCGCGAATCCGCAGTTTTTGCGTGTTTTGCTTGATGACTTGCGTCTGTTTGCGCTAGGGGAAGGTAAGCCCAACGAATGGCTCCAAAAACGGCTTGATGAAAACCTAAAAGCTGAAACGCTGATGGCTTTGTTCAAGCGTATCCTTGCGAGATACGAGATGGATTATGGACAACGCGATAAGCACCTTGTCCAAAGCATTTTGCGTGCCTTGTGGGCATCCTATCAGGGGCTTTCTGAAGATGAATTATTGGACTATGTTGGGCGGCCATCCAATCTGGCATGGTCTCCATTTTTTGCGGCGTTGCGCGAATTCCTCATCAATCAAAATGGATTGTTCACATTGGCCTATACTGAACTAGCGCAGGCTATACAAGAGCGATATTTGCCGACCATTGAAGATGGCCAAACCGCACATCGTGCACTTGCCAACTTTTTGGCTCAACGTCCTCTTGATGCCCATCAAACCATCGAGATCCCCAACCTCTATCTCGAATTGGAAGACTGGGATGCGCTCCACCATTGGATTGCAATACCGCAAAACTTTGCGGCAGTTTGGGAAACGAATAACGCCTTTGCTAATAAAATTTGGCTCAAGCTCGAAAGTTTCACGCCATATCGAATGGTGGAAACGTATCGGTCCATTATAGATACACCCGAAAAGTTCAACGATATTCGTGCCGAGGGACGTCTTGGCTGGCTGCGAAATGTAGCCGATGATGTTGCCTTGCTCTTGGTCGATGCGCAACATACAAGTGAATCTCAATTGTTACGCAGTCGTCAGGAAAAACGGATGCGGGCAGAACACGATTATCGCCGCCTGATCCCGACTCTCAACGAACAAGGATTAGCGCTTATGGCGCAAGGAAAATTTTCCGACGCGATGCGGATGTTTAATGAGAGGTTGGAATTTTGCGAACAAATAAATGATCCCGGATGGAAGGCTACCACCCTCGGAAATATCGGAATTTTGGCCTCGATGATTGGTGATGACGCGCACGCATTGATGTCTTTACAAGGACAGGCGAATATCGAAATCAATTACGCCCGTATAATCCCAGAGCATCGCATTAACTTGGGAAACTCGATGCACACAGCGAGCATAATTCTTTATCGAAACGGTGAAATTCATGAGGCACTCAGCCTCAATGCGCGATCAATCGAAGAGTTCCGACAGGCAGGTGAGGTACTCCTGTATGCCAGATCAATGACCTTTCAGGGGGACATGCTTTTCAGTTTACAACGCTGGGACGAAGCCGAAGTAGCATTTCAGGCAGCACTGTCGCAATTGGAAAAGGCGAGCGATGTGCGCGAATTGGATACCAAATGTATTGCTTTACTGGGTTTGGGAAAAATCATTGAGAAGTTCCATCGCCCCAATGTCATGGGTAATTATTTGCAGGCTATAGAATGCGCGAAATCTGGTAAGTTATATAATCAGTATGTTCGAATTTATGCCGCAATGGTTCGTGCTGGCGCTAAGTCTATTGGTACTGAAACGTTCATAACGGGCGAGCCACTTATTCGAGAGTTGCTCCCTGAATGCCATAAAAAGGGATTGTTGGAACAACTGATCATTCTCTATGAAGTTTTAGGCCATCTCGATAGCGGTTACTATCGGAAAACTGCGTTTTTGGGTGCCAATATAACCAACTATCAGACCGCTTTTGGATATTTCGACGAGATTGAAACCCTCTATAAACGGCAGCAGGTCAGCAAAAATCCGTTATCTGTCCAAGTCTTGATCACGGCGCTACAAGGAAAGCAATATGTTCTCGTTATCGCCCTAATGGATAAAAAATTAAAGGCTTCATCAGCTATCGTTGGCGCAGATGAGCAGTTAGTATCAATTCGCAAGGAACTGGGACTGGTAAGGCAAGCGGCTCGAAAAGCCCAACATTCTCTTAGTAAAATTCACTCTGCGATTCGTTTAGGACGCCTCGCAGAGGCTGAAAATGCTTTGGAGACGCTCCGAAGTTACACTGATACATTGCGGGGTTCCTCAGAATGGGCCGCTTGTTGGCGTTTTTGGGGCGAATTATATGAATCGAAAGGCCATAAATTGGCACATACTTCAAATTGGGAGGAGGCGTTTGATGCCTATTGTCAGGCTGAAGATGCTTACCGAACGGCCCAGATTGGTCACGCGGAACTGAGAATGATCCGCAGGATTGCTCAGATGCACCAAAAAATGACAAATCTCGATTATCCCAAACGTCATTTTGCTCGTGCAGATGAACTAACCCGACTGATGGAAGCCATCGTTACCAAGTGCAAAGATCATCCTTGGTTTGATCCAACCGATTTCAAAATGTTAGCTTCGCTCATACAGAATCAAGCATCATATTTGTTTCAGAAACACGACTGGTCGGCTGCCTTGCCGATTGCCCAGAAATCGGAAACCTATCAGCGCATCGTCTTGGAGCTGTTCCCTGATGAAGGTGAGGAAGGGCTTGCATTTTCTTTCTGGGTTCAGGGTTATGGATTCAAAGATGCTGGAAATTTGGAAGCGGCGTTGCACTGTTTTGCGCAAGCAGCCCAACGATTTTCCAATTATCAGGACGAACTGCAAGAATATCTCTCGACCTGCGGAACCGAACAATTTAATTTGCTTCGAGGCATTGATCTCCAAAATGGATTTGATCCGTCACGGGAAGAAGAATTCATAAAATTGCATCAAGTAGCGATGTCATTGTTTGATGAAGGTAATTTGTCAGCCGCATTGAGCGAATTAGTGGAAATGGAAGCCAAGGCGCACGATCTGAATAGCCGCGCATGGGTGTTCGATTCGTTGACTGGTCAGGTTGCAATTTACCGCACACTTGTGGATACGTATCACAAAAAGGGAGATTATGAATTTGCTCTTCGCTCTGCCCAATCACTAACTACTTGTGCTGGACTCTTGGGTAATGCTAACGAGGAAATAACAGGACATCTTTTCCAGGCCCTAGCCCTACGTGGTCTAGAACAGTATCAAACAGGTTGGGATATTCTTGAGTCCGCTGAACAGGAATCTAAAAAGGGCTTATATCGCAATCTACAGCGAAATATCCGTCGGTTTAAGCGCACTTTACTGAAAGAATGGATTGAATTTGAAAAGTCCGATGACGAGCAGACAATGCTCCTAGAAGAACGTCTGAGGGCAATTCCAGACCCAGATAATTTGATCACTATGTAGGACTGTGCGACATCAGCAAAAATGAGACGCCCTTGGAAGGGTAGAAGCTGTGATATTTATCGTGTTTCTTCTCTCTTTTATAGTGTCTTGGAGATGCTGACAATATACACTACCTAATATAAGGATCATCCAAATAACTCAGAAAATGGTGAAACACGTGGACGGTCAGCATACAAGCCGCAAATGCTTGTATGCGGTAACGCAGAGTCAATATTGCAAAACACCCTAGAAACGCAAAACCTGCGAGATGAATCAGAGGAAGGATTTGTTTCCATAGCCGATTTGTTTCCGCAAACCCGGAATCGTGAAGCGAAACAGGGAGCAACAACGTGCTGCATATGTCACGATCAGGCCAGATGGTTCTCTTGCGAATTTGGTGAAATTGGCGGTCAGGGAGAAAAAGCAAGAACCCGCCTGCGCAATAAATCAAAGTGGGCACGGCCAAACATCTGCCTTTTTATGAATTTAAGGCGGTTGACATGGCCGGTCTAGGGGGTGGGAACGGGGGATAAATCAGGATGGACATGCCACCGGAAATTTTGTCCTGTTTTATAACATCGTCCACACTTAGATTACCGACATCGTCCTCGCTTTTTTGTTCCAAAGCCGCCTGAAAAAGACTAGGCGGGTGTGGACGATGTCTGTACAGTTTCTGTGGTTAAAGTTATAAAACTGGACAAATTGCGTAGAATTTCGCGCGGTGCGGCTATTTTAACCTTCCTGAAATCGAATGCAAGCATACTTATCGCGTTTCACAGGCTTGAGTATCGAACTCTTGTTGTTGTGGCTGGTGTGGCATTATTTGAGCGTGGTGCGCCCATCCAGTCGTGGTGGCCCGTCGCCCACCGCTAGGAAACGGCAACTGCATCCGCACAGTCCGAAGGAGTGTCCGGCGTGTCGGGCCGGACATCAAGGGAGCAAACCAGCGACAACGGTCGTGGTGGACGCCTGGCGGAAACAGAGCAGTGGACGCGGACGTCCGAAAATTATCGAGACCGATGGCTATGCGTGTAATAACGCTGCCTGTCGCTATTTCAACGTCACGGATGGGCAGGTGCACGCCTTGGTGGGCAATGGCAAACATCAGGGAGCCGATGCCATCCAGTATTTCAAGTGCCAGGTGTGTGGGACCAAGGTCAGTGCGCGGTGGAACACACCGATGTACGACTTGAAAACACCGGCACGGCGGGTGGCGGAAGTCATGACCGCGACCAGTGAAGGCATGGACGTGTCCGCCGCCCAGCGGGTGTTTGCGCATGATGCACGGACGATCCAGCGCTGGCTGGCGCGGACGGCACATCATGCCGAGCGCGTCCATCAACGGCTCTTCAGGCAACTGGTGTGCCAACATCTGCAACTGGACGAACTGGTCACCCGACTGCGCGGCGTCCCGGAGCGCGTCTTTGTCTGGGTGGCGCTGGATGCTCATACCAAAATCATCCCGGTCATCCGGATTGGCACCCGTAAAAGTGCAGACGCTCAACGATTTGTCCATGAGCTTTGGCAGCGCCTGGCTCCCGGCGCACCGCCCGTGTTCACCACCGATGGCTTACGATTGTATTTCTACGCGCTGACCGCCCATTTTGGACACTGGGTTCCCCAGTCCGGACGACGTTTTCCTGTCTGGCAAGTGGACCCGCGCCTGTTGTACGGTCAGCTCCATAAAGTCAAAGCAGGGTACAGGCTCAAAGCTATGTACACGCTGGCGGTCTGTGGTTCGCGTGCCCAACTTCGGGAGGCGCTGGGTGCCATGCGCCTGACCGGACGCATCATGACCGCGTATGTCGAACGGGTCAATCTCACCTTGCGTGAGCATGTCCCGCCTCTCTCGCGTCGCACCTGGTCGCTGGCGCGCACGGAACACGCCCTGCAACTGCACCTCGAATGGGGACGCGCCTATTATCACTTTTGCCGCTATCACGAAGGGTTACGCCTGCCCACCCAGGTGACGCGCCGTTATCGCTCTCGAACGCCTGCGATGGCAGCGGGGCTGGCTCGGCGACGCTGGCGCGTCAGAGACTTTCTCCTGATGCCCGTTCCCCCTGCCTGAGTCCCGAAAATAACCTCCCCGAGGACTATTCCCGGTCGCTTGGACATCCGCTTCTGGCTTTCAGATCTGGAAATTGGCCTCTGCTGACCCTATCGGATTTATCTACCATTCCCGCGAACAAGACCACCGTAGCAAAGGCTGGATCGTGAACTCCTGCCACGGTAATCCAGCCATTGCCCGCGCTGCGACATAGCATTCCAGTGGCGTCAGCGCCTGGAGCGTAGGCTCTTTGCTCGTCATTCGTCAATCTCGTAATCTGACTGGCCGGATTCAATCCGGGCTGAACCCGGATAGTGTTCCTTGGTGGCTGGTGTTATCCGGGTTGGACCCGGATTGTCAGCGATAAAACGCTTGCGGCACTGCTGTTTCAATGACTCGTTGAGACGGAGCGAAGTTTGCACCCGATACCCCGGCTCACGTAGTTGCGTATGATCACCGTTGATGTCGACCACAATCCGCCCGGTGTTGGGACGAACCGTTAGCCGCAGCTTGCCAATGCTTGGCAGAGATACCAGTTCACCACTAGCGACTTCTTCCGCGACAGAAGCGAGGTACAGCTCAACGACCTGCCGGGCGTGCTCGCGGGTGACGCCCCGAATTTGACGAGTGACATGAATAATCCGGTCAGTGTGGTTCACGGCTTTTCCGTTGGTTTGATAATGAAGGATTGTTCAATTGCCGCTTCCGTCTCCTTGAGCAGCGGTTCCCAGGAGCGGCTGGCAAACGCCAGTGCTTTGTCGAACACTTCGCGGAAGTTGATGGATTGTCTGGTGGTCGCAGTAAAGACTGGATTCTGCAATTGCCAGAAAAAGCCGAGCGTGACGAGGTTATTCCAGAGCAGTTCCTCTTTTGCCAGCATCACCGTTTCCCGCAAGCCACGCTGAAAGTGGCGACGAGAGCCGATGATTTCCTCTTCGTTGTCCAGATACTGGCGAATGGCTTCACGTACCAAATCCGGGACAGTGACCTGTGGGCCGCGCTGGTCGCGGAGTTGCTCCAGTTTGTGCTGCATAACCGCACTCACATAGACATTCAAACGTGCATCGAAACGCTTAGGTTCAGACACGAAATTTGCTTCCTTTGTGATATCTAATGGGAATAGCTGCAACTTGCAGCGCCGTGTCGTGTGCCAACGCTGACACCCGACACGCCCTACCCCGGAACAGAGATGAAACTATCCCGGTGAGCCGAGGCGCGAAGCCAGTGTTTCTGTAACGCGCAGCGTGCCGCTGTGAGCCGCGCAGAGCGCGGAACCAAGCCGCCCCGGCGACTGAGGGGCGAGGTGTTAACCTCGCAACGGCTGCTGTCGCAGACCGTTGACCGCACGCGGTGCGTGCGGGGTGAGCGCCCTGGCAGGCGCTCACGATACCCTTGCCCCACCCAACTGCTGCGAAATGATGATCCACTATCCACTTCCTTTCTTTCAGAAAAAGCCAATATCGAACGAAGGTGCAGAAGTTTCTGGTGCAGGTAAATCCAAGATTTCAGGGGTCAAAACAGGTTCTGCCAGAGGTAAACTTAAAGGGAGTTCGATAGCTTGCCCAGCTATTTCGCCGTTCATCAGATGCCGTTCCAACTCCCGTCTGAGACGCCATTCCAAACCTAGTTCCCGATCCAAGATTTCCGCCCAGTTTTGTTCCGCAATGCGATTCAGATTCGTGTCCCGATCCAGTCCGCCTTTGTTCCGCACTACATCCCGTTCCTTCACCATTGGACACTCTCTCCCGGCGAGGGTTGGCACACTGCCTGCACAGAAAAGGTGGGCATGAAGCATCTGCCGTCCCGGTGCCGTTTCGTCTGTAGTTTCGCGGTCATGGATCACAAAACTGGCCTCTGGCATAGCTAAATCACGGGCGTGGTACCAATCGGTGATGGTTTGAATG
>CAYSOC010000212.1:0-9653 GCA_964432445.1 uncultured Anaerolineaceae bacterium
TGCCCTTATCAATCTTCGCCATTTGTTTAATACCGAAAAGTTTCAATGAGTTCAATAAAATGAAAGATACCTTACAATATGCGCGTGAGCAATTCACAAACGAAACCAAAGGAACATCATCATGCGCTACACCGTCGAACGCCTTCCCGATTCGCCCATTGTCGTTGTCATCATCGGCAAGGATTATTCCATTGGCAAAGACTTCCCCGAACTGGCAAAAACTGTCGATAGCAAAATCGATAGAGATGAGACAGGCGTCTATGCCATCTTCAACATCACCGAAATGAAAATGACGTTTGGCGATCTGGTCATCGCCATGTCTAATCAATCGCAGAAGGCTCCGGGCGCTCTGGCAGACCCGCGCCTGAACACGATTATTGTTGGTTCCGGGGAAATGGTTAAACTGGGGATACAGGCGTTTCAGCAGGAGCAGTATGGGAGCTTGAAATTCCCATTATTTACCAGCGTAGAAGATGCCCTGAAATATGTGCGCGAGGAACTTAAAAAGCGCGGCTAGAAATTGGTATATAATCCAGGTTCCCCGAACTATAATGGGGAACACCTGCAACAAGGAATAAATTTTATGAAAATTAGTGCCGAGCGTCTTTCCGACGAACCTATTTTGATTATTACACTGGGCAAAGATTACATGGTCGGGCGGGATACCCCGGAATATATGAAGGCGATTGCCGATAACATTGGCCCGGATGAAACCGGGCTGTATGTTATCTATGACCTGCGCGAGATGAAAATGTCGTTTGGCGATCTCGTTTTCGTGATGGGCAACCAGATGGAAAAAAGGCCGGGGCTGATGACCGATCCCCGTCTGAACACTGTCGTTGTCGGGTCAACGGAACTCGTCAAACTCGGCATTATGGCTTTTGAGCAGGAACAGTACGGCAAAATCAAATTTCCATTGTTCGCATCCATCGACGAAGGTTTGCAATATGCGCGGGAGCAGATAAAGCAAAGGAAGTAGGATTACCATGCGCTTTAAGGTCGAACGGTTGCCAAACGAGCAAATCATCGTTGCGATATTTGGCAGAGATTATATATTCGGTGAGGATACGCAGTTGCTCGCAAAGGCCGTCATGGAGAAGGTTACGAGAGACGACACGAATATTCACATCGTTTATGATCTGCGTGAAATGAAAATGTCCTTCAGTGATTTGGTGCTTAATATGTCCAATGCAGCGCAAAAATCCGCAGGGGAACAGGTAAGCAACTTCAAGACCGTGTTTGTCGGCTCCGGCGAATTGGTGCGGCTGGGCATTCAGGCTTTCGAGCAAGAACAGTACGGCAAAATGAAGTTCCCGCTCTTCGACAACATGGAAGAGGGTTTGAAATATGCGCGGGAGCAGATAAAGCAAAGGAAGTGAGTATACTGACGACCTGGTACTCGCTATGACAAACCAGACGCAAAAAGCCACCAGGTCGCTGGGCGATCCCCGGCTCAAGGCCGTGATCGTTGGCTCCCGCGAAATGGCCAGACTCAGTATTCTGGCCTTCCAGCAGGAACAGTATGGTAAGATGAAATTTCCACTTTTCGACAGTATGGAGGAAGCGTTAAAATATGCACGCGAACAGAACCGTAAGCGTGGATAAAAACGATGAAATTCAATGTTGAACTCCTTCCCGATGAAGCTATTCTGATTGTAACCATTGGCAAAGACTACGTTGTAGGCAAGGATAGCCCGGAGATTATCCGCACCGTAGACAGTAAGATCGGCAGGGACGAAAGCGGTCTCTATTCGATCTATGATCTTCGGGAGATGAAGATGACCTTCGGTGATCTGATCATCGCACTATCCAACCAATCGCAGAAAGCGCCGGGCGCAATGGCAGACCCGCGCACTTCGGCGGTCATCGTCGGGTCGAGCGAGATGGTGAAATTGGGGGCGCAGGCATTCCAGCAGGAACAGTATGGTGGTTTGAGGTTCCCGCTGTTTGAAAATGTCGAAGAGGCGTTACGTTATGCAAGGCAGGAGGCGCAGAAACGAAAATGAGCAAATTGAAGGTCACTGCGCAACACCTGCCCAATGAGCCGATCCTGATCATCAAGCTCTATAGAGATTATGTGGTCGGTAAAGATACCGCCGAAATGCTGAGTACCGTGAACGAACAGATAGGCGAGAACGAAAGCGGTCTGTATTCGATCTATGACCTGACCGAAATGAAAATGTCCTTTGGCGATCTGGTCATGGCAATGTCGAATCAGGCACAGAAAGCACCCGGCGCGATGGCTGATCCGCGCGTCACGACAGTGATTGTCGGGTCGAGTGAAATGGTCAAACTGGGCGTCCAGGCCTTTCAGCAGGAACAGTATGGAAATCTCAGGTTTCCGTTGTATGAAAGCGTCGAAGAAGCGCTCAAATATGCCCGTGAGCAACTGGCAAAGCGATAGACAGGTTGCAAAAGAGAATGATGATTTGCGTGTGCTGCTGTTACTCTTGTTGTCCGATGATGAATATCATCTGGTAACAGTTGCCACGCCTGTTTTTCCAGGTTCCATTGTTTAGGGCGCGGCGATCTTATCTTCCGCGCCTTTTTTGTTGATTTAATACAGCAGGAGAATCCGATAATGACAGCACCAACCGCAGCTATTGAAGCAAAGGGCTACATCCATCCCGATGTTCTCGTCAGCACCCAATGGGTTACCGAACACCTGAACGACCCGAAGATTCGTCTGGTCGAATCCAACGAGGATATTCTGCTCTATGAGCAGAGCCATATTCCCGGCGCGATCCAGCTTGACTGGCAAGGCGACCTGAACGACAAAATCCGGCGTGATTATCTCAGCCGCGCAGACTTCGAGAAACTCCTCAGCCGCTATGGGATCACGAACGATACCACTGTTGTATTTTACGGCGATAAGAATAACTGGTGGGCGTGCTATGCCTTCTGGGTATTCCAGCTTTTCGGACATACCAACGCTAGAATCATGGATGGCGGACGCGCCAAATGGTTGGCCGAACAGCGCACAGTCACGAAAGAAAAACCGACTTATCCCGCTTCTACGTATAAGGCACAGGAACGCGCCGATTATAAAATCCGTGCGTTCCGCGATCAGGTAATGGCGCATATTGGCAGCGGCAATCCATTGGTCGATGTCCGCAGCCCGAAGGAATATAGCGGCGAATTGCTGCATATGGAAGCCTATCCGAACGAAGGCGCGACACGCGGTGGTCATATCCCCGGCGCGAAAAGCGTCCCCTGGGCGCAGGCGGTCAACGAGGATGGCACGTTCAAGGATGCCGCAGGGCTGCGCGCCATTTATGAGCAGCGTGAAGGGCTGAACGCCGATCAGAACATCATCGCCTATTGCCGTATCGGGGAACGTTCATCGCATACATGGTTCGTCCTGACCTATCTGCTCGGCTATCCGAATGTCCGCAACTACGATGGTTCATGGACAGAATGGGGCAATCTGGTCGGCGCACCCATCGAAAAGTAGTAGAAGGAGCAAGAGCCATGCCATTCATGGATCGACAGGCATTCATCGACAACATTCTGGATCACTATGAGAATCCGCGTCATCGGGGCGAGATGGCAGATGCTACCGTTACCATTCATGGCGGCAACCCCGGCTGCGGCGACCTGATTATCGCCTATCTCAAGGTGGAAGGCGCGGATGATCGGATCAACGATGTCAGCTTCGAGGGCGAAGGCTGCACGATCAGTCAGGCTGCCGCGTCCATCCTGAGCGAAGAACTGATTGGGAAGACGCTGGCAGAAGTGGAAGCGATGGATCACGAAGCCTTCATCGAGGATTTGGGACGCGAAGTCGTTGTGAACCGTCTGCGTTGCGCAACGCTGGCGCTGAATACGGTCAAGGCCGCCAAACGGAAACTCGATGCACAACGCGCCGAGGCTGCCAGTGGCGCTGCCCCGACTCAAAAGGATGAAGTGTTGACGTTCTAGGGTTGTATCTCGATCTTGCTATAGGGATGGGCAGAAAGGGTTATCTGTAAATGAAAATGCAGCAATTGACCTCTATCCCCGACCCTTTCCCCGCAGGCAGGGAAAGGGAGCCAGGTCAGACGGGTTTGGAAGTCCCTCCTCGCCTGCGGGGAGGGATTTAGGGTGGGGTCAAGCGGAGTGCTTTAGGCTTAAAACGATTTGCAGATAACCTTGAAAGCCCGTTCCCTGCCGCTCACCAACTGACTGCTGAATAGATTCCACGCGCGAAGCGGCTGGGGTGATAGCCGATTTGTTGTGAGTGGTTGAATCCGGCTTTTGCGGCGAGAGCTTCCAAATTCGGGAAAGTGAATGGGTACGGAACCCATTGATTGCCCTGATCGGTGTCATATTCGACGATAATCAAACGCCCACCCGGACGCAGATAACGCCTGAGTTGGGCTAGCACGGCGGGTTGATCGGCATAGCGGGTGAAGTGCAGCGCGTTTGCCATCACGATGCCGTCTAGCAGCGGTAGCTTGGCAGGCTGCGCGAAATCCGCCGTGATGTACTCTACTGTAATTTGCGGGAAGCGCGTTTTCATCGGCGCGGTCTGCTGCCGGAGCGCACCTGCATCCCGATCCACCGCGTAGATTGTGCCGGATTCACCCAGCAAATCTGCCAGCGCCAATGTAAATGCCCCTGTACCTGCTCCCATATCTGCCCAAACCTGACCCGACGCGATGCCACCTTCGCGCAACAGATTGACGTGATCGGTATGATCCATGATGCCCTTTTCTGGTATTATTTTCAGCGATGGCGAACGGATTATCCATGCAATTTACTGACGAACAATCACAGGCAATTCATACGCTCGACCAGAATCTGGTGGTGCTGGCCGGGGCGGGGAGCGGTAAGACCAGCGTCCTTGTTAACCGCTATCTGCACCTGCTGGAACAAAACCCGGAATGGCCTATCGCCAGCATTGTAGCGATCACCTTCACCGAAAAGGCGGCGAAGGAAATGCGGGCGCGCGTTCAGGACGCCATTGACAAACGCGCCGAAACCCCTGGCACAGCGCGTGACCAATGGGTAAACCGTCAGGGTGAACTGGATTCGGCGCGCATCAGTACGATTCACAGCCTGTGCGCCATGTTGCTCCGGGCAAACGCCGCCGAAGCGGGCGTTGACCCTGCCTTTCAGGTGATGGAAGAAGCTGACGCCGCACTCCTCGCGGAAGAGGCTATCGAACTCGCCATGATCGATCTGGCATCGGATGCAGACACGGCAGCACTCTTTGAATACTGGACACCGACGGATATTCGCAAAGAACTGCGCGAACATCTGGAAACACCTGTCATCGAAACCCGCACCGGCGACGAACTCTATGCGGCGTGGGAACAAATCTATCTCGACCATCTGGCGCAGTTGATTGAGCGCCTGCGGGAAAATACGCAGTTCCTCAAGGCACTGGAATGGAGATCAGCCGCCAACCCGCCAGATACGGATAAGCTATATGGATTTTTTAAAGCGGCATGGGAGCATAAAGAAGATATTCTTTTCGGTTCGGCTGAAAATATATTTGCAGCACTTTCGATTTTTTCCAAATTCAGACCAGAGTGGGGCAGTCAGGCCAATTGGGGTGGCGAAGCGGGAAAAATAGAAGCCTCTCAAATTATTGATATTTTGAAGAAAACGGCGGCTGGCACGCTGGCGGCATGGGGTTCATTTGACCCGGCAACAGAACGCGCCGCCGCTCACTATTCGGCGCTATGGAATCGGGCGATCCAGCATACGCAGGAGGTCTTTCGGGAAAAGAAACAGGAACGCGCGTTTCTGGACTTTGCCGATCTGGAACGCCGCACCCGCGAACTGTTGAACGACTACCCCGAAGTCAGCCAGCGCTATCGCGGCAAAGAGTTCAATCATCTCCTGGTGGATGAATTTCAGGATACCAACGCCGCGCAACGCGATATTGTCTACGCCCTCAGTGGACTGAAAACGAAAGGGAGCCTGTTCGTCGTAGGCGACCCCAAACAGTCGATTTACGCTTTTCGTGGCGCGCAATTGGAAGTGTTCTATCAGGTGCGGCAGGAAATCATCGACAGCGGCGGCAGAGAAATCTATCTGGCGGATTCGTTCCGTTCTCACGACCTGATGGTCGATGCGTTCAACACTCTGTTTGCGCGCCTGCTGCCGGATTATCAACCGATGCGCGCGAAACGCACGTGGGATACGCCGGAAATCATCGAAGTGATCGCGGTGGATAAAAAGACCCGCGAGGACGAAGACCTCTCTGCCGAGCGTCTGCGCGAATGGCAGGCCGCCGAACTTGCCCAACGCCTGCAAACGATGGTTGCATCTGAAACGCTGATCTATGACAAGGAACACCGTGTCACGCGCGAGGTGAACTATGGCGATTGCGCGGTGTTGTTTCAGGTGATCGCCCACATGCAATATGTGGAAGATGCGTTCAAGCGCGCCGGAATCCCCTATGTCACGCACGCCGGACGCGGCTATTACAACCGCCCGGAAGTCTGGGACTTGCTGAATCTCCTGAAAGCCCTGCACAATCGTGCTGATAACCTGTCGCTGGCGAGTGCGCTCCGTTCGCCCTTATTCGGGATGAACGACGATGTATTGTATATGCTGCGGCGAATGCCCTATAAATCGCTCTGGGATGCGATCCTCGCAGCGGAATTTGAAAATGATGTGTTGCAATTTGTGCAGCACACCCTCCCCGAACTGGCTGAGATGGCGCGGCGCGTAACGCTCCCGGAATTGCTCGGCGCAATCCTGCGGACGACAGCCTATACAGCCGTTTTGCGCAGCCAACCGGACGGCGCACGCAAGGTGAACAATGTCGAGAAATTGATCGAGATGGCGCGGCGCAATACCCGGTTATCGCTGGGAGAATTCCTGCTCTATCTGCGCGACCTGACAGATCGGGAAACGCGCGAAGGCGAAGCCGCCATCGAAACCAGAGGCGCGGTGCAATTGATGACCGTCCACGCCGCGAAAGGGTTGGAATTTCCAGTTGTCTCCCTCTACGACTGTTCCTATGATTACGAGCGCGTTTCCGGCTTGATTCATGTGCCAGAATTCGGCATTCTGTGCAAGGTGGGCGACAAGACGCCCTATATCTATACGAATGCTGCCAAAGGGATCATCGAAGCCGAACGTGCCGAAAAGTTACGCCGCCTGTACGTTGCCGCCACGCGCGCGCAGGATTATCTGATTCTTGTCGGTGCGCTGAATACGCGCGGCTGGGATCGTAGCTGGATGGGACAGGTCTTCGAGGCGCTGAATTTGCAAATCGATCCCGAACGCATTGAAACGCGCTTCGATTATGGCATTCGGCTCTATAAGCCTGTGGAGCCGCCAAAGGTAGCAATCGTTCCCGAACCCCCGAATGGCTGGCAACTTATCGGGGTGAATGAGTATGAGCCGCTGGAACCGCCGCTGCTTGCGCCACTGCCACCGCCGCCTGTCCCGCCACCACAAACCCTTGCCGCCAGCGATCTGGGCTTGCTCGGTGAAGCCTATATCAAGCCGAACGGGTTGACCGAATTTCGCAACTACATTTTGCGCAATACTACCACCGTGCTGCGTGGTCACAGTGCAGACCGCGTATCCAGCGCCCCAAGCAAGCGTACCATCGGAGAAATCGTACACAGCGCCCTGCAATGGTTGCACACGGGCGTCGACATCGATCAGCAGATTCGCGCGTCGGCGTGGTCGCTGGGCGTGTCGAATGAGACCATTGTTGCGCCTGTGCTGCTAGAAGTTCACGAAATGATCCAACAAATTCGCGGTACTTCGCTCTGGCAGGAGATCATGAGCGCCGAAGAGATTTACCGGGAATATCCATTCAGTTTCAAACTTGGCGGGCGCATCGTGAACGGCAAAATCGACGTTCTGTTCCGTATCGGCAAACGCTGGCATGTGGTCGATTTCAAATCCGATAGTGTGCGCCCGGAGTTTGTTCACTGGCATTCACGGCGTTATCACATGCAAATCGGAGCATACGCGGCGGCAGTCACCGAAGCGCTCGGTAAAGCGCCAATTACCCGTCTGCACTATCTGCGCCCGAACATTACGATCACAGTAGAACAGGATGATTGGCGGAACGCTGTCTCGGAGATTGAAGAAAAACTCCAGCAGGCAATGGATAGCAAAGAAGAATAAAATCAGCCGTGTAATTAACCTGAGTCCAGGATAACACTTTGGGTGTTACAGACAGCCCTCACCCTAAATCCCTCTCCCGCAGGCGAGGGACTTCCAGAAAGCTTCGGACTCCCCGTCGCCTGCGAGAGAAGGGGCTGGGGGATGAGGGCTTTTTATCCCGAACTCACGTTAACTAGACTAGCGCGATCACCGTATCGAACGCATCGCGCAGGCGTGCCGGAACGGTGATCACCGTTTGCTGGTTGCGTCGTTCCAGAGCAAGCGGCGTCCCATCACTGAGCAGGCGTGCGTGTGAAATTGATTCCGGCACACCGTCAAGCGTGATGCAATCGCTCACGTCGTTGAGAATGTGGACGTAATGCGTTTCGCCGTTTTGTGTGCTGATGGTTGTCGGTGTTGATGGGATACTTCCGGCGCGTGTCCCATAGAGTGATGCGCCATTCAGTTTCAGCCATTTGCCGACCTGTCGCAGCCGTTCGGCGTGAATCGGTAGAATTTCGCCTTCCGGCGTCGGACCGACATTTAACAGATAGTTCGCGCCGACGCTTGCGCTCCGCATAAGCAACTGCACCAGATGCCGCGCTGATTTGTGGTTGTTATCGCCTTCGTGGTATCCCCAATGATCGTTTAGCGTCATGCAGACTTCGAGAGGCAGCGGCGAAATTGATGTAGTATTGAACCCGGATGAATTCATGCCCGGTAAATCCTGCTCAAAGCCTTGCACATCCTCGCCGGGCAGCGGTTTGTCGTGCCGATTATTGAGAACAACGGCGTCAGGTTGGAGGGTGTGAATCATTTCATAAAGTTTTTCGTACTCGAAGGAATCCCCCGGCGCGAAATAGGCGTTTGATTCATCCAGTGAATGGGTGGGTCAATGCCCATCAAACCACATACAAGCGATTTCCCCGAACCCGGTACAGAGTTCCCGCACTTGACCATGCAGAAAATCCAGATAGTCCGACCATGCCAGTCCGCTTTCTGCGCGGAAACGGTAAGCGGGGTGATGCCAATCCAGCAGCGAACTATAGAACCCCAATTTTATGTCACCACGCCTGGCGCAGGCATTCGCCAGTTCTGCGATGGGGTCGCGTTTGAAAGGACTATTCGTCACCTTGTAATCACTGAGGGCTGTGTCATATAAACTGAACCCGTCGTGATGCCGGCTGGTGATCACCATGTATTTCTGTCCGGCGTCGGAGGCGATGCTCACCCATTCATCGGCGTTGAATTTGACCGGGTTGAACTGTGCCATCAGCTTTTCATATTCATGCGCCGGGATGCGCTCAATGTGCATCACCCATTCCTGACGGGCGAGAATCGAATATAACCCCCAGTGAATAAACATGCCGAAGCGGGCATCCTGAAACCATTTTAAACCGGATGCGGAAACTGTTTTTGCCATTTTTTTATCTCTCTATGAATGGCTCGATCTGAACACAAAATCCGGGGAAAGGCGAGAGACTCAGGGCGCAGCACCGGGCTGAAAATCTACAGGATTTGAAGAAGCCCCCGGCTAGAGACTGTCATGGACTTTGGTAAACTGGAAGGATGAATAGAAAAGCATATCC
>CAYSOC010000213.1:0-9640 GCA_964432445.1 uncultured Anaerolineaceae bacterium
CGGCAGGCGACGCGCACCGGGAACTTCCTGCGGGCGCTGGGGATCGAAAATCTCCACGCCCCAATGATCAACAACCGTGATGAAGCCAACGATCCCGAAAATGAAGCCGTTCTGCGCTCTGCCAAAGCCATCTACCTGACGGGCGGCGATCAGAGCCGCTATATCAATATTCTGGAAGGGACGCGCTGCGGACAGGTGTTACACGAAGCCAGCCAGAATGGAATTATCCTCGGCGGGACGAGCGCAGGTGCAGCAGCAATGAGCGATGTAATGATCGCCAGCAGTTACGACTGGGTGATGCAGCGGCGCGGCGTACCACTGGTGCGGCATGGGATGGGCTTGCTGGGGCGGGGTATCACGATTGATACCCATTTCGGGCAGCGGCGGCGCATCCCGCGCCTGTTAAAAACGGTGCAGACATTGCCGGGAACAATCGGGATTGGGCTGGATGAAGATACCGGGTTGATTGTGGATCATCATGGCATCGGGGAAGTTATCGGGTACAGCCATGTCTATTTTTTCCAGCAGCGCGGCAAACGAATCGAGCAATATTCATTGATCGAAGGTCAGTCTTTTGATCTGATCAACTTTCGGATCAAAAATGCCGCGCGCCGGGATAATTATCGAAACGAGACTGCCAGCCCCTAAATTTTGGTGATCTTATCCCCAATGTGAACTGTACCGGGCTGGATCACGCGGGCGAACAGTCCACGCCGCCGTTCCTGTCTGCCTTCAGGAGAGTTAACAAACCGGATCGCATCGTGACCGTAGCGCTCGGTGAATTTGGCGCAACCCGTGTGTGGCATCGAGGTAATTTCGATGATTGCTGTCCCGATACTCAGGCGTTGACCCGTCGGCAGGTTTTCCTCGCTGACATCCAGATCGATGTAAAGCTGATCGCCCGCCAGCGGCCACAAAGAGCGCTCCGGTGCGAGAGATTGAATCACCCGGCTGTTGATGATGCCGATCTGTGCGTCGGGGTGCGCCTTGCCATCTTCTGTCGATTTGCTACCGCGTGTAAACCAGTTATCACCGACTACGCCCTCGGTCAGATACAGTTCTGCTTGTTCCATAACGACCCGTTCGTCAATAGCGGGACGGGAGACGATCATTTCCAGCTTACCGCCATCGTTTGGCGACTTGCCCAAATCGGCAAGCCCCGATACCAATTCCGGCATTGATAAATGCCTGTACGCTTGATCTGTCACTCTGAATTTACCTGCTCACTAGGGAACACTATAACTATAGCGATATTTTACAGAGCAGCCAAAAGGCGTTGGGATGCGGTAAGATGTGCGAACGGTTATTTCAATCAGGAAACCTCTATGGCAATACAAGCCGTTATCTTTGATATGGACGGAGTGCTAATCGACTCCGAAGTGATTTGGGAAGAAGAACGCATCGAATACGCACGGGTGCGTAACAAACAGTGGGATTCCTCACACCAGATGGCGATTATGGGCGGTACAAGCCCGGAATGGGCAGCGGGCATGAAGCGCATCATGGCGCTGGAGGAATCGGTAGAAGCGATTATCGCGGAAATGTTGCGGCGCATGACTGCACGTTATGATCAACATTTGCCTGTGATTCCCGGTGCAGTCGAAGCGGTGCAGCGCATGGCAGGCCGCTATAAGATCGGGCTGGCTTCGGGTTCCGCCAGACCTGTCATTGAAAATGTCCTCAAACTGACCAGACTGGATCAACTGTTTAGCGTGGTGGTCAGCGGCGACGAAATGCAACATGGCAAACCTGCCCCGGACATTTACTTTGAAGCAGCGCGGCAACTCGGCGTTGCCCCGGAACATTGCGCAGGAATCGAGGACAGCGGCAACGGGATTCGTGCGTTGAAAGCCGCCGGAATGCGCGCGATTGCGATCCCACAGGCGCAATTTATGCCAAAGGCCGAAGTGCTGGCGCTGGCAGATGTGCGGTTAGAGAAAATCGATCAACTCACATTTGAGGTTGTAGAGGGATAGCTGATTACCGCCGTTTGGCAGGGCGCGGATGCAACCCGAATACATCCGGTTGCCCTCCCAGGCTGGCGATTGCGCGCTGCCAGCTATCGCCTTCTTTGCCCATTGCCTCGTTCATGCGCTCGTGTCGGTTCTTATCCTGAAATTCGCGCAGGTCGGCTTCCAGTTCTTCCCAGATGGATTGCTGGATTTCAATGAAAGCCTGAACAGCATCGGTATCCAGCCGATCAAACCGGCGCAGCAACTCCCGAAAATGGGGCAGGCACAATCCATCCGAGGAGCGGTAGACATTCAGGAACTTTTCGTCGGAGATGTATTGCGCAAACACCTGCAAATAGGTCGGCTCGGACTCACTCAGCAATTGACAGATAATACACGGTGCGACAGGCTCAAGCGCGTTTGCCAGCGCCGAACCGCTCACGCGATTCACCCTCTGTCGCAATAATTTCTGTGCGACATTCTGACCATTGATTTGCTGCTTCATCACGGTCAGCGTTTCGTTGAGCGCCGCACGATACAGGATAGCGGTTCCCAATGAATACCCGGCATGGCGGGTCAGATGCCAGCCATGTGTATTACATAGTCCCCGTCCCTGTCGGAATGCCCGGTGCGAATCCGCGTCGTTGGCGTCTTC
Source organism: uncultured Anaerolineaceae bacterium (assembly GCA_964432445.1). Lineage (GTDB taxonomy): Bacteria > Chloroflexota > Anaerolineae > Aggregatilineales > UBA2796 > JBBRMW01. The sequence continues at coordinate 2,608 of CAYSOC010000213.1, forward strand.
ATAGAGCATCGCGTCGATGGCTTGCTCGGCGTCGCGTTGCAACAGGCGGCAAACCGGACATCCCGATTGCGCGAACGCATCCATCAGATTGAAGTAGGATATGGGAGTTACCATCGGCGTGTCCTGTGATTAGTGGCTGAGTTGGAGCAGAAAAGATATAACGTACCGCATATACGTGAGAAGTAACAAGCAATGAAAATGCTCGATCACATCTCTAGTCGTAGTTTATATGCCTGCCTCGCTTCTCGCAATCCAATGCTTCGGGAACGTGCGTTGGATACACTGCGGTTAACACGAAATTTTCTTAATTGGAGAGCTTCCATTCCGACTCATTTCCTGCATCGGATAGGGAAACTGGGCATAGATCAAAAGGAATCATGGAAAAATCGCGCTTGGGCGATTGACCTGCTTGGACGGGGATATAGTCAGAGCGCGTTAGTTTATCTGCGACGGATTCTCTATGATACGCAAAATGATGTTGGATTGCGTAGTCATGCACTGGAACAAATGTCATATCATTCGCGCGGCAGATTGGTCGAGGAATTCACCGCTCTTCTGACAAATGAGAGCGTTGATATACGGTTTTGGGCAGCTTATTGTCTAAGTCAGCAATATGGAGTTGATTTAACTCCGGCGCTGGAAAACCTGGATCATGTCGTCGCATATGATCATGCTGTGCCAACCTATTTCGGCTGGCACAATGACCGTGAGGCAATCCGACCCTATGAAAAAATTCATTTTCAGCATATTTTTCTAAAAGGGATGGATGCAAATGATGATAATTATTATTCGCCAAGCTCTGTTTTAATAAGCCCTGCACCGGAATATGAAACTTTTCTGCAAGACTATCGTGTTTGGCAGGAAGACTGGAAATATGAAACACAATCCACGTCCCCCGTAACCTTGCGGGTAGAACCAGATTGGCTGGCAACGCAAATCAAAAAGCGCTGGCGCAATGCAGATTTGAATATCTGGCAGCCGCGCCCCAAGGCCTATTCATTGGATTTTGTGCTGGTTTGGCGCAAATGGCGTTTGATCGGTGGGCTACATCAGGATGGATACGGGCTGGTACTAACAGGCGACGTACAGATTATAGATAGATTTGCGCAGTGGTATCCCGGCATTATTGACCCGGCAATACCGTTGTATTCTTACGATTGGGCAGATGTTGGCGAATTGCTGGAATTGCCCTCTTAGGCGGCTCACGACTTTTGCTGATTCTGCTTGCGCTCAATAGCAGACTGAATAGCAACAGCCAGCGATTTGCCATTCAAATCATTTTTCGACAGATAATCCTGCGCGCCCGCCGAGAGCATATGCGCCTTGTGTGCTTCGTCTTCAAAACCAGTAGTGATAATGATAGGAACGTTTGGAGCGCATTCGCGGATATTGACCAGCGTCTCCAGCCCAAAACTATCCGGCAACGACAGATCGAGCAGGATAGCATCAAAATGGGTATCCCGAACGGAAGTCATACCAGCTTCCAGAGAACGCGCAGTATAAACCTTGAATTTCAGGTCTTGCGCATTGAGCAGATGCTGCCGCGTCAGAAGCATATCGCCGAGATTATCTTCTATAATCAGAATGTTGAGCGTTGTGGACATGATTTCGCCCAGTTTTCAACTCGAAGGTCTTATAGAAGGCAGATTGTGGCACGGCGCAACCTATAAAGCAAAATCCTGTTTATGCAAATTTCGTGGCCAACACTCTGATTGTTGATTCCACAATCAATTCGTGTTCGGCGGCGTGCAACCGCTCTGCATAACTTTCCAGCGTGTCACCTGCCCGGAAGGGTACAACGCGCGTCCCGATAACAGCACCCGCATCCACTTCCGGGATGACATAGTGCATCATGCAGCCGGATTGGGTGATTTCACCCTTCTGCCACGCCTCAAACGCGCGCTCAATGCCATGTGTCCCGACGAACGTACCCGGTAGTGCCGGATGTAGATTGATCACGCGATTCGGGAAACGATCCAGAAAAGGCGGGCTGAAGACGTGCATCCAGCCTGCCAGCACGATCAAATCCGGTTTGGCATCGGCAATCAAATCCGCGAGATCAATATCATATTGTTCGCGCCCGCGCCCATCTTCCTTATACGGTTTGAGCGGAAAATAGATCGTCGGGATTTCGGCTTCCTGCGCGCGCACCAGCCCATAGGCATCGCGCCGATTGGAAATCACCAGCACAATCTCCGCGTTTAAATTATCGGCATCAATCAGGGCTTGCAGGTTCGTTCCCGAACCGGAGATCATCACAACCAGACGGGGAACGCTCATTGTAGAGAAACTTCTCCTGAACCCGCGACAATTTCACCAATCAGACTGGCATCTGGCAGGGCGGTTTTCAGTGCGTCGGCCTGTTCCGGCGACACAATGATCAGCATCCCTGCGCCCATGTTGAATACGCGATACATCTCTGCATCCCCGATTCTGCCGAGTTCCTGAATCACCTCGAAGATTTCCGGGACTTGCCAGGCTTTCTTGCGGATAACAGCGCCGCAGCCATCCGGGAAGATACGCGGCGGATTTTCGATCAGACCGCCACCAGTGATGTGTGCCAGCCCGCGAATGGCGACTTTTGCATCCCACAGCTTGCGCACATCTGGCAAATAAGATCGATGTGTTGCAAGCATCGCATCGGCATAGCGATCCCATTGATCCGGGTGCGCATCGAAGACGCGCCGTGCCAGCGAATAGCCGTTAGTATGCAGACCATTCGAGGGCAGCGCGAAAATCGCATCGCCGGGGCGAATCTCTTTTCCCGTGATGACGTTCGGACGATCCACCACACCGACGATTGTGCCGACCAAATCCACCTCACCGGAGACGTACACGCCGGGCATTTCGGCAGTTTCGCCGCCAAGCAACGCACACCCCGCCTCACGACAGCCTGTTGCAACACCGCCAACAATCGTGGCGATCTGTACCGGGTCGAGTTTCGAGGAGGCGACATAATCCAGAAAGAACAGTGGCGTCGCGCCTTGTACCAGAATGTCGTTCACGCAATGGTTGACCAAATCCTGCCCGATGGTGTCCCAACGGTTGAAGCGTGCAGCGACTTTTGTTTTCGTACCAACACCGTCGGTAGAGGCGACCAGCACAGGGGCGCTCATACCTGCCAGCTTCGACGCATCGAACATCCCGCCGAACGCGCCAAGCCCCGCCAGCACTTCCGGCGTATAGGTCGATTTGACTGCCGCCGCCATGAGCGAGGTGGCCTTGTTGCCCGCGTCGATATCCACGCCCGCGCTGCGATATGCCGAGTCCGTCATGCCCGCACCTTCCCGATGTCATGCCGATAGTGCATCCCCTCGAAGGAGATTTTTTCGGCGGCTTTATAGGCTTTCTTCAATGCTTCGTCCAATTCCTGACCTGTTGCGCTCACGGCGAGGACACGCCCGCCATTCGTGACCAGTTGCCCGTTTTCTTTCTTTGTACCCGCATGGAAGACAATCGCGCCTTCTTTTTCTGCCGCTTCGATCCCGCTAATTGGCAACCCTTTGGGGTAATCACCCGGATAGCCCTGCGACGCCAGCACAATAGCGGCGCTGGCAACCGCACCGGGTTTGAAAATCGGGTCAATTGTGCCGAGTCCGCTAAACACGCCCGCACATTGCAGCAGCAGTTCCACCAGATCAAATTTGATGGCGGGCATAATCGCCTGCGTTTCCGGGTCACCAAAGCGCGTGTTATATTCCAGCACCTGCGGTCCTTGCGGAGTGAGCATAAATCCGGTGTAGAGCATCCCGGTATAGGGCAGGCCGCGCTTGCTCATCCCCAAAATCGTGCGACGGATCGTCTCCACAATCTGCATGTAGACAATCTGGTCAACCTTGCGCACGTTATACGCGCCCATGCCGCCAGTATTCGGTCCGGTGTCGCCATCACCGACCCGTTTATGATCGCGTGCAAAGTCCAGAATTTCATACTCCGTACCGTTGGAAAAAGCGAATACGGAAAGTTCCGGCCCGGTCAGGCGCTTTTCGATGACAATCGTTTCGCCTGCCTTGCCAAACTCTTTTTGCTTGAGCATCCGCAGGATCGCGGCTTCGGCTTCGTCCTGTGTATCGCAGACGATCACGCCTTTGCCTGCCGCCAGTCCATCCGCCTTGACGACCAGTTTATCCTTGATCTTGCGGATATAGGACAGTGCTGAATTGACATCGCTGAATACTTCAAAATCCGCAGTCGGGATTTTTTCGCCCTTCATGAAGCGCTTGGCGAAGGCTTTGGAGGTTTCGAGGCGCGCGGCCTCCTTCACCGGGCCGAAGATCGCCAGTTTTTCGGCGCGGAAGGCATCGACAATCCCGGCAGCGAGGGGGATTTCTGGCCCGACGACGGTCAGATCGATTTGCATCTTCTTCGCAAACGCGATCAATTCAGGGACGTTATCGGCTTCAATCGGAACGTTCGAGCAGTTCACCCGGTCTTTGCGATCCAGCCATTCTGTCCCGGGGTTGCCGGGTGCGACATAGACCCGTCCGGCGCGCGGCGAACGCGAAATCGCCCAGGCCAGTGCATGTTCGCGCCCGCCTGCCCCAACAACCAACGCTTTGAGAAGGCTCATCCCCACATCCCCTCAAAAATCAGCTTTTCGCGGCTCTCGTCATCGGTCAGCCAGAGCGGGAGATTAATCGGATACTGGCCGCTGAAACATGCTGAGCAATGCCCCGGATGACCACCTGCGCGCAACTCCGATTCACCCACGACAGAAAGCATCCCTTCGAGGCTCAGATATTTCACGCTGTCCGCGCCGATGTGCCGCGCAATGTCGTCCACCGACATACGATTGGCGATCAGTTCCTTTTTGGTCGCCATGTCCACGCCCATAAAACAGGGATGGCGCACAGGCGGCGAAGAGACGCGCAAATGGATTTCCTTCGCGCCACCATCGCGCAACAACTTCACCAGTGGGCCAGCGGTATTACCGCGCACAATGGAATCATCTACCAATACGACGCGCTTGTCTTGCAGGTTGGCGGTCAGCGGATTGTATTTCAACTGCACGCCGACCTTGCGCAGACCATCATCAGGTTGAATGAAGGTACGCCCGATATAGCGATTCTTGATCAAGCCTTCGGTATACGGCAATCCGCTTTCGAGGCTGTATCCAATCGCTGCTGGTATAGCACTATCCGGGACGCCGACAACAATATCCGCCTCCACAGGGGCTTCTCTGGCAAGCTGTCGTCCCAGTTTCTGGCGAACCTCGTGAACGACCTGCCCTTCCATTGTGGAATCCGGGCGTGCGAAATAGACATATTCAAATACGCAGAGCGCTTTGCGGTGCGATGGATGCCCCTGCAACGAGTTCAATCCATCCTTATCCAGCCGAACAATTTCGCCGGGTTCGATTTCGCGGACGTACTCCGCGCCAATGGTCTGCAAGGCGCATGACTCCGACGCGACCACCCATCCATCGTCACCGAGCCTGCCGAGGCACAGCGGACGCAACCCCAGCGGATCGCGCACAGCGTACACCGCATTGCGTGTCAGAATCGTGAGCGAATACGCACCTTCGGCAACCTGCATAAACGCCCGGATACGCGCTTCCCAGCGATCTGGTATGTCCGGCAAATCCTGATTGTAGTCCTTTGTCCAGATTTCCGGTGGAGCAGCCAGCATTTGTGTGACAACTTCACTGTCCGTCGTAGAAGCCAATCCGACGCCGCGCTCCAGCAACTTCCGACGCAGGTCAAGCGCGTTGGTCAGGTTGCCGTTATGCGCAACCCCCAGCGGGCCATAGAATGTTTCGATTAGATAAGGAGACGCATTGCGCAGGTGAGATGATCCGGTGGTGGAATAGCGGTTATGCCCGATAGCGAGATGGCCTTTGAGTGGCGCGAGTTTCTCTTCGTCAAATACCTGCGATACCAGCCCCATCCCCTTGTGGATTAGAGCAGTGCGCCCGTCGCTCGTACAAATACCCGCGCTTTCCTGCCCCCGATGTTGCAGCGCGTACAACCCAAAAAATGTGAGGCGGGCAACGTCGCGCCCAATCGCATAGACACCAAAAATCCCGCATTCTTCGTGCGGGCGGTCATCGAACTGAATATCCGTCATCGAAAGTACACTTCTCCCGGCAGTTCGCCTTACGACTCTACTCTACCGCACATGGTATAGTTTTTCGATTGGAAAATGTGACGGATGTTTTACAAACAGAGGTGTGCAGTTTCACATCGACATTTGTAGTATGCACAATTTTGTAACTTGTGAAATCATGTGTTGCGTTTGTTTCCTCTAATGGCTACACTCGATTCACTCACAGGCGCGGAGGGGAATATGGGGGTTCGGTTTGAATGGGCAAATTCTGACCACGTGTTGATGTGTTGTTACATCGAGCAACCCTGGACATGGGAAGAATATCAGGTGCTGCTTGATAGTATGGTTGCCGAAGTGAGACAACAACCCCATCCTGTTGCCACTCTTGTAGAGGTAACCCGAATGAAAACATTCCCTAAAAGCGGTAATGTGATGCAAAATCTGCAACGGATCGATAACCTGATACCCGACAACGTATTTGCCTCTGTGATAGTCGGTGCGCCGCACGTAGCTTCTACCTTCCTGAATGTATTGATGCAGATTAGGCCAAAAGCAAAACGAATTACAATATTTGCTAACAGCATCGAAGAAGCGTATCAGATACTCGCACAGCGCTTTGATCAGCTTTATCCTGAAAAACGTTCGGAAAATAAGTTTTCTTTAAAATCACACAAATAAAATAACATTTTGGGGCGACATACAATCGCCCCGTCCGCCTCGATAGCGATGCTAAAACCTACACCCCAAACGCCCCGCGTGCGAACTTGATCATTTCCTGCACGTGGTGTGGGCCGCCGCCTTCGTGATGGCTGTATTCGTAAACCCGAATATCCTTTTCGCCAGCCCAGTGATTGTATGCTGCATAGACCGTCGAAGGTGGGCAGATTTCATCCATTAACCCGACAGAAAACAGTGTTTTCGACTTCGCCCGCGCCGAAAGGTTTACACCATCAAAATAAGAGAGCGTGCTGAAAACCTGCTCCACCTT
>CAYSOC010000214.1:0-9596 GCA_964432445.1 uncultured Anaerolineaceae bacterium
GCTGATGGAAGCCACCGCCCCAGACATCATCGTGATCACACCCGAACTGGACTGGCCTAAATATGTCCCGACGGCGAGCATTTATGAATACATTGGCAACAAGGGTTTCCAGTTGGCGCGGTGCTACACCGCTACCGGGGCAATCGAAGCGCGGGTATACGTTAAAAAAGTTCCTGAAACGTGGGGCGATTCGACGCTAGCCTGCCGCCGCTGGGATCGGGAAGATAGCGGTGAACCTTCGGTAAGCGTTCGTAACACATCTCCATAAAAGTCATCGTCAGTTATGCGCCCAACAACCGTAGCCGTCTGGAATTGCCACACCCGCCCCTGTTATACTACACTGTATGTAAAATACGTCTACCTCGCATAATGAGGTAGACAACGCCATATCCATAAGCGAGGAAAATATGCCTCAATTTGTGCGTATACGAACAATTATCCCGATTTTGCTGGTGTTTTTGGTTTCTGCCTGCAACTTTCCGGGTGTTGCCGAGCCAACAGCGACTCCGCAACCAAGCGGCCCCGGTTCTCCAAACAACGGGACACTGGTTGCCGTGAGCGATGTCCCGGAAGTAGAAATTCGCTCCCCTGCGGATAAAACGGAAGTGGTTTTGAATGCGCCTGTACAGGTATTCATTGCCGCCGCCGATAAGCAGGGCATCACCCGTATCGAACTGCGTGCTGATAACCTGCTGGTTGATACAAGTGCCTCACAAAATCCAACGGGTTCGCCCTCGCTCAACACCTTGCTAACATGGACGCCGACCACTGCCGGCCCACACGTTTTGCAGGTTGTAGCCTATCGCGGCTCGACCAGAGGCAACCCGAAATCGATCACACTGACGGTGCGTGAAACCGCCAGCCAGATTACCTCAATACCATTATTGCCATCTCCAACTCCTGCACCCGGTGTGATAATACCGACAGCGACGGTTGCAGATCTGTTCTGTAAAGCCGCGCCAAAGGTAGACGGGTTGAATTTCCGCGAAGGACCTGGCATCAACTATCCGATTCAGGCAACTTTGAGCCTCGGATCAGCCTATCCAGTGACCGGACGCAACGAGGATGCCTCGTGGTATCAGGCCACCGCGAATGGGCGTTATGGGTGGGTGAGTGCCAGCTTCGTCACTCTGCAAGGCGTCTGTACGACTATTTTTGAAGTGGCCGCGCCGCCTTCACCGATCCCGCCTGTAGGCGCTACACCGGTTCCGCCAACAACAACGCCAATCCCACCGCCGCCAGTCATCGCTACGCCGACAATCCGCGTGGTGGTGCTGCCAACGCTTACGTTTACGCCGAACCCCGGTCCGAACCCCATTGAATTAACAGTGGCCGCAGTTTCGGGAACGCAGACGAAGATCGCACAGCAACCGCCGACAGTTCCGGCAACTATCCCACCACCAACGCTGACGCCTGTCCCAACACGTGCCGATATTGCCGTTGTGGACGCAGGTACAGTCAATAACACGGTGATCATCCCACCGGGGCCAGGTGGAGCAAACGCGCCGTTCTTCGTGAATATTGCCAATCGTGGAACAGGTGCAGCGCCGCAATTCCGCGTTTCTGCAACGCTCCCGAACGGGCAGGTATTCTATGGCAACACGGCAGCGCCGATTGCACCCAACCAGCAGACGAGCGTGAATATCACAATTCCGTTTACCGTCCCCGGACAGTATCGGATTCTTGTGCTGGCGGATGCAGATAACGCTGTTAGCGAAGCGGACAAGGGCAACAATACATTTGCAGTTTCTGTGACCGTTGTACTGGCGACGCCGCAACCCGGTCAGCCCACCATCACGCCGACGCTGACCTATACGCCACCGCCGCCAACGATCCCACCGACGTTGACACAGCCACCGCCGCCACCAAGTCAAACGCCGCCACCAACATTAACCTTTGTGCCGCCGACATTGACATTGCCGCCACCTGTGCCAACTGATCCGCCAAAGTCGCCAATTCCGACATTGCCACCGCCAACGCTCACAACAGTGCCACCAACGGGTGTACCGCCGACGAACACACCGCAGCCCCCACCACCGACGTTAACACCTATACCGCCGACAGGTGTACCGCCGACAGTAACGCCGATCCCGCCAACTGCTGCGCCACCAACGTTGACACCGATCCCGCCAACGACTATTGGCGTTGTTACAGCGACACCGATTCCGCCAACAGGACTCCCGACGTTGACGCTGGTTGGACCAACGAAGGCTGTTTCAGCGACGCCACTACCACCAACCAAAACACCGACAAATCTGCCGCCGACGAATACACCGTTGCCGCAACCGCCAACACTGACCCCTGTTATACCGACAGTTGCAGTCGTTACCGCGACAGCGTTGCCAACCTTTACACCGATCCCACCAACACCAATCCCGGCACTGCCGACCTTGACGCCCGTGCCACCAACGCCTATCCCGCCAACAGCAACACGGATTCCACCGACACCTGTGCCGCCGACACTAACACCGATCCCGCCAACACCAATCCCACCAACGTTGACGCCTGTGCCGCCGACGCCAATCCCACAAGTGTCGAAGATCGAAATCGTGGCGATCAATGCGCCCGATCCGTATCAACTGCCTGCCGCAACGGGTTCCCAGTCTCGAAATGCGATGCCTGTTGTCATCACTGTGGTGAATAACGGCAATGCACCGTCACGGGCATTCAGTGTTTCCGTTGTTGCCGGAGCGAATCCACCATCGATCATTAGCTTTGCAACACCAGTCCAGGCCGGACAGCAGGCGAATATCCAGGCTAACGTGATCGTCAATACCCCCGGACAGGTCAAACTGACCGTGACTTTAACATTCAACAACGGTCAGGCTCCTGAATCGGCTGAAAAGACGATCAACGTTCTGGCTGCACCGACACCAGTTCCACCAACCCCCGTGCCGCCGACACCAATCCCACCAACGCCGATTCCGCCAACGGCTGTACCGCCGACCCAAGCGCCACCGCCAACATTGCCACTCCCACCGACAGATATACCACAGCCTGTTGGTATCAACCTCGGCGCGATTCCGATTGTCCCGAATATTGGTGGTCAGCGCGATGTAGTGAGCAACCTGCTGGCGATCCACAATAAGGGCAAGGGCGCTGGTACGAAGGCTAATGAAGTTGCCTTCCTCGGCGATTCGACACTGGCTGGCGTGGGTTCGATCAATCTGGCAGACCTGAAGGTAGAAGGCAACCGCCGCAATCTGGCGAACGCGGTACAGTTCTTCTCGCCAGGTTTTGCCAATGGTTTGAATGTCTCCACGATTTCGGCACAACCCTCCAACTTCATCGCGTTCAGCCTGATTGATCAGGGTAAGGGACAGGCCGCTTGTCAGGGTAAAGCGCCGATTAGTTGTGCTGCCGAAGCGAAAGTCGCTGTTGTGTTCATCGCTGTTGGACGTGATGACATCGCGCTTGGTCGCCCGATTGAAGAGTTCAATCAACGTCTAGGCGAAGCGGTAGATGTTGCGATCAGTCAGAACGTGATTCCAGTGTTGGTCACAATCGCAGAACCGCTCAACCCCGCAGACGCAGGCAAGGTGCAACAATACAATGAAGCGATTGTACGCCTCGCCCAGCAGCGCAAAATCCCGGTCTTGAACCTGTTCGCGGTTTCGGCTGCCAACCGTAACGCTTTCCAGAATGGAATCCCAAGCGTTGGCGGCGAAGCACCCGGCAGCAATTTCACGGGTCAGGGCTTGCAGTTCGGTGTGAATCTGGTCAACGTCAGTATTCTGGAAATGATGGACGAACTCCGTCAGGAAGTTCTGACGAAATAACCTCCGCTTTTTAGAATGTTCCCGGTGTCACAACCGGGACATTCTCTTACAACCTTGTCTGTTTTGCAGGAATATTCCCCGATTCGCGGAGTGCTTCCAGCATAGATACTGCCCATTTCCGCACACTGTCGTTATAGTTATCTATACCCGCAGCAATAACGTCTGCTGCTGTCATTTTCCACTGTACCGGATGCTCATATTTGCCAAAGGATTGCGCTGTTCCGGCAATCTTATGTTTCCGCACACTGGAATTTACTTTCCCGCTTATTTCCTTGCGCATTTCCTGCGGTGTGACACCTTCTTCCACAAATTGAACCAGCATCTTCTTCATACCGTCCAATGCTTCGGGAGAATATAAATGCGGGTGTTGCAGATAGTAGCAGGCGACCATGAGATGATGAACATCGTAGAGCAGGTATTCCAGTTCCCAATATCCCATCATATGGAAATGATCGATACAGGTTTCTCCTTTCGAACAGGCTGCGCCGCAAACCGGGCAATGTGATATTTCGCTCATCATCGTTTCCACCTAATGGTACAATCCGCATTATAGCAGGGCGAAATTATGAGACGAACATTGGTTGTCGTCGGGACAGGAGCAGCCGGACTCATGGCCTCGATTATTGCCGCGCGCAACGGCGCAAAGGTGATCGCGTTGGATGGCGCGGCAAAACCCGGTGCGAAGATTCTGGTAGCGGGTGGTGGACGCTGCAACGTGACTCATGAATCTGTAAGTGCCGAGGATTATGCAGGGAGTTCCCGAAACGCGATCCGTAAAGTGTTGCGCGGTTTTGATGTGCCACAGACGGTTGAATTTTTCGAGGAGTTGGGTGTTACGCTCAAGCGCGAGGAAACGGGTAAACTTTTCCCCGTGACCGATAAAGCCAAAACCGTGCTGGATGCGCTCCTGAATGCAGCCAATGACGCAGGCGTCGAACTGCGCTATCCGTGCCGCGTTGAGTCCCTGCAAAAAACAGAAAGTGGTTTTATTGTTGGTGGGACATGGGGAACGTTGAAAGCGGATCGGGTCATTCTGGCGACAGGCGGGCGCAGTCTCCCGAAAAGCGGTTCCGATGGTGGCGGTTATCGTCTGGCGCAGGGGCTAGGGCATACGATCACCGAGTATATTTTTCCGGCGCTCGTACCGCTGACACTTCCTTCCGATCATTTTCTATGTGCATTGAGTGGCATCAGCGTAAACGGGACGCTCACCGTGCAGGATGGCAGCAAAAAGCCAATACGATTCACCAATTCAATCCTGTTCACCCATTTTGGCTTGTCTGGGCCGGGGGCGCTAGACATCAGCCGTTACTATATTGACGCACGTCGCAACAACCCCACAGTATATTTATCTTTGAATTTTTTTCCGGAACATAATGCAGAATCGCTCGACGCAGAATTGACAAAAATCGGCAAAACGACGCTGCAAAAATGGCTCATGATAGCATTGCCGGAACGCCTGGCGCGTGCCTTGTGTGAGCAGGCAAAAGTCAATGGGAACACTACCGGGGACAGCCTCCCGCGCGATAGACGGCGCGCACTTGCCAGCTTGTTAACTGCGCTACCGCTTCCAATCACCGGAGATCGCGGCTATAACTATGCCGAAGTCACCGCTGGCGGCGTTCCACTTTCCGAGATTCATCTGGATACGATGGAGTCGCGTATTTGTCCAGGTTTGTACCTGTGCGGCGAAATCTGCGATGTAGATGGGCGCATTGGCGGTTTCAATTTTCAATGGGCGTGGGCGAGTGGTTGGCTTGCCGGGTCAGCAGTGAGTAAATAAGCCTTGCCACACCTCCTGAAGAAATTACCCTTCATCTGGTTGATTGTGCTGATTGTCCTTGCAGGTTGTGACGCAACACCACCGATCACTCTCACACCAGGTGCTGTACCATCTCCGACTGTCCCACCAGACAGCAACTTGTACCCAATCGCCGGGCAGTGGCATGGCGGTAAAGTCTCGCACGTCGCTGTATATGATCGCGCCACCGGGATGACCACATTAAAGCATGGCAATATCGACGATGGCTATACCGAACAGGCGTTGTTTCTGCCGGGGATGCTGCCTGTAGCGGGCGATTGGGATGGCGATACGCTGTTCAGTATCGGCTTGTATGATCAGGCAAGCGGCAGATTTTCGCTATGGAATGGAAACGGCGTGATCCCGGCGATGGTAATCAAATTTCCCGGTGCGGCGACCAACGCGCTCCCTCTCGCGGGCGATTGGGATGGCGATGGCAAATTTGATGTTGGCCTGTATGAGCCGGGAACGAGCCGCTATTTCCTGCAAACAAAAACTGAGACTCTGATATTTACCTTTGGCAAGCCCTATATGTTACCTCTTGCGGGCGATTGGGATGGCGACGGCAAATGGTCAATCGGGCAATATGACCCTGCAAACTCTACATTTTCGATCCGCAACCGAAACAGCGCAGGCCAGCCCGATCAGTTAGAAATAATTGACAGGACAGGATCAGGTTGGCGTCCCGTCGTTGGCGATTGGACAGGAAACGGTAAAACACGCTTTAGTTTGTTCGATACCGGATCGCAAACATTCTACGTGCAAGATTCCATCACGCGCACAACGACCAATGTTTTCCAGTTCGGGGAGCCGAACCCGGATTTCCGGCCTTTTGTGGGCGATTGGAACGATGATGGTAAAGACAGCATCGGTTTATATAACGTAAAAACAGCTCAATTTTTCCTGCGCAATGAAAATTCAACTGGCAAGGCAGATTCCATTTTTACCTTTGGCGTACCGGGCAAGACGTGGTTGCCAGTGGCGAGCGACTGGAACGGCGACGGATTGGATACTGTCGGGCTATGGGAAGCGCCAGATCGCTTTCACCTGCGCAACAGTAATAGCAACGGTGGAACGGATGTTGAAACGTCCTGCGCCTATGGTGTTGACAGTCCTGTTCCGTTGGCAGGGGCATGGAAAGGTGAACGCCGCAAACCGGGGTTGGGTTTATATTGGAGCAGCAAGGCTTCTTTTTTGCTTTGTGATGAATATCGAAACCCTCTGGCGCAATCACAATTCGCGTTCGGACAACCGGGATCAAACTGGCTACCGATAGCGGGAGACTGGAACGGCGATAAAAAATGGGGCGTCGGTCTATATGAACCGGATTTGAGCCGTTTTCACCTCTCCGATAGCATCAACCCGGCAGAAGAAATTTATACGTTTGTGTTTGGCAAGGCGAACAGCGACATGATCCCCATCGCAGGCGATTGGATGGGTGTTGGGCGTACTGACGTTGGCCTATATGAGCCATCAACGAGTAAATTCTATCAGCGCGTTCCGTCGCCAAAATCCAGCCAAATGCGCAGTTTTAACCTCAATCCACCCACACCACGCAATCCAAATCTGAAATACTTCGGCTACTATAGCGGGGATGGCTTCGATTACACCGTGCAATTCTCGTTTATCCCGGAGATTGCTGCGCTCGGATATACAAACATTGTGCATATTCATCCACAGTTTGAAGAATACGAACTGCTGCATTTCAAAACCGCGCTGGATGATCTCCGTAAATCCAGACTGCGCGGCGTGGTCAATGCCCAATGGATTTTTGTGCGGCAAAAAAAGCATGAAAAGGCAGTACAAAAACTCAACTGGCGCGACGAATTTGAACTCTACAGGCCGTTTCTGGAAGATCACAAAGACGTGATAGAGGCGTTCTACTTCGATGAACCGATAGAACTGGGTATCAGCGCTTCCGCATTCCGCGATTATTCAAAGGCACTCCGCGACGCATTCCCGGACAAACGGATAATTGTTGTTGAATCTATCTCTCAGATTTTGAACGGCAATCTGACACCGGAATATCTGACCTGGGCAACAGACATTGGTATTGATTTATATTATACTGACCCTACCTACCGCAGTACCTTTTGGGATTACGAACAGGCGTTTCGCCAGATGAGCGCGGAATTCAAGGATAAGGCGATATGGATCGCAGCCGATGGCTATACACGTCGAGGCAGCACGCCGCGCGATTTGATCGATGCGCTCGATTTATATTACTCACTAGCGCGCTCCACGCCGCGCGTGGTGGGGATGCTCATCTTTCTCTACAGTCCCGGCAATCCCGATTTCGGAATGCCGATGCGCAGCCTCATCCAACCCAATCAACCGGAATACACGCCAGCTTTGGCAGCGCTCCTTCGCCAGGTGGGGCAGGAAATCCTTTCAAACGCCAACTGATCCGCCTATGTATTATCCTCATTGTTTTCGCATTGATATTATTTTCGGTGCGGTTGCCGAACCGCCGGATCGTCTTGCGGCCTCCCACGCCGGAAGTAATGCCGATTGCCGGGAAGTGGAACGGCGGGGAGAAGGCACATCCGGGCATTTATGACCGCGTTGCCGGATTGTTCACGCTGAAGAATGCCAATCTAAATGAGGGCTGGCTCTCACAAATCCCGATGCAGACCACCGATCAACTTTCCGCACCGATAGTAGGTGATTGGGATGGCGATGGGATTTTCACACCGGGGCTATATGAACCCGGCTTCGGGATTTTTCGCTTGTTGAATACAAATGAACCCGATGCAACGGAAACCCATTTCAGCTTCGGCGTGGCAATTCCGGGAGCGCTGCCAATAGTCGGCGATTGGGATGGTGATGGGAAATTCGGGATCGGCCTCTACGATCCCGCGACAGGACGATTCTATCTGCGGAACAACCTGACGACAGGCGGCGCGGACATTGAATTTACCTTCGGCGCGATAGATGAAAACCTCTTGCCAATCGCAGGCGATTGGGACGGTGATGGGGAATGGACAGTTGGTCTATATAACGCCACCTATGGTCAGTTTCATCTGGCTGTAGCAAACGGGGATAAGACACCCGCACAGAACATTACATTTGGAGAAGCAGGCAATCACTGGCTGCCGATCAGCGGAACGTGGGAAGGTGGCAAGGAGTCACGGATCGGATTATTCGATACCGACCATGCGGAGTTTCATCTATACCAGCGCTCCGAGCAGGAATATGAAGACCTGACGCTGGTATTCGGGCTGGCACGATCCAACTGGATACCGCTGGCGGGTGACTGGGATGGCGACGGATCATTTTCCATCGGGCTATATGCGCCCGCAACCAGCCAGTTTTATCTGAAAAATCGAAATGATAACCAAATAACAAAAGCCGATTATCAGTTTGTATTTGGAGATGTAAGAGCGTGGCAACCACTGGCGGGCGATTGGGACGGCGACGGAAAATGGAGCGTCGGTCTGTTTGATTCAAAAGCGCCGCGCTTCTATCTGCGCAACAGCCTCACGACAGGGCAGGAAGACCTTGCGCCCTATTGCAACTTTCAGCAGCCGGATATGGTAGCCTTGGCGGGCGACTGGAACGGAGTCGGGCAGAGCAGACCTGGGCATTTCTTCCCCAAAAGCTACACATTCAATCTATGCACTGATAATGGCAATGTGCGCCCCGCATATGATTATGCGTTTGGCAGGCCGGGAACGGGCTGGATACCGATCATGGGCGATTGGGACGGAGACGGGCGTGTCACGGCGGGGCTGTATGAGCCTGCGTTGAGCCGCTTTCACCTCACCGATCAAAATATAACAGATAGCGACGAACGCTACACATTTGTATTTGGCAAAGCCGGCGCGGGCTGGATACCGATAGCGGGTGACTGGAACAAAGCCGGGCGGTGGAGTGTCGGACTGTATGACCACGATAACGGCGCGTTTCATCTGCGGATCATCAAGCAACGCCAAATGATCGATAATCAATTCGCGCTGTTCCCACCCAATCTGGATAACCCTAACTTGCACTGGTTCGGCTATTACAACGTTGAT
>CAYSOC010000215.1:0-7964 GCA_964432445.1 uncultured Anaerolineaceae bacterium
CAGGGTGGAAGCCGTTGGTCTTCTGCGCGTGCGGCAGAACGCGAATCATCCCCTGCCAGACCGAGCGTGACTGATGCTTGAGTGCGCCCTTAAACAACAGGTCGCTGACGGTATTCGGCTGGTTATGATTTTGCTGCGTATCGTGATCGATGATCTGATTCGTATCCGCAAAATACAGGCCGGACATACGCCCCCATGATCCCTCACCATCGAGTTCAATTTCAGTGAAGTCTTTGGTCAGGCGTCCGCCCATCGTGCCGAGAATCCAATCCAGTTGCCCATCGCGGGCAACGCGCGCCCGTTCGTGACGGAAGTCGTAGACATTGCGCCCGAAGTCCTGCAAGCTGACGTATTTCAGGTTGGCATTTTGCCCGACAAGCAGTTCGGTCACGCCGACGAATGCGCCATGTTCCTGAACATTGGTGGCGCTCAGAAACTCGTTCAGGTAAGTAACCTGCGCGCCTTCTTCCAGCACCACAAGCACATGACCGAGACTCAACCCCGCCTGCGTGTTATAGAAAATGCTGTGTAGGGGCAATTCAACCACTTTGCCGCGTGGAACGTACAGGAATGTACCATGCGTCCACAGGGCGGCGTGCAGTGCGGCGAACTTACCATCGCCGGGCTTGACTGCCTGCGTCATGAGCGCCGGACGTACCAGCGCCTCGTGTTCGCGGACAGCCGACGCCAGGTCGGTGAAGATTGCGCCGCTCTGTTTCACCTGATCCGAGACTTCATAGCGCGTGACCTGACCATCGACAAAGGCCAGCATCCCGCCCTGCGAATCGCCAACCAATGGCGCGTGATATTCGGCAGGGATGGCGTCGAAACCAGCACCGACAGGTTGCAACGGTTTCCCGGCGCTTGCCCACTCGATACTACTGTAATCAGTACGTCGCCATTCCTCGTCCTTTGCGCCGGGCATGGGCATCTCTGCATAGAGTTCCCACGCGGCGAGACGCGATTCAAGCAACCATTTGGGTTCGTTCTGCGCCGCACTCAGGGCGCGTACATCGGCTTCGGTGAGTGCGGGCGCGGTTAGTTTGGTAGAAAGTTTGCGCACAGTGCGTACAGGGACAGTCACGATCAGCCTACCGAACCTTCCATTTGCAGTTGAACAAGGCGATACAATTCAATCGAATATTCGGCGGGCAGTTCCTTCGCAATCGGTTCGATGAAGCCGCTGACGACCATCGCGTTCGCCTGATCTTCGCTGATGCCGCGCGACATCAGATAGAACAGCATGTCTTCGCTGACCTTGCTCACGCTGGCTTCGTGACCAATCGTGATGTTCTGCTCGTCAATTTCGATGCTCGGATAAGTATCGGTGCGGCTCTCTTCGTCCATCAGGAGCGCATCGCATACAACGTTGCTCTTGCTGTTGGTCGCGCCTTCATACACCTTGAGCAGTCCGCGATAGCTGGAACGCCCGCCGTGCATGGAGATCGACTTGCTGATCACCTGGCTGGAAGTATTCGGTGCGTTGTGGACGATCTTTGCACCTGCGTCCTGGTGTTGCCCCTTGCCCGCAAAGGCAACGGAAAGGACTTCGCCGTGTGCGCGATTTCCTAACAGATAGATAGCTGGATACTTCATGGTTATGAGGGACCCGATGTTGCAATCCACCCATTCCATTGTTGCATCGGCGTAGGCAACGGCGCGCTTGGTTACGAGGTTATAGATGTTGTTCGCCCAATTCTGGATAGTTGTGTAGCGAGCGCGTCCATTTTTCTTGACAACAATCTCGACAACTGCACTGTGAAGACTTTCTGAGCTATAAGTCGGGGCAGTGCATCCTTCTAAATAATGCACTTTTGCACCTTCATCAACGATAATCAGGGTACGTTCAAACTGCCCCATGTTATTTGTATTGATGCGGAAGTAGGATTGCAGCGGCATTTCTACATCGACACCGGGCGGCACATAGATGAACGAACCGCCCGACCACACCGCGCTATTCAAGGCCGCGAATTTGTTATCCGTCGGTGGAATAATCGTTCCGAAATATTCCTTGAATAGATCGGGGTAGTCACGTAGAGCGCTGTCCGTGTCCGTGAAGATCACGCCTTTTTCTTCCAAATCCTTGCGGATGGAGTGGTAGACCGTTTCGGACTCGAATTGTGCGCCTGCACCTGCGAGAAACTTGCGTTCCGCTTCGGGAATGCCCAAACGATCAAAGGTGTATTTCACATCGGCAGGTACATCTTCCCAATTACGTTCCAGCCGATCTGTCGCTTTGACATAGTAGTAAATATCGTCGAAGTTAATGGCGCTGAGGTCTGCTCCCCAGGTCGGCATCCCTTTTTTCTGGAAGATTTCAAGCGAACGCAAGCGAAACTCGCGCATCCACGCGGGTTCATTCTTCATTTCGCTGATTTGCCCGACGATCTCCCGATCCAGACCTTTCCGGCTTTTGAAGACGTAGTTGGTTTCCGGCACTTTGAAGCCGAATTTCTCGTCGTAGTTATCTTTGATCTCGGCAAGCTGCCGACTCTGATCAAGTTGTACATCTGTCATTTGCAGTATTCCTTATATTGATCGGTTTATCTATACTGCGGAAGGCTGTCCGTATTTTTCGGCAACCCAGTCGTAGCCATTCGCCTGAATCTTTTCCGCGAGGTCAAAGCCGCTGCTCTCTACGATCCGTCCCTGGAACATGACGTGTACAAATTCCGGGCGAATGTAGTTCAGGAACTGTTCATAGTGGGTGATGACAATGACACCGAGCTTTGGGCCAACCAGCTTGTTGACACCTTCGGCAACGACGCGCAGCGCGTCAATATCGAGGCCGGAATCGGTTTCATCGAGGATCGCAATTTTGGGATCGAGGACGGCCATTTGCAGGATTTCGGCACGCTTCTTTTCGCCACCGCTGAAACCTTCGTTCAGGTAACGCCCCGCAAAACTCTGATCGACCTTGAGTTCGTTCATCTTACTGATCAACATGCGGCGGAATTCGGGAATTGGCATTCCCTTGTCTTCCGGGTTGATGTCCTTGCGGCGCGCGTTCAGCGAGGTACGCAGGAAGTTGGCGACAGTCACACCAGGAACGGCGACGGGGTATTGGAAAGCGAGGAACAACCCGGCGCGTGAACGCTCGTCTGGTTCCATTTCCAGAACGTTCTTGCCTTCAAAAACGATTTCGCCTTCCGTGACTTCATAGCGCGGATGGCCGAGCAGGGCATAGGCCAGCGTGCTTTTACCAGAGCCGTTGCGCCCCATCAGTGCGTGGACTTCGCCCTGACGCACGGTAAGATCAACACCCTTGAGGATTTCTTTATCATCTACACTGACGTGCAGATTGCGAATTTCGAGAACTGCGGGTTCAGACATCGGATTTGTAGACTCCGTGAAATTTAAACATGCTTAAAACTGATTCGTACTGTGCTGAATTATAACAGTTGGCTACGTGAACGTCAATAAAGTATATAAATATATCGAAAATATTGACAGCACGTCACACACAGCTATAATTCAGGATAGAACTATCCCGGAAAGCGTTGGAAGCTATGCAGGATACCCGATTATCTGTCCTGGAATCCATAAAAAAAGCACAGCACGGCGCGACGATTGCTGGTCTGGCAGAACAACACGGTCTGTCCACGCTGGCGATTCGCCATCACCTCGCCAACCTGCAAGCCGAAGGACTGGTCACTGTCGAAATCGCGCGTGAAGGGGTCGGCAGGCCGAAACACATCTATAAAATTACAGAAGCAGCGCAACGCTTCTTTCCCAACAAATATCACTTTATGGTGGAAAGCCTGCTTGATCAACTCAAGGCGAGTCTGCCACCGGCACAGGTGCAATTGATCATTGATGGCATGGCTGCCACCGTCGCGGCGAAATATAACATCGGGCGGATCGAGGGTGATTTGAGCCAACGCCTGGAACGTCTGGTGGAGATTCTGGGCGAAGAAGGGTTCATGGCGGAAGTCCGGCACGTAAACGACTCCGTGATTCTGACCGAACTCAACTGCCCCTATCAATATGTCGGGCAACGCCACCCGGAAGTCTGCCGCATCGACAAGACATTGATGCAAAATGTACTGGGTCAGGAAGTTGAGCAGACCTCATGCGTTCTACATGGTGATACCTGCTGCACGTTCAGCGTAAAAGTAAACTAGCCGATACAAAAGGAAATTATCGAAATGACCGATGCTCAAAATGAAAACCTGCAATATGCCTCGAAGGAAGATCATGTTCGTGAGGCGTTGCGACAGGTGGTAGACCCGGAAATCGGGATGGATGTGGTCGCGCTTGGCCTGATCCGTGAACTGGATTTGCAGCCAGACCGTTCGCATGTGGTAATGATGCTGACGACGCCGTTTTGTCCCTATGGCCCGCAGTTGATGGAACAGACGCGCCGTTGTGTACAGGATGCGACAGGTCTCCCGACGACGATTGAGATGAGCATGGAAATCTGGGACCCGTCGATGATGGAAGAGGGCGCTGGACAGGATTGGGGTCTGTTCTACTAGCTTTGTACCGGGGCGGGTTACACAGACTCGCCCTGCCAATTATGGTGCAAAACGCGCTGTTTGCAGCCAGATACGCGGCAACCGTCGCAGTTTTTCCCCTTTGGTCAGATAGGCGCGTCGTGTGAATACGTTATAGCCATTCTGGTTGATTTTCCCAAGAATCCCCCGGTAAACATCGCAGGCAACCGCAACCGAAAACTGTGCCTTTCGTGCCAGAAAACGTATCCCCGGCCATGCTTCCTCATACAATCGGTGCGTGCGTTCAATCTCGAAGCGCAGTAGCGCGCGCATGTTATCATCCAGACAGCCTGTCAGAATATCGTTTTCGCTCACATGGAAGCGATCCATATCTTCACGCGGGATATAGATACGTCCTCGTTGCGCGTCCTCGCCAACGTCGCGCAGGATGTTCGTCAGTTGCAGCGCAATTCCAAGTTTGATCGCGTAGGGTTCGGCGTCGGCATAATCCACACCTGTTGCTGTGCCGAATATCCGCATACTCATCAGGCCGACGGTGCTAGCAACACAATAACAATAGCGCTCCAGTTGCTCGAATGTCTCATAGCGGGAACGGATCAAATCCATCTCGCAGCCTTCGATCAGTTCGTCGCCGTAGCGGGTCGGAACATTGTAGTGTTCCCGCACATCCTTCCAGGCAACCAGGACTGCGTGTTCCCGATCCAGCGGCGGGTTATAGACATGCGCGCGCCATGTTGCCAGATCAGTGAGTTGGATGGCCTGGGGATCATCCACGAGGTTATCGGTAGCGCGACAGAAGCCATAGAGCGCACGGATTGCGCGTCGCTCCTTTTTCGGGAGAAAACCCGTTGCCAGAGAGAAGCTCCTGGAGTATTCACGGATCACGTCTTCGGTGACACTGTAGGCGGTATCCAGATCAATTGCTGTCATCTTGAAAAATTGCTCACCTGCACGGGTAAAGGCACATGCAGCCTATTATCGTACAAGATTGTACAACTGCCAACTGTCAAATGTATAGACTTTGTATAGACTTTCAGGTTTTCTTTAAAAGTCAGCGACAATTGTTGATTCTTTATCCTTCCTATAATTGATATACGTATAACATAAGGGCGACACGCTGGTCGCCCCTAAAAACTCACTCAGAGACTGATTGAGAAGCATTGCCCCCTATCCCCCGCCCTTTCCCCGCAGGCAGGGAAAGGGAGCTAACGCACGAGCTTGGAAGTCCCTCCTCGCTGGCGGGGAGGGATTTAGGGTGGGGTTTATTGGACTTCTCGCACAGTTTCTCAGACATGCTCACAGCCCACCATTGGCTACGATCACGGCGGGAACAGCGGACGGGTCGGCTCTGGACCAAATGGCGTTGCCGTTGCCGGGATGAATGGTGCGCTGGTTGGCCCGATGGCGCTGGTTGGTCGTATTCCCGCATCCGATTGGAACGCTCCGGGCGGTGGATTGGTATTGTTGACTGTGAGCGCCAGCGATGCCACTGCTGTATGTCCGCTCCTATCCGCGAACTTCACGTACAGGATATAGTTACCATCGGAGACGCGCGTTGTATCCCAACTGCCGAGGAAGCTATCAGGAGTCGGGCGCTGAACGCCTGTCACTTCGCTGATATTCACAGTGATTTGTGGACGTTCGGCCTGTGCGACCTGCAACTGATAGGTGGCGAAATTCGGTACATCGACGTGACCATAGATCGGGACGAGTCCCGCGATGGTCTGACCAGCGGTCAGGCGCTCAAACCCGACACGCGGACGAGGTGTGGTCGGATCGCATGAACCCGTTGGCGGGAGCGTGATCGGCGTTGGCAGGTTGTGATTGGCCGCCCATGTACGCCCGTCGTTGGTGTTGTTCAGCCAATTGGCGATGTAGTTATCCACGCCGTTCAGATAGCGGCGAATGATGGTGAAATCCGGGCAATTTTCATTGGCGACCAGACCAGAGAAAGTATCCACACGCAGGGTACGGATAATATCTGTTGAGGCAGAAGGCGGGTTCGCAGCGATGAAAATCTCATTACGGCGGCTGTTTTGTGGGCATTCGCCCGCGATACTGTCATCCAGCGCCACGCCGTAATCGGTACAAATGGCCGCCTGCGCCAGCCCTTGCGGGATCGGGAATTGAGCGACGGGCTTGCCGCGTGTTGCCGCTGTCATCACCTGATTCCAGATCGGTGCTGCACCCTGAATGCCGCTAACGTTGAACATCGGTGTACTATCGGAGTTGCCGACCCATGCCCCGACCACAATATCCGGGGTATAGCCAATCGTCCAGTTATCCTTGAAGTCGTTGGTCGTTCCGGTCTTGACCGCTGCCGGACGCCCATCGGCAAGATTCAGGACGCTGTTCCGCCCGAAGGTCGGCGTGCGTGCATCGTTATCGGCAAGGATGTTCGTCACCAGATAGGCCACAGCGGGTTCAATCGCCTGGGTCGAGGTTGGCGGTGTCTGTGCAATATCGAATACGACCTGATCCTGCCCGTTGACCTTATGCGTAATTCTGGAAATCGCGGTTAGCATGTCAAGGCGCTTGCCACCGTTCGCAAATGCGCCGTAGGCACGCACCATATCGTACAGACGTACTTCGGTTGCACCGAGTGCCGTTGTGAGTCCGGCGTTTTCCGGCTGGGTCAGCGGGAAGGACAACCCCAGACGAAGCGCCACATCCTTGAAGCGATCAACGCCAAGGAAATCCATCGCGCGCACGGCGGGGATATTCAGAGAACTGCCAAGCGCGGTACGGAGCGACACCGGGCCACGATAGCGCCCATCGTAGTTCACCGGACGATAGTTCGACCATTCGGTCTGAACATCCCAGAGGATGGTCGCGGGGGTCAGATACCTGCCCGTCTGCGGGTTACGTTCAAATGTTCCGGCATACATGATCGGCTTGATCGAACTACCGGGCTGCCGCGCGCCAATGACGACGTTATATTGTCCGGCAACCTGTGGGCTGGCATCGTTATAGTTGGCACTACCGACCATCGCCAGAATCGCACCGGAAGTCGGGTTGATGGCGAATACCGCACCGTTATAGACACGGTTGTTGCGCAATGCTGCGACCTGTTGCTTGACCGCGTTTTCTGCCGCAGTCTGCAAATTCGGGTCAAGGGTGGTATACACGTCGTAGCCGAGTTTGTACAGATTCTGCGCGCCATATTGCTGTTCAAGCTGCGCCAGCACGAAGTTGGTAAAGTGCGGATACTTGAAGGTGTTTACAGGCGCGGTATAGGTGCGCGTCTTGACCAGCGCAGTCTGGATACCGTTCTGGTTTACGGTGGCTTGCGTGACGCAGAACGGTTTGGTATTTTCCGGCGCGTGCTGCATCTGGATACAGCCATTTTGCACCATCAGACGGAAAACTTCCGTCATGCGCGCAAAAGCGGCCTCACGGTTCACCACCGGGTTATAGGCCGAAGGTGACTGAATCAACCCGGCAATCAACGCCGCTTCGGAAATATTCAAATCCTTCGCGGGCTTGTTGAAATAGCCTTGCGCTGCC
>CAYSOC010000215.1:7974-9512 GCA_964432445.1 uncultured Anaerolineaceae bacterium
GCTTCGATGCCATTGCTGCGGTTGCCAAACGAAATCTGGTTCAGATACATTTCCAGAATTTCGGTCTTGGTATAGCGACGGCTGATTTCCGAAGCAACAAAAATTTCGATGATTTTGCGCTGGGTGCTGGTGCTGGCGACTTCGTTGGGATCAAAAACGAGCGCGCGCGCCAACTGTTGTGTCACTGAACTTGCGCCGGAAACCGTTCCTCCTGCGCCGATATTCTGGAAGACAGCGCGCACGATACCGATAATATCGAAGCCTGGCGTATCGTAGAACCGCTGATCTTCCGTCGAAACAACAGCATGAATAGCATAGGGCGAGACTTTATCGAGCGTGACAATGGTGCGATTGCCTGCATCCTTGTCGCTGACTTCGGCAATAACATTCCCGGCGGCATCGTGAATGCGAATCGTTTGCGCTTGCGACTGGACATTTGTCCGCAGGTTGTCAATCGCCGTAGCGTATTGGTTAATGACCGAATAGTAGTAACCAATCGCGCCCAGCACAATCAGCAACGAACAACCGAGAACAAGCACAAACGACAATACCGCCAGACGTACCATCACGCCCGCCAGTTGTCCACGATTGGCGCGTGGATCGTTCGTCGCGCCGTAATCCGGTTGCAGCGGAACGGCAGATGGAGCGGGCGAAGGAATCCCGCCATATTGGTCGGAACGGGTTGCAGAGGCCAATGTCGCATCGGCTGGCGTCGCCGTTTCGTGAATTGCGGGATTGCGGAGCGTCGGATCAAGATAGGGCGCGGCCTTGCCGACGACGGTTGCTTGGTCGTCATAGATCGGGACATTGCGCGGCAGCACCGGATCATTACCGGGCGGCGGCGGTTGCGCGACGGATGCGCCCGGAGAGGAAAACATGCTGCTTGCCGGAACTTGCGAAGTGATCGTCGGCGCAGCGGAAGCATGACCGGGCGGGTCGGCTTGCACCCAGTTACGCCCATCATACTTATACCAGCGATCCGACTCCATGCCGATCATCCACCAGTTGCCAGTGTCATCCAGCACCATCAGTTTACGCAGGGCGGCGCGCAATTCATCGGCGGTCATGTTGCCGACGCGATATTTACGCCGCAAAACCTGCACTTCAGCTTCTACATTTGAGTATTTATCCAGCATACTTCCCGATGTAATTGGTGCTTCGGCAGTTGCCGATGTATTCGCAATAATTGGCGCATCGCTTGATTTTTTCTCGAAGCGCACGCTGCCCGCGCTGCTCGGTTCAAGGCGTGCCACCGGAATCGCTGGCTGGAGTCCCGTCGGCTGGAAAGCGCCAGATTCCGGTGTGGAACTGGAAGTTGCCTGCTCGACAGGGGTATCCTGTGCGGGTTCGGTTTGTTGGGCTTCGGGGGCAGAATCTTTTTGCGTAACAAAACCCTTGCCCGGTACATAATTACTATAATCTAATTCTTCATCTGCGTCTTGCTGTGCAGCGGCAGGCTGGACTTCTTCGGCTTTTGGCTGGACAGGGCTGGCTTCGGCAGGTTGAGGGGAAGCAGTCTGTGGCGGTGGCTTGGCTTC
>CAYSOC010000216.1:0-9344 GCA_964432445.1 uncultured Anaerolineaceae bacterium
TGATAACCAGTAACAGATATAAAGCGGATTGTGCCAACCGAATCGCACCCACATTTTCACCAAAGATGCGGAAGAAACCCGCGACGATCAACGGATCGAGGCTGCCCATGTAATGCTGCCCATAGAAAAAGGTCGGGATTGGTTGTCCCTGATTGATATGCCGCGCCATGAGCGCAACAACAGCTTCATCAGAATGGAACGATACTGTGCCGCTGATCAACACAATTGCACGCCCGATGAGTGCGGCAAACAGCACAATCACCCACCCAAACCCGATTTTTTCGCCCGAAAGAGGTTGTCGTATCTGTTTTTGCACTGGATTTGCCTATCAGAGTTCGCTAGAATTGTACCGAAAACCAATGCGGACGCTTCAGGAGATTTCGTTTTGAGACGCGCTCTTGTTTTGATTGTTATCGTGCTGATCCTGATTGGATCAGGCTTTCTGACTACCCAACTTGCCTCGCGCGCTTCCGATGCAGTGCTGCCGGGAATGCGTGTACAGACAACCAACCCTGCGGCCAGTGCGTTGGCGATTACGCCAGACAAGGGAACGCTGTTCTTCCTCTTCGCAGGATTCGTGATTTTCAATCTGGTCGGGATGGGTGCAACCATCACGGCTCTATTCTGGTTCCTGAACAAACAGATTACAAAGGCCAAACAAGCGCCGAATCAGGAATTCAGTTTTTCGCTTTCTGCCAACAATCCGAACAGTGTGGGCGGGGCGCTGGCACGTCGTCCGGCGATCACCATTGGAATCCTGTTGTTTCTGGTGGTCGGCGCGGCAGTGACAATGGCGCTGCTGGGCGTTTTTACCCCGCGCTAATCTGCCGTATTTGAAAGTGTTTATGCGACCCACGGCTGGAGCCGAGGGCTAAACTCAAAGAGAGGGTTGGACGCACGAGTTTCTATCGAGTGTGTGCGGATGTTCTCAGCATTGGCAGGTGTTGATTTCTTCTCAGGCTGTTACCACACCTTTGAGTTTAGCCCGGTGCTTTAGCGCCGGGTCTGGAAACAAACGCTATCGGATTCTAAACCACTTGTTTCAATCCCCTGAAAATTGGACACTGCATGACCCTATCACCCGATGAAGCCGAATCCCTGATCTTCCAATCCTATGAACGTACAGGTAAATACCTCAAGGGTTACGATCAATTCACGCGCGACCTGACGGGAATGCGTGAACTTTTTCAGCGTGCCGGGATTCGGACGAATTTCGCTCCGGCGATCACGGTGACGGGGAGCAAGGGCAAAGGCTCAACCAGTCTATTCAGTGCCGCAATCTTGCAGGGAATGGGCTATCGCGTCGGCTTGATGACCAGTCCCCATTTTTTGACGGTGCGCGAACGTATCCGGCTGGATGGGTGCGCTATCCCTGAAGCGGATTTTGCGCGTATCATGACCGATCTCGAACCGTATATCACAGCGATTGATGCTACCCTCGCAACCGGGAAATATCTCAGCCCTACCGGGCTGTTTCTGGCATGTGCATTACGATATTTTGAGGAACAGCGTACTACTGCGCTGGTGCTGGAAGTCGGGCGCGGTGGACGATTCGATGATATTGCGATCTATGAAAATCAGGTTGCCGCCTTCACGCCGATCATGGCGGAACATCTGGATCGGATGGGGCCAACGGTACGTGATATTGCATGGCACAAGGCGGGCATCCTCAAACCCGGCGGGACAATCGTCACCGCGCCACAAACGGCAGAAGTGCTGGATATTTTGCGCGAAGCCTCCGGTTTGCAACACGGAAAATTCATTCAAATCGGGCAGGAAATTGATTATTCCCAACATAATGGGCAGATTCAAATCACTTTAGATAAAAAGCATTATGAGTTTATGCTCCAAACGCCTGCCCGCTATCAGGCCCTAAATCTGGCGGTTGCCTGTGGTGCAGCCTCGGCATTGATTGGCGAACTGGACGAGAACCGCATTCGCCCAACTGTTGAGCGGTTACGCTTGCCGGGGCGCTGCGAATTGCTTTCCGAACAACCACAAGTGATCGTAGATGGCGCGATCAACCGGGAGAGCGCGCATCTCTTCCGCGAGAGCGTGCAGGATAGAGCTACGAAACCGCTGGTACTGGTGACAGCACTCCCGCACGATAAGGATGCAGAGGGCTTGTTGGCAGAGCTTGCTCCCCTCGCAGATACGGTCATCGTGACGCACGTCAGCGCGGGGCATCTCCATTTTGATCAGCGTCCGGTGCAGGCGGCGCACCAGTACAATCCAGACGTTCTGGATATGCCGAATGTGGAGCAGGCATTTCATGCCGCGCTGGATAGGGTTGGTACGACAGGTACGCTGTGGGTGGTCGGGACACAATCGCTGGTGCGCGATGCGCTCCGATTCTGGAAGCAAGACCCGGCAAATGTACTCTGAAATTATTTAGGAATTTTTGTTGTACAGGAAGTTTATTTTCGGTAATAATTAGCGGCTGGAGGGATTACGCCCATGAAACGGATCGCCGTCCTGCATTATGCTGTGCCGCCGACGGTTGGCGGCGTCGAATCCACTATCGCCTATCATGCACGCGGGTTGGCACGTCTGGGTTATGCGGTGCGTGTTATCGGCGGGAATGGTGCGCCGTTCGCGGAAGACATCGAAACACATATTGAGCCGTTGTTTGGCTCGACTCATCCCGAAGTTTTAGGGGTCAAGAAGGAACTTGACGCCGGGCAGGTAACGTTCGCCTTTCACGAGTTGAAGGGGCGCATGGTTGAACTGCTTCGCGCCGCGCTGAACGATTGCCCGATTTGCATTGCTCATAACATTCCCACCTTTAACAAAAGTCTGGCGCTCACGGCTGCATTGAAAACCTTGCAGGATGAAGGCGTCACGCGCGTGATTGCGTGGTGTCATGATCTGGCATGGACGAATCCGCAGTATCAGCCGGAACTGCACGAAGGCGAACCCTGGGATTTGCTCCGCACACCCTGGAAAGGGGCGCGATACGTCACGATTTCGACACCGCGCCGTGATGAACTGGCGCAGTTGATGCACATCCCGGCGGACAGGATTCATGTCATCACCGGCGGGATCGATCCGACGCTCTTTTTGAAATGGTCGTCGGTGATGCTGGAAATTATTGCGCGCTATGGCCTTATGAAAAGCGATGGTTTGTTTTTGCTTCCGGCGCGCATCACCCGCCGCAAAAACATCGAACTTGGTTTGCGCATTCTTGCGGCGTTGCGCAACCAGACCCAAAAGGATTATCGCCTAATCGTGACTGGCCCACCGGGGCCGCACAACCCGGCGAACCCCGGCTATCTGGGAGAATTGCTGGCGCTGCGTGCCGATCTGGATTTGGAAAATGCTGTACACTTTCTATACGCGCTCGGCACACCGCAGGAACCTTTTATCCCCGATGATGACACAATGGCGAGCCTGTTTCAATTTGCCGATGCACTGCTGTTCCCCAGCCTACAGGAAGGTTTCGGGATTCCGATTCTGGAAGCAGGGCTGACAGGCATCCCGATCTTCTGTTCAGATTTGCCGCCGCTGCGAGAGACAGGCGGCACAGAGGCTTTCTACTTCGATCCCATCCACGATACACCGGAAAAGATCGCATCTGAAATCGAACGCCAGTTGCTGGCGAACGCTTCGTTTAGATTGCGCGTCCGCGTTCGACAACATTACCGCTGGGATGCGCTCATCCGCGAACGGCTTGTACCTTTGCTGGAGGGGTGATGACGGATTCAGGATCAATTTACTATCGTGTGATGCTCGTCGTTTCGGACGATCAGCAAGTCGAATCGTGGGTACAGCTAGCAACGTTGCTTAGTCCCGCGCCACGCGAAATCTATCTACGCGGACTGGTGACGATGCCAGAGGAAACATCTCTGAGCGAAGGGGCAACACCCGCCCGCCAACTCCGCGAAGCACTGGACAGGATTGCCAAAGTCGATGATTCGGTCAACGATGAAACCCTCGTCACGGTTGATTATCAACCGATGCGCCGCCTGCTTGAAGAACTGCCCAAATACAACATTGATCTATTGTTGGTGCAGTGGGCGGGGCCTGTCGCCAAAACAGGCGGATTATCTACCGACGAGATTTTGCAGAGCGCGCCCTGCGAAGTGGTGCTACTGAGTGCGCTACCCAGAGTTCAGGATATTCCATCATTGCTATCGGTGCGCGGTGGCACGAATATGACGCTTGGCTTGCGCGTAGCGAAGGCGCTGGCAGGCGAATCGACCATCAGCCTGTTCCATGCGACAGAATCACCGCGTTACGTCCCCAATCTGCATTATCTGATGGATTTGGAGCCGAAAATCTCGCGGATTGTGAACATTACCGGGAATGTTGCCGATGGCATCGTACGCGAATCGCGCCAGCACAACGCGATCATCATGGGCGCGACGTTCTATAAGTCGCTATTTTCGGCAAGCGGCTCTAACCCGATCATTCAGAAGGTATATGAGGGAGCAAAGGTTCCGCTGGCGCTCATCCGTGCGCATATTCCGCAGGATGCCGCCTTTTACCCCGTACCCAGCATAGCCAGCGAGATCAGCCTTTCTACGCGCGTAGATCGCTGGTTCGCGGAAAACACCTTCCATAGCAGCGAATTTTCTGACCTTGCGTCGCTGATGGCCTTGAAGGAAAAACAGGGCGTGACGATTAGCGTTGGTCTGCCTGCGCTCAACGAGGAAGAGACTATCGGCAATGTGATCACCACGCTCCGGCAGGCACTCATGATCGATTGCCCGCTGGTCGATGAAATTGTGCTGATCGATAGCAACTCGACAGATAACACCGTCCCCATTGCCGAATCGCTGGGCGTCCCGGTTTATAAACACCCGGATATTCTGCCGGAGATGGGATCATTTCGCGGCAAGGGCGAAGCGCTCTGGAAAAGTTTGCAGGTACTACGCGGCGACCTGATTTGTTGGGTGGATACCGATATTACGAATATTCATCCGCGCTTCGTTTATGGGTTGATCGGTCCGTTGCTGCGCCGACCTAACATCCAATATACCAAGGGGTTCTATCAACGCCCGATTCAGGTGGATGGCAAAGTACACCCGATTGGCGGCGGGCGTGTCACCGAACTGGTTGCGCGTCCCCTGCTGAATCTATTCTACGCGGAGCTATCGGGGATTATCCAGCCGCTATCGGGAGAGTATGCCGGACGACGTGCCGCGCTCGAAAACGTTCCGTTTTTCAGCGGCTATGGCGTCGAGACAGGCTTGTTGATCGATCTGCACGAACGGTTCGGATTGGATGCAATCGCTCAGGTCGATCTGGAAGAGCGCGTCCATTACAATCAGGCGTTGACTGATCTCAGCAAAATGTCGTTTGCCATTCAGCAGGTGTTTATCTCCCGGCTGGAAAAACGCTATGGCATCCAACTGCTGGATAAAGCCAACCGAAGTATGAAAATGATCATTCAGGAGCCGGAACGCTTCGCGCTGGAAATTGCCGCGATTGGCGATATGGAACGCCCGCCGATGATCGACGTACCGGGCTATCAGAGCAGGAGATTGGAGCATTCATTTCCGCCGTTTGCCTGACCAGTCTTGCCGCCTTTCCGCCAAACCTGCTACACTAGCGCGGATGTGTGATTGAATAACGAGTTTTGGAAGGAACTTTGACCATGACCAAGACCTTTACGCGGGCGCTTCTGATTGCGCTCACCGGGGCGCTTGTGCTGGCTTTTGTAGCAGTTTCGGTATTCCCGACCAGTCGCGTATTGGCGGAAACCGGCTCCAACTGGACAGGGCAATATTGGAACAATACCGATTTATCCGGCAATCCTGTCATCACCCGCACCGACGGGGCTATCAATTTTAACTGGGCGCAGGGCAAACCGGATAATGCTATCAACGCCGATAACTTCAGCGCCCGCTGGACGCTGACGATGGATTTCGGCGCAGGGCTATATCGCTTCCGGCTTGGTTCGGATGACGGTAGCCGTCTGTTCATCGACAACATCAGTATCATCGACAAGTGGGGCGGCTATCCCGGTGGCTTTGGTCAGACAACCTCGGATGTAAACCTCGGTCAGGGGCAGCACACCTTGCGGGTTGAATACAACGAAAAGTCTGGCAACGCGGGTGTGATTTTCGATTGGACACCGATTGGAGCGATTGCGCCGACAGGGACTTCCAACGGCCTGGTAACAGCGACCTTTTCTGGTTCAGCCGTCCCCACCGTATTTGTTGGCAAGCCCATCTGCGAAGTGATCGTAGACTTTGCGAATATTCGCGGCGACCCCAGCACCAACAACCCGCCGATTGGACAGGCACGCCTCGGACAGCGCTTCACGATGGTTGGCTTCGATGACACGGGGACATGGTTCCAGGTGCTTCTGGCAGATGGTCGCAAGGGATGGCTTGCCCGTCGCGTGATCTATCTGTTCCCCGGCGCAACCAACAGTTTGCAGGTTACCGGAAGCGCTGCACCGATTGCTGAAAACACTTCCGGCCTGAGTGGAACAGCGACAGGCAACGCCGCCGCAAATATCATCCTCCGTGACCAGCCAAGCAAACGCGGTGAGAAGGTTGGCGCGGTCAACAAGGGCGAGAATTTCGAGATTATCGCGTGGAGCAAGTCCAACCGTGCATGGGTACAGCTTCGCCTGAGCAACGGCCAGACCGGGTGGGCTTCGCTGCTATACATCACCATTACGGCTGGAAACCTGAACCGTCTGCCGCGTCACGATTAGGGTTTGCCTCGCATCGTTTTAACTGGATGGGTCGCCTTGCATATTGGCGACCCTTTTCTTATTTGATAAGACCCGCCGCTAAAGCAGCGGGCTAAACTCAAAGATAGAGTTGAAAACGTGAGTTTCTATCAAAAGTGCGAGGATACTATCAGGGGCAATCAAGCAGTTGGTTCTCTCCTGGGTAGTCGCTCACTTTTTGAGTTTAGCCCGGCGCTTAAGCGCCGGGGCGGGAAAGGCCGTTGGACTTTATGACCGATCAACTGAACGCACTGCTTGCCATGTCGCTCGAACTGGGCAAGCCGGAAAACGATTACATCATCCTTGCCGAAGGCAACACCAGTACGCAAACTGCGCCCGATGAGTTCTACGTAAAAGCCAGCGGCTACAGCCTGCGCGATTGTACGCTGGAGAGTTTTGTACCCTGCCAGATCGAAGCTACCCTGGCGCTCCTTGATGATCTGAACGCAGAACTGACAGCGGCGCTGGATTCACTCAAAAGCGATCCGGCGGACAAACGCCGCCCTTCAATCGAGGTAGTTCTACACGCTTTGATGCTCACGCTTGGTGGCGCAAAATTTGTCGGGCATACCCACCCGACAGCGGTCAACGCTGTTCTATGTTCGGTCAATGCAGAACGTGCCATAAAAGGGCGCGTCTTCCCGGATGAGGTTGTGCTTTGTGGGCCGGAATCGGTCTGGATACCCTACACTGATCCGGGTTTGCCACTGGCGCGTGAGGTACGTTGGCGGATACAGGAATTTCGGGATAAATATCAGGGGATGCCTCCCAAAGTGATTATGATGCAGAATCACGGCATGATTGCGCTCGGACAGTCCGCACGCGAAGTCGAACAAATCACACAGATGACGGTCAAGGCGGTGCGTATATTGCAAGGGACATTCGCGCTCGGCGGGCCGCGTTATCTATCCGAAGAAGACATCATGCACCTGTGGAAGCGCCCCGACGAAATCTATCGTCGTGCAATCCTCAAGTAATTTCATACGAAACTGTAACCGCGTTTGCACCAAACTGGTACGGTAAAAGATGTCGCTTTCCATTACACTTGTGAATGGAAGGATGATTATGACGCTCTCCAACCGTGCCAAACAGCATACCTTGCGCCTTTTACAGGCGCACCTGAACGCCGCCAGCCTTGCACATGGGGCTGTGCGCGAACAGGCAGGCTTTGTCGAACTCTACCGATTGCCCGATAGCAGCCTGTGGCCTCCTTACGTTACGCCGCGCAAAGGGGTCGCATTGATCCCGACGCGCGATGTCCTAGTCGCACTGGAGCAGATTCCACAGCTAACGACGATTGCCGGGTTGCTTGCGCCGCAGTGGTTTCGCCAGTTGGAAGAGGCGGGGTTGGATCGTGTTGCGGAATATCCGTTGCTCACATGGGGCGCTATCCCGGACTGCGATCAGGAAACGCCTACATTCTCCACAGATTTGCATGATCAAACTCCCATTCTGGAAGCGAAACATCCCGCTGCCATTGAATTCTGGCTGCGTCTGCACCAGATTACGCCGACCCACGACGAGATCGAACATAGCCTGAAGGCAAGTCGCGCTGGACACGAATCCTACCTGTTGGCTGCAGATGAAGACCGGTTGGTTGGTGCAATTATGCTCACTATTCAGCCGCCAGTGGCGCAGCTTCACGGCCTTTATGTTTCCGAGTCACACCGCCAGAAGGGGATAGGTGCGGCGCTGATTCAGGCGGCAATCGCGCAGGCCAGAGCGCGAAATTGTACTCTCATCTTCACAGTTTCCGATTTCCGAATCGGGCTTTACAAAAAACAGGGCTTTGTTAATCTGGATAGTGTTGTCGTCTATCGAAAGCCAAACTATCATGAGCAACCCCTGGTACAGTTTGTTTCTTCTCTCTGATCAATTCGATGAGGTCGCGCAGACCTTACGCGGTATCTATCAGAATCTCGGTTGGACGCCCTATGACCCCTTTCCGGGTGGCCTGGGTACACCTTTCAGCCTGAAAGTATTCTCCAAAGGATTTGTCCTTCCCTCGAATAGCAAAGTGGTACGCATTGTCAGCGAAGGTGCTTTCCCCGAAGAGATTTTATTTTCCCTGAGCGAAACGCAACCTGTATTGTTTGGCTGGCTCACAGCAACGGAAGGCGGTTGGCAGGTCATCCATGAGGCGAGAGCGCACGCCACACCGGAAGCGTTTGTGCCGTTCCTCAAAGCAGAAACAACAGTAGAAGAATTTTCGCGGGCGCTGGCGGGTAGTTTGCCTGTACCGCTGGCAGAACAATCTTCCAATCTCCCGCCAGATGTAGAAAAGCTAGCGGAGAAAGTCAATCCGAAACAAGCCGAAAAACTGATGGAGCGCATGTCTGGCGGGATATTCAATCGTCTTGGCGGGGATGCTTCTAAAAATGAGGCGCAGGCATTCCTGAAAGGCGGCATTGACTGGAATTCCGACGCGGGGCGCAAGGTGCGTGCTGCCGCTAGCGTATTGGCGCTTCCGTCAAACTGGCGCGAACCCGCCTATGTACAGACGAAGGATGCGTATCAGGCCGTGCGTGCGCTTGCCCGTAACCCGAAGGCAACCCTCACTGCGGGCGAACAGGATGCCCGTCGCGCCCTGCCAGACGCCGCCAGCTTCAAGCCGATTTATATGGGCAAACCGGGATAACCATTTCCCGTTTCAACC
>CAYSOC010000217.1:0-8712 GCA_964432445.1 uncultured Anaerolineaceae bacterium
ATAGTCCTCGTGACGGTTGCAGATGCTCAGTTCACCGATGCTTTTTTCGCCGATAATCAACGGCACTTGAATCGAATTGATGATTCCAAACCGTTCACAGAACGCGCGATAAATGGGCAGAACCCGGCTGTCTCCGGGGATGTCGTTGCTCAGGAATGAGCGCTTGCTGATGGCAACGCTGCCCTGCATCGACGGATCGTAAATGTCGATGATGAATGGTTCGGTGAGGTCGGACATCCCGTAGGTATGTTCGGGCCGCAAGACCAGCTTGCCGATTCCTTCGTCCAGAAGCGCGATGGCAGCTATCGAACTATTCAGAAGTTGCGCCATCACTTCGACTATTTTGATAATGATTTGGTCAATCGGTTGTCCCGACCCGCCAATTTCGGCAATCTGGCGGAGACCATCGGCTTCCTGTGCGCGGCGGCGGGTATAACGATATTCGCGGGCAGATGCTATCAGATCAGAAATCTGTTCGGCTAACTCGCTAACCTGCTGAACATCCGCGTCATTGAAGCGCTGACCATTTAGCTTGTTGGAAAGCTGAAGAATGCCAAACTGCCGATCATCCGAACGCAACGGAGCAATCATGGTGTGGCGAATATCGGTCATGCGTGCGAGGGTGTCGATTCCGCTTTCCTTCGCGGTGCGGTCAGTATCTACCTCGTTGACAACCCAAACCTTTTCATTCGTGTAAAACTGGCGAATGCGGCTGTTTAGTGGAACATCAATTTCATAGTATGGGATAATCGTCGGATCAAGCCCAACGAATCCGTCTTGCGCCAACAGCTTGTTTTCATCGTTATTGAAGAGCAACAAGCCAGCCATCTGGACATTGAGCAACCGGGCAACCCGCTCGGTAATCTGCGCGTCCAATGCGCGTGCGTCATCCAGCAGTTCTACCGCCTTGCGGAGGGGTTCAAGGCCGCGTGCTTCTTCCCCGGAGAGTCGGTTTTGTTCGTTATACAACCGGGCATTTTCGACCACGATAGCGGTTTGGGAAGCAAAGACCGCCATCAAGCGCATATCATCTTCGGTATAGCCTGTACCATCGCGCTTATTGGCGACCATAATCAGGCCGATCCGACGCTCACCAACATCCATTGGCATGAGCAGCAGGCGGGTGATACCCATCGGTTCAAGCAACTTTTGCAGGCCAATCATTGCCAGCGTATCATCGCGCCGGGCGTCGTTGGTATACCACCACTCACGCTGCCAGATTGTTCCGATGCGCGTATCCACTGCGAGCGGAATACGGAACAGCGCTGCTACCGAATCCGGGACGCCCTGAAACGGGATTTGCCCGATCAGGGTTTGGGTGGCCTGATCCAGCAGCATGATGCCCACCATATCGGAATTCATCAATCCGCTGACACGGCTCACCAGTTGCGCGAACATCTGGCGCGGATCGCTGAAACTGCCCATCGCGGCGGCGATTTCCTGCAAACCACTCAATTCGGCAACACGTTCCGCCTGTGTCTGATAGAGCCGCGCATTTTCAATGGCAATGGCCGCTTGCCCTGCGACAGCTTGCAACAGCGCCAAATCTTCATGGTCAAAGGCTGCGCGCTTGAGCGACGCCATTTCCAGCGTCCCGATGAAGCGTTCGCCAATCGAGAGCGGGATGCCAATAAAACTCAGGAAGGGATAATCAGCAATCTTTGGATGCACGTCCGGGCGTGCGCTAACATCGGCAACCAGAAGCGGTTGACGGTAACGCGCCAACCAGCCAGAGAAGCTATCATCCAGATGATAAACACCATCGGTAGCTTCAAAACGTTCATAATAGGGATGCGCCAATGCACCACCACGTCCCAGCGGGCGCAAAATCTGCAAATCTTCTTCCCAGAGAGTGATTTCGCCCGTGTCGTAAGGGATCACGTCCGCGATGCTGTTGAGGATTGCATTCAGCGTTTCATCCAGACGGAGGCTGCTACTGATCGCCTGTGTAATCTCGCTGACAACGTTCATGATCACAGCGGGGTCACGTTCGCCTTTGGTCATTCCAGGACCAACAAGTTCACGCATGACCACGACCAGTTGAGGCGTCACTTCGCGGGGGATATGGTGACTGGTGGCTTCGATCCGCCGTTTACCCAGCCGGAACGAGGCACGCCCTTCGCGTCCGAAAAGTTCGATAAAACTTTCCGGGGGCTGCACAAGCTCGGCCAGCGTTTCCAGATTCGGGTCATTGCCGTTCATCCCAAACCAGGCACGCGCTTTTTCGTTGATGAAAACCAGATGCCCGCGCCCTTCAGAAACGATCACCCCGTTGTTGTTGTCGGTCAGGTTGACCGGAACCATCGAATCCGGGAGACGTTCACGCACGCGCTGGCGTTCCCGGATCAACGATGCGACCACCGGAACGGCAATAAACAGCGATATTCCTAAACTGAGTAAAAGCAGGATCGATCCCATAACCAGGTCGCCTTTATCTTGGTGCTTCTATATTTGCGTCTACCAACTGGTTTCAATTGGTTCGATGTTCGAGCCAGCCGGACGCCGCCGCGCTTCTGCCGCCAGTTCAGTGATTTCACGAATATCCGCGAACTGCTGACGGGCATTGCTGACTGTACCAGCCGAAACAGTCATGAGCGGGCGCATTTCGCCGCTTTCCATGACAATATGGCCCCGTTCGCGGTCTATGAAGGAATAGTGTCCCTTCACCTTTTCTGCAAAGCGATTGACGATTGCATCCTTGATCTGATCGCCGCGCGTCGACCAACTGATCACAATGAAGTTGTCATCGGCGGCGTGTCCGGCGAAGTCGTCCTTCGTCCCCAGTTCGTCGATAACTTCACCCATCAGAAGCGCCATGAAACGCAGGACTTCCGAGCCAGCGACGAACCCGTAGAGTTCCTGAAATGGCTCGAAGTCGTTGATCTTCAGATCAATATACGTCCATGTCTCACGCTTGCGCATCAACTCGCGCAATTGCTCTTCGATCATCTTGCTCGAAGGCAGACCCGAACGGGGGTGCATCGCCTTTTCACGATCCAGGCGCTCAATCGAGTTGCGTACCCGAAGGCGCAGTTCATCAATATCGAAAGGTTTGGTGATATAGTCATCCGCCCCAAGTTCCAGCCCGGTAATTTTGTCGCTACGCTCATCTTTCTGGGTCAGGAAGATGATCGGGATATGGCTGGTGCGCGTGGTAGAGCGCAATTCGCGGCAGACGGTATAGCCATCAATATCCGGCAGCATAATGTCCAGTACGATCAACTGCGGCATATTCTTGCGCGTCAGGTCAATCGCATCGTTACCACGCATTGCTGTCGAAACATCGTAGCCCTGGCCCGTGAAGTATATCTTCAACATGGCGGAAATATCGGGATCGTCTTCTACTACAAGGAGTTTTCCACGCGCCATTTCTGCCTCTCCCATATGGGTTGGATTTTATTGGTGTGAATCTGACTTCTACTATACCGGATATACGTTTGCGGCGCTATATACGGACTTGTTTTCTTTGAAAAGATTAGCGGATTTCAGATAGAAAAATCATGAGTGAGATATATTTGTGATCATGGACAATCTGAAGACGCTAAAACATCCTGAACCGGGTTTGTTATTCGACTCATTGACATAACAAACCGATCTCCGTTACAGCTATCCCGTAGCCATGATGGTTTTGACGTACAACAGTACCGACTTCTTGTTGCAGGAATGGTACGAGTGAGGGATAATCGGGGTAATTCCGGGGGTTGAGCGATTATGGCGAATGTAGCCCTGCGTGCATATCTTGATGACATTGCACATCTCATTGATCAGGAAGCACTAGAAGAGGTCATTGGACATTGTAAATATATCCTGACCAAGTTTCCGAAAAATCTGGCTGTCTATCGGCTCTACGGGACGGCGCTGGCGGGCAAGTCGCGCTATGACGAAGCGCGCGATATTTTCGAGCGCGTCCTGAGCGCTTCGCCCAACGATTTTGCTGCGCATGTCTCCATGAGCGAGATTTTTCAGGAACAGGGGCTAGAGGGGATTTCACGCGCCATCTGGCATCTGGAACGCGCCTATGAGCAAGACCCCAACAACCCGGCACTACAGGACGAACTCAAGCGCCTGTACGATCAGCGCGATGGTGCGCCCCCGGAGACGATCAACCTGACACGCGGCGCTTTGGCGCGACTCTACTATAAAAGCCAGCTTTACGATCAGGCTGCCGCCGAATTGAACCTTGCCCTGCGCGAATCGCCGGATCGCCCGGATTTGCTGATCCTGCTCTCTGAAGCACAGTGGGACAATCACCGCCCCGTTGAAGCGGGCGAAACTGCGTTGCGGGTTCTGCAAAATTTCCCCTATTCGATGGACGCCAACCGTATTATGGCGAAACTCTGGCTGGAAAATAACCGCCCCTCCGATGCGCAGGAATTTATCCAGCGTCTTGCAGAACTCGATCCATTTGTGGCGCTGGAGTTGGTCAAGCCGGGTGATGAAGAAGCCAAAGAAGCGATCACGATTCAGCGTCTGGATTGGAATGCCCGGAGCAGCGCGACCCTGCTTGCCAATGCGCCCGATTGGGTACAAGGCATGGGCGATTTCTTCGATACGCCTCAACCCAGTGCCACTGATAACGATCCCTTTAATCTGGGCGGTGGACGCGCTGGCGATTGGGCGACGAATTTCACTGCGCCGACAGATGTTCCAGTTCCGAAAACTGACTGGTTCTCGTCTGGTTCGCCGTTCGCACAGGCCGCACAAAGCAAAACATCCGACGATTTGCCAGACTGGTTTGCCGATGTCCAGACAACACCACCTGCACAGCAATCCCAATCCGGGATTCCGTCGTGGCTGGAAGATGTCGAAACCGATCCAACGGCCTCACC
Organism: uncultured Anaerolineaceae bacterium; assembly: GCA_964432445.1. Taxonomy (GTDB): domain Bacteria; phylum Chloroflexota; class Anaerolineae; order Aggregatilineales; family UBA2796; genus JBBRMW01. Next base: position 4,830 of record CAYSOC010000217.1, read on the forward strand.
CTCTCCACATCAGCCTACCGGGTTCACTGATCTGCTGAATGAGTTCGGCCCGTCCGGGCAACAACCGCCTGCACCAGCACAAAAACAACATACAGGTTTTACAGATTTATTAAATGAATTTGGTGGTAGTCCATCTGCGGATACGCAGGACGGCGGTTTTACAGATTTAATGAATGAATTTGGCGGGGGTCAGGCTGCACCAGCCCCGGATATCCCTGACTGGTTAAACGATAGCGCACCAGCCAGCACGCCTGGTGATCCGGGAGTCCCGGACTGGCTGAATGAGGCTCCACAGGATTTCCCGTCATTCACAGCCGATCTTCCTGTGGCACAAGAACCCGCCACCGACTGGATGACGCCGCCTGATGCAGTACAAAATGCAGAACCTGCGATTCCTGATTGGTTGAATGAATCCCCTTCATTTGGGGATATTCCTGCCGCAGAAGTTGCGCCTGCTGAATCACTCCCGGACTGGCTGACAGCAGAGAGCAGCCCGGTTGCCGAAGTTCCCATGCCCGTCGAGGATTTGCCTGCACAACCCGCCGAGAACCTTCCCGATTGGTTGAATGAGATTCCTAAAGTAGAGACGCCGATGGCTTCTCTGCCGGATATGAGCGAATTTGCACCGCCGGAATTTGGCGATCTGATGGTCAGTGATGAGGAACATCCAATCACCGAAGATTGGTTGAATGACCTGCCACCGGGTTCGGATGCACCGGTAGCGGAAGAAAATGCGGATTGGCTTTCCGGTATGCCAGACCTGGATATGGGACAGTTCCGCACGCCGCTGGAGAATACGGCTATTCCGGTTGAACCTGTGCAACCGCAGCCTGTGGACAACCTGCTGGGACAGCCTGCTGATGATTGGCTGAGTGCGATGAAAGACGTTCCAGCCGGGTCTGAACCTGTAGCAGAGGAGAGTTCGGATTGGCTTTCCGGTATGCCAGATTTGGATATGGGACAATTCCGTACACCGCTGGAGAATACCGTCATCCCCGCTGATCCTGTACAACCTGTTGAATCCGCCGGAAATACCGACTGGCTCTCCGCCATGCGCGAATCGCCTGTTGAATCGAACGCTGAACCCGTCGCGGGAGAAAGCGCCGATTGGCTGTCTACAATGTCCGATCCTGCTGCTCCGGTTGAACAACCTGCTGCGGACGACTGGTTGAACGAAATGCGCAACACGCCCGCCGAAACTCTGGCAGAGGAAAACGGCGACTGGATGGCTGCGATGCCGAAACTTGAGATAGATGAATTTGGTAATCTTTCCGAAGATGATCTGATGTTCAACCTGCCGGGTACAGCCCAATTGACTTCTAGTCCCGAACCATTGGTTACGGAAGCAGATATGCCCGCGTGGACCAATGAAGGCGACGCGCCAATTGCCAGCGATTTGCCCAAAGAGCCGGCATCTGATCCGCTCGACTGGATGACTGATCCCCTTTCATCGCAAGACACACTGCCCGATCAGGAGGCCGAACTGCCGAAGTCGAAGCCGATTAGCGAAGTTTTCGGGCGTGACGACGATTGGTTGAGCAGTTTGCGTTCCATAGAGCCGGAAGAAGTGCAACCGGAAGCACCAATGACTACCGATGAATTGCTGGATTGGATGAGCGAGGAAGGAACCCCGTTGGAATCCAAACCGCAGGCGCAGCCACAAGCGGAAACCGATCTGGATACGCTCAATCTGGACGAATGGATGAACGATCTCGCCGCCGAACCGACAGATATGCAAGCCCCGCCACCAATGCCGGAAGCAATGCCGGAAATCACAAATGTGGGAGCATCTGATACGCTTGATGATGACTGGTTGCGTAATTTCGAGATCGACAGCGAACCGGAAAAGAGCGAACTTGATCTGAGCAATTTGCTTCAGGACGCAGTTATCACACCGCCAGAAGCGGAACCTGCCGCCGAACCACAGATCGAAGAGGATTGGCTGGCTTCATTCGAGCCGGAAAGCAATACCATTCCTGATCTTCCGGTTCAGAGCAGCACCGAAAGCTGGCTGGATCAGTTGGCGGCAAGTGCGCCCCCACCCCGCGAACCGCTTATTTTGCAGGAAGCGATCATTGAACAGCCGCCCAGCGATGTTGTGCGGAATAACGACATTGATTGGGGCAATCCGCCCCCATCATCCAACGAGGAATGGCTCAGTTCTCTGGGAACTTCCATTGCCCCTGCCGAACAATCGGAGCCGGAGCCACAGGATACAACACCGGAATGGATGCGGGATATGCCGACGATTGAATCGGAAGAACCAGCACCAACGAAGAAAACGGGCATGACCGATATGCTTGGACGCATCAAGCGAGGCGAAATACCAGCCGGAAACCGGGAAACAGGCGTGCTTGATCCAAATCGTATGCCAGATTGGATGAATGCAGTTGGTGGCGAACCCATCCCGCCCAGCGAATTTGAGCCTGATGCTGTTGCGACCCCGGTGGATGAACCTGCCGGAACAGCCGATCTCACACCAGATTGGTTGGCAAGTATGGGTAATGACCAGCCAGCAGATTTGTATGCGCCTGTCTCAACAACTCCCGAACAGCCAGCAGAAGAACTATCCGGCGATTGGCTGCAAAATATTATTTCCGAAACGTCAGACGAAGAGACACGCCAGCAACCTGTCGCCACCGGAGACACCCCGAACTGGTTAAGCGGCATGGAGATCGAAGCGGATGCAGTGACGCCGCTGGAATCGCTGGATTTCGGAACGGCTGAACCAGAAGCGGTTGCTACCGGAGACAGTCCGGGATGGTTGCAAGGCATTACACCTGTCGAAGGAACTTCGTTCGAAGGTAACGAACTGGAACCGCAGGCAGAGTTTGATTTCGGTACAACTGAAACCAGCGACGAGCAAGCCGCCGCTGAAATCGACATCAACGCATTGTTACGCGAACTGAATTCGGGCGGGCTTGCCAAAGAGAATGAATTGGTTGACAATACCAGTAGTTCGCGTTTTCAGTTTGATCGAACGCCTGCCTGGTTGCGGAAGCGGAAAAATTAGCATGATATTGCGAGGGGAAACCTGAAGTGCCACCACCCGACAACTCACCCGGAACCGACGATCCTTTCGGCGGCATGGACCCTATGGCATGGCTGGAATCGCTCGCCAAACGGCAGGGCGCAAACCTTGACGAGTTGACGACGGCTGCCGATCTGGATGTCCCGCTACCCCCTGAAGGTGCGCAGGATACCAGCCCCGGCTATACGCCGTATGATACGGGCAGCAGTAAACCTGCGAAGGCTGAACCACCAAAAGTAGAGCCGAAACCGGAACCGATTGCGGCAGCACCCGTCGCACCCGTTGCCAGCGCTGACGATCCTTTCGGCGGGATGGACCCGATGGCGTGGCTGGAATCGCTCGCCAAACGGCAAGGCGCGAATGCTGACGAGTTAACGACCTCTGCCGATCTGGATGTGCCATTGCCACCAGAAGATGCACAGGTGACTGGCCCCGGTTACACCCCCGGCTACGATACGGGCAAGAAAGCCGAACCAGAGCCTGCCAAACCCGCTGCCAATCCATTTATGAGTGCCACACCAGTTAAGGCAGAGCCGCCGAAAGCCGAACCGCCAAAAGTTGAACCTGCGGTAGCTTCCGCCAATCCATTTATGAGCGCTGCACCAGTTAAAGCCGAACCACCGAAGGTAGAAGCAAAACCGGAACCAATTGCAGCAGCGCCTGTCGCCAGCACCGCCAGTGCCGATGACCCCTTTGGCGGCATGGACCCGATGGCGTGGCTGGAATCGCTTGCCAAGCGGCAAGGCGCGAATGTCGATGAATTGACGACTTCGGCTGATCTGGATGTACCATTGCCGCCAGAAGATGCACAGGTGACTGGCCCCGGTTACACCCCCGGCTACGATACGGGCA
>CAYSOC010000217.1:8812-9327 GCA_964432445.1 uncultured Anaerolineaceae bacterium
AGAAAGCCGAACCAGAACCTGCCAAGCCTGTTCAGGCAGCAGCCCCCCAACCGCCAAAAGCCGAACCTCCGAAGGTGGAGCCGCAACCCGAACCAATCGCGGCAGCACCTGTTGCGCCTGTTGCCAGCACCGCCAGCGCCGACGATCCTTTCGGCGGGATGGACCCGATGGCGTGGCTGGAATCGCTTGCCAAGCGGCAAGGCGCGAATGTTGACGAGCTAACGACTTCGGCTGATCTGGATGTGCCATTACCGCCAGAAGATGCGCAAGTCACTGGCCCCGGTTACACTCCCGGCTACGATACGGGCAAGAAAGCCGAACCGGAAGCTGCCAAGCCTGCTGCCAAACCAGAACAACCTGTTACTATCAAATTTGATGCTCCCCAGCCGACGCCGAGCGTACCAGCACCCAAACAACCGGAACAGCCCGCCGCAAACCTTGAGAATTTGTTCGCTGCACCAGAAACCGTTGAACCGTTGGGCTGGCCTGAATCAGTACAGTCGATTGAGTCGGTA
>CAYSOC010000218.1:0-9294 GCA_964432445.1 uncultured Anaerolineaceae bacterium
CCACCTATGCCAATGCGGCCACCATTCTGCATTCCCCGTGTGTCAACCCTGCGATAGAGATTGCGATGGCAATCACGCCGCCGGATGTGGAAAAACCTCTCAGCGGGTTGATGAAAATCTGCCACAGCCGCAACCAGCGTTCGGAAGCTGACGAAGCCGAAGTTCTGCAAATCCTCGCGCAACAGATCGCACTGGCGATCTCCAATGCCCAGTTGTTTCAGGAAACACAGCGCGCAAATATTGCCAAAATGAAATTTATCAGTTACGTGAGCCACGAACTGCGCAACGGCGTCGGCAACGTGATCGGCCTTGCCGACGGGATATTGCATGACCCAATCGAATATGAGAATCAACCACTCCCGAAACCTTATGAGCAGGATATGCAGACCATTCTGCAAACTGGACGACACCTCAAGGCATTGCTCACGGATATTGTAAACTGGGGACAGATCGAAAGCGGACGGATGAAAATGTCATTTCAGGACATTGATCCGGTGCCGATTCTGGATGAGGTGTTCCACGCTTCGGCGGGCGTAGTCCGAAACGGCGTGGAACTCCGCAGGTGCTATAAACCCGGTTTGCCACCGATACGCGCCGACCAGACGCGAATCAAGCAAATCCTGAGCAACCTAATCGGCAACGCGGCGAAGTTTACCGTCAGCGGTGCAATCACACTGGATGCCTGTGTCCGGGAAACATTCCTGTGTTTTTCGGTGGCGGATACGGGGAAAGGCATGACTCGTGAGGAGCAATCACGCTTATTCCAGGCCTATGCACAGGCGTCGGATCAAACCTTCCGGGACTATGGCGGGAATGGACTAGGACTGCATATCTCCGAACAGATCATACATTTGCACGGCGGGGTAATCTGGCTGGAAAGCCAGCCAGGGGTTGGGACGACGTTTTATTTCACGATTCCGCTGGTTGCGCTATCGCCAGAAACAGCGGAGTTCGGCATTTCTCAGCGGGTGTGAGCCTGTAACACCTGTAACAATTCTTCACTCTCGAATGGCTTGGCGATGAAGCCGTTACAGCCTGCCTGCAACGCTATATCCTGATTGACGTTGAGCAAATCGCCTGTGATCGCTACAATCGGCGTAAGAACGTTTTCCGCGCGCAGCCGCCGCACCAGTTCCAGCCCGTTGCCATCCGGCAGATTCACATCCAGCAGGATCAGGTCGATGGCCTGTTTTGCCAGCGGATAGCCCTGTGTGCCATTTTCAGCAGTGATCATCTCGTAGCCAACGCGCGTTATGACGCGACGGACGATCCTACGGTAAATTTCGGCGTCTTCGATGTAGAGAATTTTCACACAGGCGCTCCGATATTCTTTACACTCTGTCTATGTCAGATATTTTCGCAACAGCAGTTCCAGTTCGTCCGGCTCGATAGGTTTGATCAGATAATCGTCACAGCCAGCACTGCGGCAGGCTTCTTCTTCGCCATCCATCCCGCAACCCGTCAGCATAATAATCGGCACATCCGGGCGCTGGGAACGTATCTGCTGGATAATCTCTACCCCATCCTGATCGGGCAACATGAAGTCACATAAAATAAGTCGCCAGGGAACTTCCAGAAGGGTCATTGCCTGTGCGCCTGTTTCGGCAACCACCATTGTACCGCCGACCCGCCGAATCAACCGTCCGACATTGCGCGCCGCCGTTGCATCATCTTCTACGTATAAAACCTGCATGAGTTCCACTCCCTCAGAGAAACTGCGCCCTAATTTTCCAGTTCGTCGGGGACGCTTTCGCCGCCGACATGCCAGCGAAATCCAAAGCCGCGATTGGTCTTGATCGGGGTTCCGATGTGGGGGTGTGCCTGCTGCAATTTTTGCTTCAGATTGGAGACGTGAGATTTAAGTTTGGCGCGCGCTTCGCCCGGCGAAATATGTTCGCCCGTAGTCACTGAATATAATTCCGCATAATTGATGACTGCACCGGGGCGCGCGGTAAGCTGCGTGAGTAAGGATAATTCCGTTGGCGTAAGTTTCAGTTCGGCGTCATACCAGAAAGCCTTGCGACCTTCCAAATCCAGCCGGAGTTGCCCGACCTGACGACAGGATTCAGCAACAGAGTACAACGGGCGACGCCGCAGGATTGCCTCGCCGATACGATGCAGCAGTTCCTGCGGTTCGATAGGACGAAGCAGAAAATCATCTGCGCCCTGCCGAAAGGCAGTGATCACTTCTTTGGTTCCGGCATAAGCGGAAATCATGATCACAGCGGTATTGGGGAATTTCAATCGAATGTGCTGTGCAAGGTTTGCCCCGTTGGGGCCGCCGGGAAGTTGATAATCAATGAGAGCTACATCGGGGGAAGGATGGCTATAGAGATAGTTGAGGGCTTCGACGGCGTTGGAAAAGGCAACAATCTCATGGCGTTCGAGTCGGAGCATCCGCGTCAGAGCGTCCCGCGAGGCGGGATCATCTTCCACCAGATAAATAAGCATGTTCTCCTCTCAAGAAATCATAATCGAACACACACATCCATCTTTTTGTGTGCCGATCAATTCACATTATCCTTCGGGGAATCACGAAGTTCAAGCGATGGCAGGAGCGCGGTGATGGTACTTTGGTAAGGGTTAATCGCTTTTTGGGTCTTTGGCTGCCGCAGCTTTTTTTCTTTTTTTCTCTCTACGGGCAGCCTCAAATGCTTCTTCGCTTTCGTAACCCAGAGAACGATAAAAAGGAATATGGAGAGGCGGCGGCAAGGTTTCCTGGGTCAGGAGCGTACTGTCGGGAACGGAGGACAGATGTTGCAACCCGGCCTGGATATTCGCTAATCCCTCCAGCCTGGGGCCATCGGTGATCTGCCAGATTAAGGTATGATCTCCGTAGATGGAGAAAGTGTGAGTCATTTTGGAATAACCCAGCTTCCGACCATCTGGCAGATTTTCTACCAGAGATTGTTTCAAAAGGACTTGCAGACCATTTCCGTGCTGTTTGTCGCTTATAGTAACTATCCTGCCACGCACACCCGACAGTACACCCTCGGTCAATTTACATATGATCGAGAAAAACCCGATTTCTGTTTTGGCCTCGCTCAACATCTGAAAAATGTTCATAGATCATCTATGTCTCTCGTAGGCGAACGTCCACCGCCCAACAATCGTGGATTATCAGAAATATCCTGATAAGCGGCATTAAGATCGTTTCTCGTAACAGACGGTGGCAAGGTTTGGGTTGGATCAGCCAGAATAGCCCGTTGCTGCGCCAGAACACGTGCCTGATCCTCATGCGTATAGCGGTTGGGCGACAGGATTGGTTTGGAATAATCCACTCCTCCCATCCGACTATACACCTGGTTGTAGGAATCCTGAAAATCGAACCGGATTGGCCCCTCTTCCAATTCAACCTTTACCTCTGGTATTTTGTCCAGTATACCAAACAATTGAACGTTCGTTCCCTGATTATTTTCATTCGAGACCGCAATGTAATAGGGTTTTGCCCCTTCTTCAACGATATTTTTGTGTGGTTGATAGACAGGGACACCGGGTATTACGCAGGGTTTATGATGTACTGGATCAAGTTCGATAAAGCTCATCCCTTTATATTCACTGCCTTCGTTGCTTTCCAAAATTGCGCCAACCACATCGTCACGTTTTACCTGATATTCCTGTAAACCTTTACCGACTTTATTGGCGGGAGACAAAAGCTCAAACCACGCAACAACTTTGGGTTGTTCCGGGTCACGTTCATCGACTACCCTGATTGCAGGGTAGTAACATTCCTGATTAGGGGAATAAGGCTCTCTCATATTCTCATCGGGGTTTTCCCCATCACGATCTCTATCAGGATATTCCTCTGCCCCTGGATTGCGTTCAATATAATTCGGCTCTCGCCCTGGCAGAATCGAGGGAATAATTTCTCGTTCCTCTGGAGAACGCCCTTCACCCGGATCACGTTCAACATATAGATCGGGAATATAGGTTTCATCCTCCACCTGCAAGCCATCGACGATTTCAACGCGATACCCATCATAGTTTTCCAACTGCCCATTCAGGTCTTCATACAAAGCACTGATGTACATATGATGAAAGGCAGCATACTTCTTGTTTTTCCGATCATTGGTTGTTTGCAGTTCGCTGTTGAACGGGGCATTGATGCCGGGGTACAGATTTTGTTTGTTTCTTCCGTCTTTACCTGCCATTTTTCAACTTTCTGTACTATTTCGAGTCCATCTGGAAAGGTTCGCTTTTTGACGTTCTGACGGAAACTTTTGCTCTGCCGCTGGCCGCCACAGACACTTTCGGTGTGTCCTCGACCAGCCTCATGGTCAGGCCGCGTTCCAGTTTGAGCGGTTCGGCATAAACCGGATGTTTGAGCCGTTCCTTCCAGTCATCGCGTTCATACATGCGTGTTAGCTGCGCCTTGAGGATCACCTGTGCGGCGTAATTATCCTGTACAAAGCGTGAGAAGATATGGCATGTACCCTGTTGTGGATTCACGATTTCATCTGAGGTGAGCAGAGTCCGTTCGCGCATATTGGCTTTTTGCGGGTCGGGGTTGGAATCAATGGTTGATGTGCCGGATGCCTCGCTATAGAACTTCGCGGTATCGTGATCGCCACCACCATAGACAATCTGCGTTGCGAGTCCGGTAAACAGTGCCTTTGTGCCTTCTTCCCCATAAATCAGGTGGAACTGGCCTTTGGTCTGCGCTGCGATTAAAATGCTGATCCGGCGCTTACGCACGAGGTTCACATCGGCAACAAGGCTATCCAGCTTGCCGAGTGTCGGGAATTCGTCCAGAATGATTCCGACAGGCATGGGTAACGGACCACCAGCGCGTTCGCCAATCCCATCCAGATCGCGCATGAGTTTACGCAACACCGCGCCGAGATAAGGGGCATACACTTCGCGCATGGAGCCGGGGCAGGTCAATACCACAACGGTTGGTTGTGTCACAATCAGACCCGCATCAAAATCCGATGCTCCGGTGTTGGCGCGTACCTGCGCCGATGCCCATCCGGTTAGCGCCGTTCCAAGTGTCGCTACCGTATTTGAGGCGACTTTGCCATCTGATCCGACGCTGGCGATGAAAGCGCTGGCAGCAAGCGCTGCATCATCTTTCTTTGAGGAAAGTTTCTTCGCCAGACCTTCCAGATCGTCCAGAGATTCCTTGATCTGCCCCAAACTGTCGAAGCGAATCAGACAGGCAGAAAGCAAATCGGCAGCGGAATCCGTCCAGAATTTGTTATCGCCCTGTGCTGCCGGAATCAGCACTTTTGCAATCGAGTTTGCGGCGGCAATGCTATCGATCCCCTGTGCCAGATTGAAACGCGGCCCGTCGCTACTGGTAGGGTCATGCACCACCACCAGATGGCGCGTACAACGTGCAAATTTGTGAATATGCCCGGTCAGTTCGCCCTGTGGGTCGGCAATGATCAGGCTGTGTCCGGCTGCCATGCGATCCGCAATCACAGGTAAAACGACACCCTGCGATTTACCGCTACCCGGCGCACCAATGGTCAGGATACCGCGCGCCGCATCTTCCCCGCTCAGGCAGAATTTGCCCCAGCCAACATCCAGACGCAGGTTTTTCTCACCCCAGAATGCACCCAAAAATGCAATGCCATCCGCATCCTGTTTGCGAAAACGGGTATATTCCCGGCGAGTGCAGAAATGCGCTGAACCAACCTCTCCGCGATAGTTGTTAGGACGGCGCACACGATCCATCCACTCGCGTAGCCAGCCGCCATTACGCAACCCCTGCCACAATCCCATATTCATGAACGACAGCGCAACCAGCAGGCCAAACCCGAAAATCATCAACCGGGACTGGTTGATGTTGTTTGTTCCCCCGACAATTACGCTCATCACGCCAGTATAGGGAGTTTGCCGTGTTGTCGGGCTGGCAACTGCCGTGCTGCCAAGCAGCGTCACATAGATCGCCGTGATTGCGAGAGTAGGAATCAGAAAACAAAGGAGTTGCCCGAACCGCGCCGATCCACTGATCTGAAATGGCGTTCCTGCGGCGCGGCGCTGAATGCCCGTTCCAAGCGAAGCCGCAAACCACAACGGTACGATGAAAGCCAGCACAGTCAACGGAAGAAGTAAAACAGAGAGCAGGCCGCGTCCTTCGGTGAATAACCAGTAAAACATTCAGGGATTCTCCCCACTGATTACTTCGCCCGGCTGGGGCATTGGCTCCGACTTCGCAGGGGTTCGGATCAGATGCCGCGCAATCAGGAACGCAATCACAACGAATACAACTATCCCGGCATAGACGGCAGTGCCGCGCGCCATGCCCAGCGCACGAAACAATAAAACAAGAACATCAACGACGAGCAATAATATGGAAAAACCGATCAGCGCAGGGACATACATACGAAAACGGCTGAACATTTTTTCACCCTCCCGTGTGGACGATGTGAAGAATAGCGGGGAAAATGGAAAAAGCACGCGCGTTACGCGATAACCTGCCCGAAATCTGGACGATTTCTGGTATGTTGAATTGTTGTGAAATGCGAAAAGCCGGGAGCGTGGCCTCCAAAAAGAAGGCGCAGAAGGAAAATTTTACCGAAATCCAGACGATTTCTGACCCAAATAGACTGAAAACCGTTTATCTGGCGTAGAGCGAATCTCTAAATTTCTATTGTCAGGAAAGCAACATGCGAGAACGATACTGGACAGCCTCGGCAACGTGTTCAGTACGGATAATCTCACTCTCGGCAAGAGATAGTCACGAGCAGATTCAACCCGTGCCGGCACTGCGGCTGAACTCTCTCCACGTCGATCATCGGTCAGTTTTTCAAAATCGACGCGCTGCACATCCAGTTGAATATCGAAGCGATCCAGCATCGGGACACTGATGCGCGCCTGATACTTGTGTACCTGCTGCTCGGAACAAGTACAGGCGCGCATGGTATCCCCTCTATAGCCGCAAGGACACGGATTCATACTTGCCACAAGGATGATATTTGCCGGGAAGGTAGTCGAACCTCTGACCCGGCTGATGGTGACAATCTTGTCTTCAAGCGGTTGCCGCAGGACTTCAAGGGAACGTCCCATCTCTAAAATTTCATCGAGTAACAACTTCCAAAACTGGTATAAGCAAACGACAACTCACCATCATCAAAACAGCACAGAAAGACAGTGAGAAGACGTTGCCAGTTGCCAGTTTTGAAGGCTATCCTTATACGAATTCTCAAAGCAATGTACATCCTTCAAATTTCGCCCTCAAAACATCCAAAAAGCAGATAACCTGCCCCTTTAATTTGGTTGTACTTCTATCAAACGAGCGATTAGCCCTTCGCATGTAGCAAACACGAACATCGATATTTGATAGCTTTCGATTACACCGGGACACGCCCTGCAAAACGTAAATTGGTATAATCGAAAGTCGAAATTATGCGATCAGGAGATTGGGCATCCTATGCTGTCTAACGTTCAATCCGGTGCAATCAATGGTCTTGATGCAATTCCAATCCATGTCGAGGTCGATTACAATCCGAGAAGAATGGCTGGCTTTACCATCGTTGGGTTGCCGGATACAGCGATTCAGGAAAGCCGTGAGAGGGTCAGGTCGGCAATTAAGAATCGTGGCCTGGATTTTCCGAACTGTGATGCACAAAAAGGTGATTATGGATTTGTCGCCTTTCGATGTTCTATCGCTTCTGAGCGTGATTCCCATCGCTAAATTTTCCAGATGACAAAGACAAAACACGAATTTAGCATTTCGCAAAAGCCATCCGGCTAAAGCCAGAGTATAATCCCGGCTTATTGCACCACACTTCATCAATACACAATGAGTAGGGATTATTTCCTTATGCTTGCAACGGTTCAATCTGGCGCATTGATCGGGCTGGAAGCCATAGGCATTCAAGTCGAGATCGATTATAACCCACGTGGAATGACCGGGTTTACCATTGTGGGATTACCCGATGCAGCCGTTCAAGAAAGCCGGGAACGGGTGCGGAGTGCCATACGTAACCGGAATTTGGCATTCCCATTGAAAAGATATTTAGTCAACCTGAGTCCGGCGGAGATGCGGAAAGAGGGTCCTTCCTATGACCTTCCTATCGCAATAGGTGTTCTTGCTGCTACCGAGCAAATCCCGCCAGAAGCCCTCAGTGATGCACTTTTTGTAGGGGAATTAAGCCTGGATGGGACGTTGCGCCACATTCGCGGCGCACTTTCCTATGCGTATCTGGCAAGGGAGCTTGGCATCCGCACACTATACCTGCCAGAATGTGATGCACCAGAAGCTGCATTGGTCGAAGGTGTCGAGGTGATCCCCGTCCCAACACTGGGACATTTGGTCGAACACATCTTTCAATTGAATCTAATTCCACCCCTGGATCGGACACGGATAAATCTATCCACTAGTCAGCAACCAGAACGCCTCGTCGATTTTTCGGACATCAAAGGACAAGAGTACGTCAAGCGGGCAATGGAGATTGTGGCCGCAGGTGGACACCATGCGCTGCTGTCTGGCCCGCCAGGGTCGGGCAAAACGCTGATCGCTCGTGCGTTACCGGGGATTCTGCCCAAACTCACACCTGAAGAAGCGCTGGAAATTACCCGCATTTACTCTGTTGCGGATATGTTGCCGCAAGGCAAGACACTGGCACAACGCCGCCCCTTCCGCGCGCCACATCACACAATCAGCGAAGCCGGACTCATCGGTGGCGGGAGCATCCCGCGCCCTGGAGAAATCACAATGAGTCACCGGGGCGTCCTTTATCTCGATGAAATTTTAGAGATGGGACGTTCCCTTGAAGTCCTGCGGCAACCGCTTGAAGACAAGATTGTCACCATCAGCCGGGTCAGAGGTTCGACTACCTTCCCGGCAAATATCATCCTTGTGGCAAGTATGAATCCGTGTCCTTGCGGCTATAGAGGGGATACCATGCGCGCCTGCACCTGTTCCGAGCAGCAGGTACGCAAGTATCAGGCGCGCATTAGTGGGCCGATGCTGGATCGCTTCGATATTCAATTGGACGTGCAACGAGTGGACTTCGATAAACTGACCGATGATCGACGCGGAGAGAGTTCAGCAGCAGTGCAGGCACGGGTTGAAGCTGCTCGTGAATACCAGCACCAGCGGTATACCGAATTGCCCGGTGTCCTGACGAACAGCGATCTCACTGCCAGCGACATTGACCAGTTTTGCAAAATGGATGAATCGGCAACCACCTTGCTAAAAGCGGCCATGCGGAAACTGCAACTCAGCGCCCGTGCCTATCATCGGGTTCTGAAGGTTAGTCGCACCATTGCTGATCTGGCCGGGAGTGAGATTATCCGTACTGAACACGTTGCCGAGGCTGTGCAGTATCGTTCTCGCATGTT
>CAYSOC010000219.1:0-9262 GCA_964432445.1 uncultured Anaerolineaceae bacterium
CCTGGCTGGTCAAGGGATTGGGCGTCGGTTCAGCAGCAGGCCAACTCTGGCTCGAAAACAATCACCTGTTCTAGGCGTTCATAGTTTCTGACAGGGATGTGGCTTTCTCCCAGCCGCATCCCTCATTTTTTATAAGGCAAAAATATGAGTTCGACAATTCTGGAACTCAGGAATATTTCTAAACAATTTCGCGCTTTGCAAGCCCTCAAAAATGTGAATTTTGATCTTCGGCAGGGCGAGACGCACGCGCTCGTTGGCGAGAATGGCGCGGGTAAAAGTACCCTGATGCGTATCATGGCGGGCGTCTATGATGGCTATGAGGGGGAATATCACCTGAATGGCAGGGCAGTACATTTCCATTCCCCAAAAGAAGCGTTGAAGGCGGGCATCGGCATGATCCATCAGGAATTAAGCACGATGCCTGTGCTGTCTGTTGCCGAGAATCTGTTTCTGGGGCATCAACTCGTCAATCGTTTCGGTGCTGTCGACTGGAAAAAGATGGAGCGGATTGCGCGCGAAGAACTCTCCAATCTGGGGTTTCCAGAGATAAACGTCAATCTGCCGCTTGGCAATTATTCGTTGGGGATTCAGCAGGTAGTGGAGGTGCTGCGCGTCATTTTGTCTGGTGCGCAAGTGCTGATTATGGACGAGCCGACCTCGGCATTATCCCCAGCAGAAGTCGAACGACTGATTCAACTGATTGATACCCTACGCCAGCAAAAACGCAGTATTGTCTATATCTCCCATTTTCTCGATGAAGTGATGCGCGTGGCAGATCGGATTACCGTGTTGCGCGATGGATTGAATGTCACGACGGTGGAGCCGAAAGATACCAATCTCAATCAGTTGATTTCGCTGATTCTGGGGCGTGAAGTCAACGCCAGATTGCCAGAAGCCCAGCCGGAAGCCACCGAACGCGAACACATCCTGCTGGATGTGAAAGACCTGTCTGCCGATGTTTTTTCGGAGATCAATTTTCATGTTCTGGCGGGGCAGATACTTGGCATTTATGGCGCAATTGGCGCAGGGCATTTCGACGTAGCGCGTGCCGTCTTTGGTATGTACCGGGTCGATCACGGGACGGTGACAGTAGACGGTAAACAATTGCCATCCGGTTTTTCGGCACGGCAAGCCATCAAATCGGGGCTGGCCTATGCTATTGAATCCCGCCGCAAAAGCATGTTTATGGATGAGCCGATCTATCGGAACATCACATTACCCCATCTGCCACGCATCGGCAGGATCGTCCCCGGCATGGCGCAGGAACTCAGGATTGCAGAGCCAGCAATTACGCGAACGAACGTCCAGCCGCCAAACCCGCTCAACGCAGTTGGCAAACTGAGCGGCGGCAACCAGCAGAAAGTCGCCATTGCGCGCTGGCTGACCTTTCCGCCCAAAGTCCTGATTGTCAGCGAACCAACACGGGGGATGGATGTTGGCGCAAAAAATGAAGTGCTTTCCATCTTGCGGACGCTGCGTAACGAACACTATGGGGTACTCGTCGTGTCGTCAGAACCGGAAACCGTGCTGGCGGTGTGCGATCAAATCCTCGTGATGTCACATGGGCGCGTCGTCGCACAAATGGAAAACAAGGGTCTGGATAAAGATTCATTGATGAGGCTGATATGAGCATACAAGCAGACACTCCTGATCTAAAGACGAGCAGAATCATTCAGGAGACTCCACGTACAATCTGGATTCGGCGCTTGAAGGCCTTAGCGCCGCTTTGGACGCTGCTTGTGATGTGGCTGTTTTTCAGCCTGGCCTCTCCAAGTTTCGCAACTCCGACGAATTTCAATAACATCCTGACGCGCGTATCGGTGGCGGGCATCCTTGCAGTAGGGATGACCTTTGTTCTGCTGACGGGTGAGATTGACCTGAGCATCGCGGCGGTGATGGGGCTATCGGCGCAAATCACAGCACAACTATACGCAACCTATCATTTACCGGAACCGATCCCCCTGATTGGTGGACTTATCACGGGTGCGCTCTGTGGCATTGGCAGCGGCATCATCAGCACGGTGATCCGTGTCCCAACCTTCATGGCAACGCTGGCAATGTCGTTGATTGCCGAAGGGTTGCTCTTGTGGGTCAGTCACGGACGCCAGTTCTTTCAGGATCAGTTATCGCCGTTGGCGCTCTGGATCGGCAGTGAGCGGATTGGCGGAGAAAATGGGTTGCGCTCCGGCGTGATGATCCTCCTCACGATTATCTGCCTCGTTGTAGGCTATCTGGTGCTGCGTTATACCCGTTTCGGGCGCTATGTCTATATGACCGGGGCGAACAGTTCGGCGGCACGGCTGGCAGGTGTCAATACGCGGTTGATGGTGTTCTCTGTCCTGATGATCAGTGGGTTCATGGCAGGGTTGGCGGGGATCGCTGCGATGGGACGACTGGGAACGGCAATGCCTTCGCCACAGTCGAACAATCTGATTGATGCTATCGCTGTGGTGGTGCTGGGCGGAACAGCGCTCACCGGGGGGCGCGGCGGTATTCTGCAAACTGCGGTTGGGTTGCTCATTTATGGCTCACTCAGCAATGGCCTCGATAATATTGCGAATATCGACAGTTTCGGAAAGACCTTTATCACCGGAATGGTTTTGCTGGCTGCCCTGATCGTGAATATTGTGTTTGCCGGGAATACAGGACGGGACAGGACATGAGAATGATTAGCGCTGTATCGTTCTCCTGATTTGGATACCATAATCAGTCTGACAAGTTTGTTGCAACGAAAGACCCGGAGTTTGCTCATTTTCGATTGAGCTTGCCTCCGGGCATCTGTCTGAATCGAATTGACCCCTTTCCCCACCCCTATCCCCGTCAGCACGGAAAGTCCAACACACAGGGATATTTATCAAACTCCAGAAGACACACCTACCCATCTTGACAAACAATTTATAGTATGTAATATTTTACATGCAAGATTTAAAATTCTTCATCTTATCTTGATATGTTGCGCGGGCCGGCTGCTACGGTCGCCGGGAAATTTACTGCCTGCACCATTCAAAAAGATGGAATTTGAAACTGAAGGGGGAAGATGTCTGATACCAGATACGGGACAGTTCATCGTTTTGACAGGTTTATTTGGAGGGCTTGAAATGTTTAGGAAAATTTCTTTAATTCTGATGATGGCCTTGATAGGCGTAGCCATCGCAAGCATCGGCACACGCGCGCAGGCAGGCAACCAGCCATTTGCAACGATGGAAGCAACGATGGCTGCCACCGCCGAAACAGTGGCGGAACTATGCGGCCAATTGAGCGATCTGAACAAGACAGCGGCGACTGCTGTTCCCGGCGCACCGAGCAAGGGAAGTATCGTTTTTGTTCCCAAATCGACAGATGCCAGCTATTGGCTCATCATCAAAAAAGGGGCAGAAGATCGCGCCAAAACGCTGGGATACACCATTGATTATCAGGGCGTCGCCAAAGCCTCTGATATTGCGGGACAGGTTGACCTTGTTCACAACCTGATCACTCGCAAGCCCGCAGGTATCCTGCTGGCAGCCACTGATGCCAAAGCCCTTGCGGGAACAGCGGAAGAGGCTGCAAAAGCGGGCGTGCCGCTGGTGACTGTTGACGCCGGGGTGACAGGTGATGCGCCACTGACCTATATTGCAACAGATAATCTCGGCGCGTCGCGGGATGCAGCCAAAGCATTGGCGGCAATGATAGGGGAAAAAGGCAAAGTTGCTGATATTGGCCTCGATGCTGGTTCGCAAACGGGAACCGAGCGCGAAAAAGGGTTTGCCGATGAAATGAAGCTGCATCCGGGAATTACTGTTGTTCCGGTGCAATACACGAAGGGTTGTGATCCGGCAACCGCACTGAATACCGCCACTGATATTCTGACTGCCAACCCCGATTTGGTGGGCATCTACGCAGCGGGTGGCCCTTGCGGTCTTGGCGTGGCGCAGGCAGTGAAGGCGAAGGGCTTGCAGGGTAAGGTCAAGATCGTCACCTTTGATCCCAGCCCGGATACCGTTCCGCTGTTTGAAGAAGGCACGATTCATGGTCTGGTCGCGCAAGACCCCTATCAGATGGGCTACTGTGGCGTGACCGCCGTTGATGCCGCTATCAACAAAAAGGCCATCCCGGTCAAGCAGGTAGCTATCGGTGTCGTTGTCATCACCAAAGACAACTATAAAACGCCCGCCGTACAGAAACTTCTGAATCCCTGATAACCGGGTCGGAAAAGTATCCAGATTGCCCGTACTATGGGTTGCACAACCTGTACGGGCAATTTTTCAAAGTTAGTGTTTTGAAGAAAAAGGTTCAACTTAATTGTGTCAGAAGCTAACATTCCGCTGCTTGAGATGCGCAATATTACTAAATCTTTCTCTGGTGTGCCTGTTTTACGCAATGTAAATTTTGACCTTTATCCCGGAGAAGTACATATCCTTCTGGGAGAAAACGGCGCAGGTAAATCTACACTCATGAAAATTTTGAGCGCTGCCTACACGATGGATAGCGGGCAGATTCTGATCAACGATCAGGCGCAACATTTTAAAAATCCGGCGGAGGCACAAGCAGCGGGAATCAGCACAATTTATCAGCATTTTAGTCAATGCCCACACCTTACGATTGCTGAAAATATCTTTCTTGGCAGGTCGCCACGCACACGCCTGGGTTTGATTGACTGGAAGCGAATGAACGCCGAAGCACGGACTGCTCTTGAAACTGTGAGTACCCAACTTGATCCACGTATGACTATGACGAGTCTGAGTGTAGCCGCCCGTCAGGTCGTTGAAATTGTAACGGCACTGAATCGGCAGGCGCGCATTCTGGTTATGGATGAGCCAACCGCAGCGCTGACGGAACAGGAAATCAAACCATTGTTTACCCTGATCCGTATCTTGCAGGAGCGCGGCGTTGGCATCATTTATATTTCCCATCGGCTGGAAGAACTCCGCGAACTTGGGACAAGGGTCACTGTGCTGCGTGATGGTCAGAACACAGGGACATATGACATCAGGACGACCAACGCGGCAAGCCTCGTTCGGATGATGATAGGGCGCAACCTCGAAGAGGCTCATATGACGCCACCGCCAGACGCTACCGCCGAAGTGCTGCGCGTTGAGAACCTGACCAAAGCAGGCAAATTCAGGGACATCAGTTTTTCGGTACGACAAGGAGAGATCATCGGAATTTCCGGCCTTATGGGGGCAGGGCGTACCGAGATTGCCGAGGCCTTGTTCGGCGTGAATCCTGCCGATTCAGGAAATATCTACATTAAGGGCAATCTGGCGAAAATCGGGAAACCAGGCGATGCACTCCGTCTGGGTCTGGGGTTCCTGACAGAAGATCGCGTGGGTAATGGTCTCGGAATATCCATGAGCGTCCGGGAAAATATGACGCTACCCATGTGGGCAAACAAGCGTGGCATGTTTTTAAACCGACGCACGGAGTCAACCCTCAGCCAGCAATATGCCAAACGTCTGAATGTGCGCGCTAAAAATTTGAACTTGCGTGTGAAATTTCTGAGCGGTGGCAATCAGCAGAAGGTCGTACTGGCAAAGTGGCTTATCGCGCAATGTAATATCTTGCTGGTGGACGAGCCAACCATCGGCGTTGACGTAGGCGCAAAAGCAGAAGTTCACCAATTGTTGACCACATTTGCCCGTGAACTCGGCGGCACAGTCATTATGATTTCGTCCGATTTGCCAGAAATTCTCAAACTCAGTGACCGCATCCTTGTCATCGCACACGGACGCCTCACTGGTGAACTGGGGCGTGCCGAAGCGAACGAAGAGCGCATTATGCACTTTGCCCTTCAATCAAATAAAGAGTAACCCGATGGCACAAATTATGGAACCTCAACCTGTACAAATCGACAACCCTGCGCGTAAATTTTCGTGGATTCACGAATTGCGAACTCACCCGGCGGTTTTTCTCAGTGCCATCCTCCTGTTGATGTGGTTCATTATCTCGCGTTTATCCCCCTATTTCCTGACAGTGGATAATGTGTTGCAAATCACGCTGCAAGCGGCGGTGATGGCAATGATTGCTGCTGGTGAAACCTTTGTCATTCTGTCTGGTGGCATTGACCTCTCGGTAGGCGCTATTTTTGCCTTGAGTGCGATGGTTTCCGGGCTGACAATGCAGGCGGGATTACCTTTTCCGGTTATTCTTGCGGCGGGCTTGCTGACTGGCGCGGCGTGTGGATTGCTCAATGGGTTGGGCGTAAGCAAATTGAAGTTGCCACCCTTCATTGTCACGCTTGGCATGATGAGTATATTGCGAGGGTTTGCGCTTCTGATCAATAACGGCATCCCGATCTTTGGGCTTGTGCCGGGGTTCGATACGCTCGGACAAGGCCGCGTTTTCGGGACAATCCCCGTGCCTACATTGATCGTACTTGTCGTCTATGCGATCTGCTGGTTTGTCTTGCGCCAAACGCCTTTTGGACGTTTCACCTATGCAATTGGTAGTAACCCCGAAGCAGCACGATTGGCGGGAGTTCGTATCAATCGACAGATAGTCGGGATATATGCCCTGTCAGGCGTGCTGGCTGCCCTTGCCGGGCTGACCGAGGCTTCTCGTCTGAGCAGTATGCAGCCTGCGGGAGGAACGGGGCTGGAACTTGACGCGATTGGGGCTGTTGTCATCGGTGGAACCAGTTTGTTTGGCGGGGAAGGCAATATACTTGCCAGCCTGATTGGGGCATTGCTGATTGCCACCATTCGTAACGGGTTGAACATTCTCGGTATCCCGGCGTTCTGGCAATATGTCGTGACTGGCCTGATCATCATCCTTGCCGTTTCTCTGGATAGATTGCGCCGTTCCCGTTAACAATCCGGTTTCTGAAACTTGCCCCTGGTGCTTTATATAACCAATATGGTGCAAGTTTCAACAGAGATGAATGTCTCTGAACCTGAAAACTGATCTGCGAAAACCTGTCAAAACGGGAAGCCCATCATGGGTTTAACATCGTTGATACAGGCCGAATCGGTACACGATGGAAAAGCATCATTCTATTTTCGGGAAGCTGAGTCCTATATAACGTGAGTTCGGGATAAGAAGTGGTATGAGCGATGGGTTGATAGCCCTCATCCCCTCGGTTCCTTCTCCCGCAGGCGAAGGGGAGTCAATCGCCGTTTGGAAGTCCCTCTCCTGCGGGAGAGGGAGTTAGGGTGAGGGCAGTATATAACGCCAACAGTGCTATCCCAAACTCACGTTATATAATAATTCGAGGAGAGCATGATATTCTGGTTCAGGTGCGATCCATATCTGTTGTCAGCCAAAGAGATGGTACAAAACGAATGGAAACAGTTCACTATACGTCAATCAACGAGCAAGTCTATACCATTTTGAAAAGGCGTATTATTGAGCGCCGGATTTTGATTGGCACAAAACTTGATATTAACGCTCTCGCAGATGAACTAAACATCAGCCGTATGCCGATTGTTGATGCCCTCACTCGTCTGGAAACGGAGGGATTGGTCGAGCGGCGTAACCGTGTTGGCACATTTGTGGCTCCGCTGGATCGCGTCAAATACGAAGAAATCTATGCGACGCGGGAGATGGTCGAACAATGGGCTGTCAACCCCATTATTGAGCGGATCACGAAAACGGATATGGCAGCGCTGTGGCACATCCTGGAGCAAACACGGGCTTTATTACAAAATGTCTCTGAAAACACCTTCGACTATCAAAAATATAGTGAATACGATGGTCAGTTCCATCTATCGCTGATCAAAGTCTGTGGCAATTCGTATATCACGAGGTTTTATGCTTCTCTGAACAGTCACGTTCAAATCCTGCGTGTGTTATCGCTTGGGGCGCTCAAACGGAGTCAGGAGACGCAGCTTGAACACGAGACGATCCTGATGGCATACGAGGAACGTGAGCCGGAGAAAGTGCGGCAAGCACAAGCGCTCCACCTCCAGAACAGCAGGACAGGCGTGCTGAAACTGCTGGAACTACACGAGAATATTTAAACTACCTGGCGTCCCCCAATGTGAACTCAAACAGAGGTACAGAGCTATCTGGCTGCACAACGCCATTTAGCTGAACCGGAATACGTTCCTTCGTAGTGACGTCATAAAATCCGGTCTGGATAACATAATTCCCTTTGGGTAAATCTTTTATGTGTACTCAGGAAACCTGAATTTGTTTGTGATGGGATAGTCCCAAAGTCCACTTGTTCCGCGCCCCAAATCCAGATACTTTTAGTTGAAACATTCGATACAATTAATCTGGTGTAGTCATCCAGGGGTAGACATGGAACCGCAAAAAACAGCCGAAGAACGCAGAGATCGTGCCAGCGCTGCTGTGCCGCCGCAAGCCATCCAATCACCCGTTCCGTCTCAGTCGATGCTGGAAAGTATTCCAGAGCCACAAGCGATTGAGGAGATGAACATCCCGGTGAGCATCGTGATTGATTTGCTCCTGCGGTTGATGCGGCAGGAAGGCGAAGTCAGCGTCCGACGTATCATGGATGTGATCAAACTCAGCCTGAAAGTAACCGATACGCTTCTGCTCAAGATGCAGCAGGATCACCAGATCGAAGTTGCCAAAGCAGGCAATATCGGACGCGCCAGCTATGTCTATCGACTCACGGACGAAGGTAACGCCCGCGCCCGCGAAGCATTTGACCGCACCCAATATATGGGGGCTGCGCCGGTTTCCGTAGAGGAATATAACCGCGCGATCCTGATGCAAACGAAAAATCGCCGCAAGGTGTCTTCCGAATCGGTGCAGGAATCCCTTTCGCACCTGATTCTGCCGGATGGTTTCCACCGTCGCATTGGCCCCGCAATCAATTCCGGCACATCTATCTTCCTGTATGGCCCACCAGGGAACGGCAAGACGACGGTTGCCGAAGGAATCGCGCACCTGATTTCCGGCTCTGATCCCATCTGGCTACCCTATTCGGTGACGGTTGGCGGTCAAATCGTGACCTTGTTTGATACGCTCGTTCACAAGGAAATCGAACTGACGAAGGAAGAGATCGAAGGTCTGGGGCAATATGATCACCGTTGGGGCTTGTTCAATCGTCCGGCGGTCATGGTCGGCGGTGAACTCACGATGGCCTCGCTCGACCTGCGCTATGACGAAATCAGCAAGTTCTATGATGCGCCGCTGCAAATGAAGGCTAACGGCGGCATGTTCCTGATCGATGACTTTGGTCGTCAGCAGATGCGCCCGACAGACCTGCTCAACCGCTGGATCGTTCCGCTGGAATCCGGCTTCGACTTCCTGCGTTTGCGCACAGGTCAAACCATCCAGACGCCCTTCCGCCAGTTGATCGTGTTCAGCACCA
>CAYSOC010000220.1:0-9201 GCA_964432445.1 uncultured Anaerolineaceae bacterium
AGAACTCGCAAGCGACTAAAACACGTAAACCGGATTTTTCACATGCGTGGGGTCGTAGGTTCGAGTCCTACACCGGGCATTTTTAGTACAATATTCATGTTATTATCTTCCTGTAAAGTCAGAAGTCCGGGATACGTAGCCGGGTTCTATATCTTTTGACCAGGTTGAACCCTGACCGCCAATCATGCATTGGATACCTGCTGCAACACGCAACGCCCCAGCGGTGACACCCGCTGTACTTTGACCGGGAAATACACTATCACCTACCAACCATAAATTGGGTATTCCGGTACGTGGTCCGCGTGCTTTGAACAAACTGGTTTGTGGGAAACCCCCGACCATTCCCCCGATACGTCCGGTATAGAACTCAAAGGCTCGTGGCGTACCTGGCAGGATCAATATTGCGGCACGGCTGACGCCCGGAATAGCAATCTCTGCCCCTTCCAGCAAGCGATCCCGATAATTTGCTACTCGATCCTGATACGCCTTCGGATCGTTTTCGCGCAATTTCCACCATTCCCCAATTGCAGTGTGTGTAGAAACGGTCACAGCGCGATAACCTGCCGGAGCGCGCGTTGGATCGTCAGCATCCGAGAGCGATATGAATATAGAATTGCCTTCACCGAGTGGTTTGTTGTAATCTTTCACGACCTGAAAATGATCTGCATTGTTGAGGACGGTATCGGCAGGGATGCCTATATATAGCATGAAAGCGCCCCATGTTGCTTCGCGTCGCGCCACTTCGCGCCGCAACGAGTTGGGCGAACTTTCCCCCAGCAGTTTGTCCAAAGCCCAGGGGGTTAGATTGCCCAGGATGAAATCTGCCTCAAATGTCTGCTTTTTATTTGTGTGAACACGTTTTGCACGCCCATTTTCGACATCAATCCGTATGACTTCCTGCCGATAGTGAATCTGCCCACCGTGTTTTTGCAGCGATTCGGCAAGCGTTTTGGCAATCCCGCCAATCCCGCCTCGGATGTGATACGCCCCCGAACGCGGTAAGTCCATTGCGATCATGCCATAGAGACCGTTCGCATGTTGCGTCGTGACCTGTGCCGAGATGAGCAGTTGGGCATCAAGGAACGTGCGTGCGGCGAGATCACCTATACCGAGCAAGTCCAGTATCTGGGCAACAGTGCTGATCGCCAACGGTGCTATCGGGATCATATCCGGGCGGATTCTGGAGGCTAGTCGAAGAAGATCAGCAACATTCGAGGGAGGCCATTCCGGGGTGCGCGCCGCAAACTTCCATAGGGAATCAGCAGTATATTCCTGCAATCCCCAAAAGTGGTGTAGCGTCGGGAGTTTAGCGGTTCGTTCGGCGTGCCAGCGTGCCTTGTCACCATAACGCACGATCTGTCGATCTGGCAGGATGACCGTCCACGCAGGATCAACACGTCTGACAGGCCATGTAATATCCAGCATTTGGCCCACAATTTCGTGTGGTCCGCCAGACTGGAATCCGCCTGCCAGCGTCGCACCAGCATCGAAGCGAAACTCTTTGTTGTAGAACGTTCCAGCACAGCCGCCCGGATAGATATGCGCTTCGAGGACGACAACATCAAATCCGGCTTTTGCCAATATCGCCGCCGCTGTTAATCCTCCAATACCCGCCCCGATTACTACGATCCGCTTTGCCATCCCTTGTCCAATACAACTCTATACAATGATTATACAAAACATGAGCAAGGCTGCCCAATAGTTGTGATTTGTCCTGGAAATGATACAGTTGGCATCCTCCGTATCCTTCTTTAATGAACGTTGTTGAATATCAGCACTTTTTGTTATACCTTCCTGTCTCCAATGTTGAAATTTCGTTGACGAGATTTCCCGCCATTGCTACAATCGTTAATCGTTATTCAAACTTATCTCATGAGGGCAGTATGAGCGACAGGCGTGCATTGATTGTGGATGATGATCCGGCGAATCGCGCAATCTGGGAACTTGTGCTGGCTGATCGTGGTTACGATGTCGTAAGCGCGAACGACCTGCACGACGGATTGGAGCAAACCAGCAACGAAATTTCACTATACCTGATTGATTATCATCTGCCCGATGGACGCGGCACAGATATTGTCAGCCATGTAAAGCAAAACTACCCGGAAAGCATGATCGTCATGGTGTCGATGGACGATGACGCCGATGTGATCCGCGAGGCGATGCGCGCAGGCGGCAACCTGTTTATGGTCAAGCCTGCCAGCCCGGTGATGATGAATCAGATATTGAGTGAAATTGAAACTGGAACGCTGGATAACAGCGCGCGTCAGTTGATTAACAGAAATGGACGGCGTACCTACGCGGCCTAATCGACTTGCGTTTATCTGACGCGCCGCGCGTGCATTCAGAAAAGGATTTTTCCGATGAAGCTGACTTTTCATGGCGCGGCGCGTACCGTTACCGGTTCGCAACACCTTGTTGAGGTGAATGACCGCCGTATTCTGCTCGATTGTGGATTGTATCAGGGCAAACGCAAGGATGCCTTTGAGCGCAACCGCACTCTGCCATTTGATCCCTCGCAAATTGACGTAATGGTGCTTTCTCACGCCCACATCGATCACAGCGGCAATATCCCGCAACTAGTCAAAAATGGTTTTTCTGGCGACATTTTCGCTACTTATGCCACCCGTGACCTTTGCGGGGCCATGCTGCTGGATTCCGCACATATTCAGGAACAGGATGTTGAATATGTGAATAAAAAGCGTCTGCGTAATGGTCAAAAGGCGTTTGAACCGCTTTATACGCAAGCAGACGCGATCAAGTCCCTGCAAAATTTCCATTCTATCGCCTATGATCGTGCAGTAACGATTTTGCCCGGTGTTTCACTGGTCTATCGGGATGCCGGGCATATGCTCGGCAGCGGGATTGTAGAACTCAACATAGAGGATCGGGAAAAAGGGCGCGACATTTCGTTGGTATTCAGCGGCGATATTGGACAGCCGGGCTTGCCGATTTTGCGCGATCCATCAGTTATTGATCATGCCGATGTGCTGATTATGGAAAGCACCTATGGGGATCGGCTTCACGCCAAATATGGCGATTCGCTCAAGGATTTGGAACGCATCGTCGTAGATACCTATCGGCGCAATGGAATATTGATTGTTCCCGCGTTCGCCGTAGGTCGCACACAGGAACTGGTTTTTGCATTACATCAACTGGCACGCGCTGGCAAAATCCCCAAACAGCCAATTTATGTGGATAGCCCGTTGGCTGTCAACGTTACCGCGATTTTTGGGACGCACCCGGAAGCCTATGACGAGGAAACGCTCGAATTTTTACGTGGCATCAAGGGTAAAGACCCATTTGGCTTCGAGGGATTGAAATACATTCGTAATGTCGAAGAAAGCAAGCAGCTTAACTTCCTGAATAAGCCTGCTGTGATAATCTCTGCCAGCGGCATGGCCGAAGCCGGACGCATTCAACACCATCTCAAAAACCATATTGGCGATCCGAAGAATACGGTACTAATCGCAGGTTATCAGGCTGAAAACACGCTAGGACGCAGGATTCTGGAAAAGCAGCCCATTGTGAATATCTTCGGGGAACCCTACCACCTGCGCGCACAGGTCGAAAGTCTGACTGGATTTTCCGCACACGCAGACCGAAATGCCCTATTAAACTGGGCAGGCGGGATCAGCAAACGTCCACGTCACACCTTTTTGGTACATGGTGAAGATGGTGGCCTGAACGGGCTGCGGCAGGGTCTGACCGATCAGGTGAATTATCAAAACGTGATTATCCCTGACCTGCATCAGTCATTCGAGGTTTAATTTTGCCAGTTTATACCGTAGAAATGCTGAATGACCGGATGCGCGAAAGCTGGTCGGCTGTTTTGGGGATGACCTTCACACAAATCGGGGATAAAAGTCTCACAGGCCGGTTGGTGCTGCGGCAAGATCACCTCGCCAGCAACGGTTTCCTTCACGCTGGAGCCGTTGTCACTTTTGCCGATACCATCTGTGGTTTCGGATGCATCACTTTTATGCCAGAAGGTGCGCAGGGTTTTACAACTATTGAGTTGAAATCCAACTTTCTGGGAACAGCGCTGGAAGGTGCGCTGATCTGTACCGGAGTGATGGTACACGGTGGACGCACGACGCAGGTTTGGGATGCGACAGTACAGCGGGAAGAGACCGGGCAAACGCTGGCACTCTTCCGCTGTACGCAGATGATTCTCTATCCCCGCTAGCCGCGCAGCAGGATCGGCGGGAGTATCCCAACGATAATCACGAATACGAAGATGACTACCAGTGTCACTACCGCTGCAATAGCGAAGCCATTGGAGACGGGTTTATTTTCCTTGCGGTTGATTTCTGCCGCGCTTGCATTCCCGCGCGAGGCGAAAAACACCGAGATACCGAGCGAAACCAGCACGGCTGCCAATAACCCAAGCAGTCCGAGAGTAACTACTGTTGTCTGTGTTGCTAAATCCATTACCAAACGCCTTTGAGCGATTTATCACAATTGCACCCTATTGTACGGTGCAAAGTGATCTTCGGCAAACATTTCTCAGAACAATTCATGGGCGACTAGTGAGCGCCGCAACCTCTTGCCGTACCAACCGTACCACCAACTGATCCAGCAATTCCGTTTGATAATTTTCTTTGGGGACATTCATATTGGAATCGTCCCCTGGACGGCTGTCTACCGGATTTTGACCTTGTGTTTGTCCCGGTTGTTGGTAAGTGATGAAGATGAAATGCCCCATCGTATATTGCGCCAGTTGACGGAAGATATATTCGCCCTGATCGGTCAAGCCACTGGCAGCAAGGGAGTAGATTTTTATCCCTTTTTTGGTCGCTTCGCGCATTTCAATCGCGTAGTCGTAATCGTCCGTATAGTCGAGATGTGGCGTGGCATCGGCAACCAGAAAAACGAGTTTGATAGTGTCCTTATCGCGCCACTCAACGCCGTGAATAGCGTCGTGCAGTCCGGCATTGAGAGATTCCGGGGTATCACCGCCACCACCCGCCCGGAGCGCATTCAAACGAGTCTGGAAGGTCTTCACATCATTTGTGAATGGATCAATACGGGTAATGTATTCATCTCCGCGATCCCGATAGGCGACAAGGCCATAACGCACATCTGGCTGACCGGGAAGCGCATCGATCTGGCTGGAAACACTCAGGATGTTGGCTTGAAGCCGTTGCAATTCATCGTCCATACTGCCAGTTGTATCCAGCAAAAATAGTACATCCAGTTGTGTGCGCTGTGTTTGTGGTTTTTCAACTTCCAGCGATACGCGCCAATCAGATGTCTCCGTCCGTGTTAGCACAAAGTTTTTTTGAACATTGCCTTTGTCGACGACAACATCGACAGTAGTTCCAATGTTTGGCTGGGTGCGTGGGAAAAATAATGTTTGACCATTTGCATAGGTATAACTCACATGGATCAAACGATCCGAGTTAGGCGTGTAAACACGCACACGCGCGCCCAAAACGGCTGTTCCTTCTATGTCTGTCACTGTGATGGTGTGCCGTTCGCTGATGTCTACGTCATGGACTATGTTGCGCAACCCGACTGATCTGTCTCGATAGACCAGATAGTCCTTCCAGAGTCGATTATCGTCAATTTCGCCCGCCTTCACCGCAGGCACGTTCTTTGCCGGGGGTAACGTAGCAACGATGCGAGCAGCAGCTGATGTTGAAACAATCGCCAGAGGGGTGGGTTGTGGTTTGAGAGATGTCCCGCTGAGTCCAGAACATCCCGCCAGGAACAATATTCCAATCAAACCTGAAATTCTAACAATAAGCCTGTTCATCCGAAAATTTCCTTTACTTGAACCATACCGGAGAATGTTCATCTGCCAGATTGCGGGTCAACCGTCGTGTTTGGGAGCCATCTGCATTCATCACATAGAGTTCATTGTTCCCATCCCGATAGGAAACAAAAACGATTTGGTTGCCATCCGGCGACCAATTAGCGTCAATATCGCGTTCCTCGCTCTGTGTTAGGCGAATTTCATTTCCGATAGCGTCAACCTTGTAAATGTCACGGTTGCCATTGATTTCTCTGGTGGATAGCGCCCATGCCCCGTCCGGGGAAAACTGATTAGTCGTTATCTGAGTCGTAGTAGTTCCATTCAGCGCATGACTGTTGCCTCCATCGAGGTCTATCGACCACCATCCGCGCGAAGTCTCGAACCAGAGTGCATTCCGATCAGGAGAAAGCACAAGCTGGTCGATACCTGCCTCGTTGTCCAACAGTAAACAGGATTGTGCCGAGTCCGGGAACATTACATGAATCGCACCAAATTCGGACTGTCGATTTGAAATGAATGCTATTTTTTCACGCTGATCCGTCAATATTTCAGAGGAACATGGCGAATCGGTTGTAGTCGCACGTACAGTTGGCTTCAAGGAATCATTTTTAGAGCAAGCACCAATCGACCTACATAGAAGCAGGCTCAGGCTACCACTCGCGCCCAGAGCGCCTATTACCAAAATTCCTGTAAAGCAGGCTACACCCAAAAACATCAACGCTGACGATTGGCGCTTTTTCTTGCGCTTTCCTACAGGTACATATTCCAATTCTCCATCATCCCCCACACGAACTTTAAGTTTCTCGCTCACTTCCTCACCTCTTTACTCTGCCACGCGAGAAGGCTATCGACCTCGCATAAGAGGACGATAAACAGAGACAAAACGTTCCCGGATAAGAATGTAAAGATATCTATTAAAAGGGAATGTGATTGAGAAGATCAAATGTGGGGACAGAAAGGCGCTCTAGTTTGAGCGCCCTTGCATCATTCTGATTAGAAATACGTTGCAGTGTCACCATTCAGAAGATAGTTCACTGCTGCATCCAGAATCGGGTCTGTTCCCGGCGCAAAAATGAGAGGCAGATCGACCCACCGATCAACTGGCAATCCCACATTTTTGATTGGGGTATCGTTTGGTGTATACCACGCGCCAGAAGTGATCCGCAACTGTGATTTATCGGACAACTCGTGGACACTTTGTACCGAGCCTTTGCCAAACGTCGTTTGACCGAACAAAACTGCGCGGCTGCGATCTTTCAACGCCCCGGAAACAATCTCCGAAGCACTGGCAGAATTGCCATCCACCAGCACAACCATCGGGATTTCTTCAAATGGATCGCCATCATGCGATTTGAACGTAATTGGATCGCCCTGTGTGCGCTTTTCCCGGACGATAATCCCTTCTGGCAGGAACAGATCGGCAAGTTTGACCGCTTGATCCAGATAGCCGCCGGGGTTGCCCCGCAAATCGAGAACGATAGCGCGTGGGTTATCATTCATCAAAGGCGTGAGAGCAGACTTGACCTGTGCGGCAGTTTTGCTATCAAACAGCCCGATGGAAACATAGGCAACATTTCCTTTGAGCATTTGTGCGTACACATTGATTTGATCGCGTTTGATCGTGAAATCCAGCGTTTGTGCGCCGCGTTGTACAGTCAATTTGACATTTGTGCCGATCTCGCCACGTACTTTTTTCACTGCTTCCGAAACGGTTGTGCCTTGTACGCTCGTACCATCCACATCCAGAATTACATCACCGGAGAGCAACCCGGCTTCGTAAGCAGGTTTACCGAGTATCACTTCCGAGATAACAACTTTCCCGTTATCCACCATGATCCGCGCTCCGATGCCGCCAGACTCTCCCGACATAATGGCGGTGTCTGCGGCTGCGGCTCTTGGATCAATGAGCAAACTATAGCGATCTTCCAGGGTTGCCAGCATCCCGGCAATTGCGCCGCGCACACGCTCATCCTGCCCCGGTTTATCATAATAGAACTCGTCTTCGACCAATGACCAGGCTTCATAGAGAACGCCGAATTTTTCATCGCGCGCGGCGTCCCGGCTGGCATTAGCGGTAACATAGCCCGCCGCAAACCCAACGATTCCGATAGCTATCATAACGCCAATGATGAACACCACCGGCTCAAGCCCTTCGCGCTGCGATGGCCTTTTTTTAGGGTTGTACAGTTGGGGACGATCAAACATAACTGGTTTACCTGTCTGCCAGCTATCGCTGTGCCTTTACCTGTCGGATGCCTTCGAGCAGTTCTACATCCTGCCCATTCGGGTCGGGTGTCGTCGGTACATCTGGTGCAAGTCCTTTACCATCGAGTGCTTTACGGCTCGGCGGGAACCATTCCGCTGTCGTGATATGGAGTGAGGATTTATCTGCAAGTTGCAGAATCAATTGTACCGACCCCTTGCCATAGGTTGTCTGACCGATCAGAATAGCACGCCCGCGATCCCGCAATGCACCCGCTACCAGTTCCGCCGCGCTTGCTGTGCCGTTATTGATCAGGACGACCATTGGTAACTTTGTGAGCGGTGTATCCACTGGTGATTTGTACTCGTTCTCTTTGGTGCGCTCTTTCTCGATAAAGATTGTGCCGCTCCCGATGAATTGACCCGCTACCTTAACGCTTTCATCCAGCAAGCCGCCGGGATTGTTCCGCAAATCGACCACCAGATATTTTACATTAGCAGCAGACAATTCACTTACCGCCTGTTCTATCTCTTTGGGTGTGCGATTGGTGAAGCGCAAAATCTGGATATAGCCAACATCGGGGACCTCGTTCACAGGTCGCCATATGACAGAAGGAACATCAATCACCGCGAATGGGATGGTAAAGGCCAGTGTTTCCGAGCCACGTTTGACCGTTACCTTGACGCCATTTCCGGCTTTGACCTCGCCTCGCAGCATCTGATCGACGGCATCCTGCCCGGTAGTGATTGGGATCTCCTTATCGTTGACAGAGACCAGAATATCATTATCGCGCACCCCCGTGTTATAGGCCGGGGAATCGCGGAAAGGGAACAATACAAATCTGGCCTGCGCGTCCCGATTAATCTGTACACCAATCCCGCCGTAAGTGCCTGCGAGGACGTTCGATTCGCTGGCAGCCACCGGAGGTTCGATCAGGAAGGTGTATTTGTCCCCAACGACCCCCAGAAGCCCGCGAATTGCCCCATATTCGCGCTGCGTTTGCGAGGGCTGTTCCCGGAGGTAATATTGATCGAGAAGGTCTTGTGCCTGTTGAAGTAGCGCATAACGTGCCGGCTCGGAGGCGCGCACCCGGTCACGATTGTAGTAACCAGCACCATAGGCCGCGCCAACGAGCGCTACCGCAAACAGAAAACTTCCCGCGAATGTTAAAATCCTGCGTACCATAGACCAGTTCCACTATTTTTTGTTAATATTATCACCTGAATTCTAGCATCTGTGT
>CAYSOC010000221.1:0-9196 GCA_964432445.1 uncultured Anaerolineaceae bacterium
AGATTGCCGCCAACCAGATTGCCCTCGAAATACACATCCAGCATCTGCTGTGTACCATTGAGAAAACGAATGGTTGCAATATTTGTTCCGTCTTGTGGGCGGAAATCAGCAGCAGTTGGCAGCGGCGGTACGGGGCGAGGTGTTCGGGTTGGTGCGACGGTGGGCGGGGCGATAGTCGGGCGGGGGGTGGCGGTGGGGGCTGCCCCACACGCCGTTACCAGCCCAAGAATGAATAGGATCAGAAGACGTACTTTCATCTTGTAAGGTTCCAGACGTAAGCGTCGCTAAAGCCACAGCTTTCTGCGCCCCCATCTTTACCCTTGCCAAGATAATAGCCGACATTGCCGCGCGTGATCGTAATCCCGGTGACGCGCGTCAGTTTTTGCCCGTTGAGGTAGATCGTTGCCGTTCCACCGGAGGCAACCACTGTAACGCGGTTGGTATCGCCTTTATCTGTCTTGATCAGTGCGCTCGTTCCGCGTGTCATCGCCGTAGCCGACCATTTACCCTGTAGGTAGGAGAACACATTCCAGCTTCCATCAGGATACATGAAGAACGCGATTAAATTATCCG
Organism: uncultured Anaerolineaceae bacterium; assembly: GCA_964432445.1. Taxonomy (GTDB): domain Bacteria; phylum Chloroflexota; class Anaerolineae; order Aggregatilineales; family UBA2796; genus JBBRMW01. Next base: position 574 of record CAYSOC010000221.1, read on the forward strand.
GGCCTTTAGTACCATAGAAATGGATACCACACGAAGTCGTACTAGCGCGTGTCGATGTCGCCCATGTGACATTCGTGCTGAACACGAACGAACGATAGGTGCTATCGCCAAGCGCCTGACGATAGAATACATCTGATTCCGAAACCTGAGAGGTCAGCGTATAGAGTGCCTGCTGATCCGCGAGTTTGGCGCTATCTTCGCTGATCTCGCCAACGCCTTCCAGCGACTTGATGATCGCTTCTGGAGTATCGCCACCACCATCGGTGATGTTGCCAGACCCTTTGCTGGCGAGTTCGTAGACCCAGGCATCGGTGAAGCTGCACTCCACACCGGATTCCGACCCGGTAATGCTGGCAACCGCGACATTTCCTTCATCCAGCGTACTCATGGTAACTTTTGTTACGAAACGACCATTGATTAGCAGGTTGAATTCATCGCCTTGTCCAACAATCAAAATCTGATTGGTGTCACCTTCATTGGTATATAGCACAGGGACTGTGCCAGTCTTGATGACTTCATCGGTGGTATCCATATAGGTGAGTACCGAATAGGATTTACCCGCTGCAATCTTGAAGACATGGAAACGGAAGGTTTTGCTGGTTGGTTGCGAATAGCGTGCTATCAGACCACAACCACTGGTATCCGCCAGACCATGCCATGTGAATTTTGCGGAAGCTACAAAATTCTTCAGGTTGCCGACACCCAGCGTCTTCCAGCGATAGTAATTGGACTCACTGACCTTATCAATATCCAGATCGTTGGGCGCAACCCACAGCACACCGTTGGAATCAGTGACATATCCTGCGGACTTCAACTTGCCGACAATTTCTTCGGGCGTCCCGATTTCATAAGGATTCCCGGCAGTGACTGGCGTGCGCGTTGGCGAATTACCGCCAGAACCCGGCGTTGCCGATGGCGGCGAAGTGCGGGTTGGGGCAGGTGTGCGCGACGGCGGGATACGGGTCGGCGTGCGCGTTGGCTGGCGCGTCGATGTCGGTTGTGACGAAGCCGTTGCTGTTTGATTCGCAAATTCCGCTTGCTGCGTCTGGAACGCGATTTGCGAGGCTGCCAGATTTGCCTGTTGGGTCTGGGTTGCCTGAATAAGCGCCTGTGCCGTTGCGGTTGCGTCCAGTTCGATTTGCGCCAGCCTGGTCAGACGAATGGCTACCGCCGTATCTGTCGCGTTGGGCGTTGCCGTTGCCGGATTGGTTGGTGTACTGGTCGGCAGAGGCGTTTCGGTTGGCGTTGAAGTCGGCGTTTTGGTGGCAGAAAGCGCCAAAACCGCAACTTTGGTGAATTCATCATTCGTTGCCTGCTGATTACGCCCGTTGATCACAAGCGCACCGCCACCGATACCCGCTATCAGAGCGATCACCGCAATTGCACCGATAATCAGTGGCAACGGAGAGCGCTGCGGTTGCTGCTGCGCGCCGGGTTGTGGCACTGGCGGAGGCGTTCGCTGGCCGGGTGTTTGCCACCCCTGTCCCGGTGTTCCGGTTTCCGGGCGTGGCGGAATTGTGCCGGGGGCGGGCGTACCCGGCGCAGGCGAACCAATGAACGTACCTTCCAGTTGCGTTCCCGGCGGCGTACCCGTAGACGCCGAACCGCGTGGCGGAGTCCCGATAATAGTGTTCTCATCGACAGGACGCGCAGTGGCAGGCTCAAATTTGCTGCGGAGCGCCTCGTCAAAAGCACGTGATAGTTCCAACCCGGATTGATAGCGGTCATCCGGGTTCTTCGCCATTGCACGAATCAGAACGGCGACAACCGCAGGTGGCACATCCACACGGAACTGTGTCGGCGGTGGCGGTGGCTGGAAAGCGTGCTGGAAAATGAGCGAAGCTGGCGTTTCGCCAGAGAACGGCAATCTGCCGCAAATCATTTCATAGAGGACAACGCCGAGCGAATAAATATCGGCGCGGGCATCGACAGTCTTGCCTGTACCCTGTTCCGGCGACATATAGGCAGGCGTACCCATGACCGTACCCGTGACGGTCAGGCGGCTTTCGCCTGTGGTCAGGCGGGCAATGCCGAAGTCGGTCAGATAGGCATTACCTTCACCATCAAGCAAGACATTATTGGGCTTGAAATCGCGGTGAATGACCCCTTTTTTGTGTGCGTAGTCCAGCGCCGAAGAAATTTGACCGAGCAAATCGGAAACACGATCATAGGAAAGCTGGTTCTTTCGCATCAGGTCATCGAGCGAGCCACCGCTGATATAATTCATCACGAGGTAATGAATACCTTCGGCCTGACCATAATCAATCACTGGCAGAATATGAGGGTGTTGCAGAGCCGCGATCAACTGCGCTTCACGGGTAAAGCGCTCGACAAACCCCGGATCGCTCGCTATATCCTGAGACATCACTTTGATGGCGACATAGCGCCTGACCGACTCCTGATATGCCCGGTAAACTGTCGCCATGCCGCCTCTGCCAAGCTGCTGCTCCAGTTTATAGGGGCCAAGCACTTTCCCGACTAAATCCGCCATCGAATAATTGCCTTCGCTGTATCGTGATCAACGCTCATTTATACTGTACGGCGCGACACCTGTCAATTTGCGTCAGTTTAAAGAAGTGATAAGGAATTTACCCCGAATTGTAAAAATTCTGCTGTGCGTTTGGAAAGTACAAACAGGCAAGACCATTTCGATTGCACATTGAAAAGCCGGAAGCGGAGCAAAAACATTATTCCACGCCTCACGGTAATCTCATCTTTAAAAGTGGTACAAACGTCTTACCACCGTTTTGCACATTGGTAACATTTTCACGCGATACTGTGGCGTATGAGGAAGTGAGGAAAGCATGAACAGACGCGATTTCCTGAAAACTTTAGGAATCGGTGCAGGGGCGTCCGTCGTCGGCGCGGAATTTTTGCCGGGGGCGATGCAGGCGCTGGCAGCGCCCGAAGCTGTCACACAGGCACAGGCCACCGCTGATCCGACATGGCGTGCGCTCAACCGGCTGACTTTCGGCCCGCGCCCCGGCGAGGTAGATGCTGTCAATAAGATTGGCTTGCGGGCGTGGATTTCCCAACAACTGGATTACGAAAAAATCGATGTGACCGAGAGCGAAAAACGGCTCGGTGATTACGCCACGCTGGATATGACGCCCAAAGAATTACTGGGTTTCAAAGGCGCGCAGCAAGGCGATGTGGTACGCGAACTGGATCAGGCAACCATACTTCGTTCGATCTACAGTCCGCGCGAAGTGTACGAAGTGATGGTGAATTTCTGGTCGGAACACTTCAGTATCTGGCATCAGAAGGAACTGGATAAGCTCCTGAAAACTGTCGATGATCGGGAAGTGGTGCGGAAATATGCACTCGGCAAATATCGGGATATTCTCGGTGCTTCTGCCAAAAGTCCCGCGATGCTTGTCTATCTGGATAACGCCGACAGCAACAAGAAACACCCGAATGAAAACTATGCGCGTGAACTGATGGAATTGCACACCATCACCATCGGCAAATATACCGAGGATGATGTGAAGGAAGTCGCGCGGTGTTTCACAGGTTGGACAATCGGCAAACTGCGCGATGAAAATCCCGGTGAATTCAAATTTGACCCACGTATTCATGATGATGGGCAAAAGAAAGTCCTCGGCAAGGTGATTCCGAAGGGCGGCGGCATTCAGGATGGCGAGACAGTGCTGGATATGCTGGCATCTCATCCCGGCACGGCAGAACTGATCGCCAACAAGCTGGCGCGGCGTTTCATCGCAGATACCCCGCCAGACAGTGCAGTTCAGGCCGGGAAAGATGCTTTTCTCAAGAGTGGCGGAGATATTAAAGCGATCATCATTGCGATTCTCAGCACGCCCGAATTTACGAATGCCGCGCCGAAATATAAACGTCCCTATGAGTATATGGTGTCACTGTTTCGCGCCCTGAATGTAGAAATCGAAAAGGCCAATCCACAACTGCTGCAACTGCTGCGGAATATGGGACACTTGCCGTTCGATTGGGTAACGCCGGATGGTTATTCTGATTACAGTGCAAATTGGGAAAACAATATGCTGGCACGCTGGAATCTGGCGATCAACACTGTTTCTGGCAAGACCGCAGGCGTGAAAGTCGATTTGACTGCGCTCGTTAGAAGTCAGAGTGTACCACTGGAACCGGAAGCCGTCATTAACTATTTCGCGCAACATCTGTACGGACGCCCGATGACCAAAGCCGAATCTGATGCGATTTTTGGCTACATGAACAGTCGGGGCAAGGTTGATTTGACGAAGGACGCAGGTCGCCGCCAGATGCAGGAAACAATTGGTCTGATGTTTGCTGCGCCCGCGTTCCAGTTCCGCTAGAGCGATGTAGAGGAGAACGAAGATGAGTAATGTAAAGACAATATCGCGCCGTGAGCTAATGAACCGCACAGCGGCACTAACGGCGCTGGCGTCGGCACAACTGGCATGGCCTGCATGGTTGCCACGTCTGGCCTTCGCTCCGAATGGAACTGCTCCGCGTGGCGACATATTGGTATGCGTTTTTCTGCGCGGTGGTGCAGATGGCTTGAATATCATCGTTCCGCATGGCGAAGAATTCTATTACAAAAATCGCCCCTCTATTGCCGTTGCACGCCCGGATGACAATAAGGCGGAGGTGAGCAATCGCGCCCTCGATCTGGATGGTTTTTTCGGCTTACATCCAGCGCTTTCGCCTTTGCATCCAATATTCAAGGGTGGACAACTGGTCGCCGTACATGCAGCGGGGTCGCCTGATCCAACCCGTTCGCACTTTGAGGCGATGGACTACATGGAGAGCGGCACGCCCGGATCGCACACGCTGACCAGCGGTTGGCTCGGACGCCATCTTAATTCGCTGGACACGGGCAATAATTCGCCGCTACGTGCTGTCGGTTGGGGAACAGCACTGCAAAGTTCGCTCAAGGGCAACATCAGCGCGGTATCGTTGCGCTCGATTGTCGATTATCACCTTGCGGGACGTGCCGACGCTGCCAGTAATATGCTCAAGGCGCTCAATGGACTCTATGGCGAAGACACGCGCCTCAAAGACAACAACCAGCAAACGCAGGCTGTTCTGGAAATGGTGTCGAAGATCAATATCGCGGCCTATACGCCAGCGAACGATGCCAAATATGGGAAAGACAATTTCGACCTGGCGCTGATGCAGACTGCCGCGCTGATCAAGGCCGAGGTCGGTCTGGAAGTTGCGGCCATTGATGTCGGTGGCTGGGATACCCATCAGAATGAAGTGATGGATATTGCCAAAGAGTTGACGACACTGGCGAACGGATTGGCGGCATTCCACGCCGACCTGGGCGATTTGAATAGTAAAGTGACCGTCGTTGTTATGTCGGAGTTTGGTCGGCGCGTGCAGGAAAACGGCAGCGGCGGGACAGATCACGGGCATGGCAACATGATGATGGTCATGGGTGGAAATGTCGCCAAAAAGCCGGTCATTGCCGATTGGCCGACCCTCGCGCCAGATAAGCTGAACAATGGCGATGTCACAATCACTACCGATTACCGCGATGTACTTTCCGAAATTCTGATCAATCGGTTGAAGAATCCGGCAATCGATCAGATTTTCCCGAACTATAGCCCGAAGCTGAAAGGCGTCGTGACGAAATAACCAGAGGATCAATGGGCGGGTAGCACCGCCCTTTCTTCCCTATCCATATCACGTAAGGAATGAATAGCCATGCACTCATTCATTAAACTCAAAATCGCCGGGTGAGAAGTTCAATACTTCGATTTGCTGCTTGCGCGCACCGATTTCGTGTTTGATCAATAAATCGATCAGGCGTTCCCCATCGATCAATGTGATTGGTGCAGCCCCAACTTCAAACGCGGCATCCTGCGCCCCCCGGCTGAAGCGCCCCGTTGTGATGATCGTCCCACGTAGCGCCTTGAAGCGATGCAGCGATCCGCGTAGCTGATCGAGGATCGGGCGCTGGATATTGCCCTGCTGTCGCTTCACCTGCACCACTTCGCGCACATAGGTAATTCCGACGCGAATATCCCCGACAACATCTACACCACCATCCCCACTGCGCCGCGTGACTTCGACCTTCTCGTAGCCCATCGCACCGAGTAATGTTTTTACCAATTGCTCAAGCCGATACGGGTCAATGACACGCAGCGATTCCGCAATTTTGCGGCGAACTTCGGCATGTTGTTCGACAAGCAGTTTTCGCAGATCGGTGGCGGTGCGCGCTGTAATAGTGTCGCCAATGTTTGTAAGGCGTCCGGCGACCCGTTCCAGATAGACCATGCCTTCCGGCGCAATCTGCCAGGTTGCATCGTCGCGCGTGACGAGGTGGCGCTCCACCAGATTGGCGATGCGATCCTGCCAGCGTGCCGCGACTGCCGCAGGTGTTTTCACTCTGGAATAGGTTGCCATGAAGTCGTTGAAGGGCGGGATTAAATCTTCCCGTTTACCCGGCCCATGTTCCGCGACGATTGCCAGCAGATGCAGCAATCCTTCGCTGTAATCCAGAAATTGAACAGCCTCGCCATCGGATTTTTCCAGAAAGTTCTGACCAAGCGGCGTTGTATGCAAAATTTCCTGATCATCTTCCACCAGCAGGCCATAGGAACTCGTCAGCGACCACAGTCCGGCAAGATGGCGCGGATTAACCAAGCCATCGGAGCCCTCCCACAGATGATAGGCAAGCGCGCGTTCATCGCCACCGAGGATCGACGAAATCCAGAGTTCTGGTTCGCTCCAATCGCGCGCGTCCTGAACTGTACCAATGAAGTGCTGAATTGTTTCGCGCATGGCGGTCAGGGTTCGGCGTGACTGGCCTTCCATCAGTGTCAGGAAGGCGCGCACTGCCGGGTAATCGGGATAGTCCGGGATATGGACATTTGGGAGATCGTTCGCCATGCGCTCCTTTTCATATAATAGTCGGGGTACGAAAATCGATTATCGCCCTGGTTGTAGCCAAAAAATCCATTCCGATAATTCCATTGATGGCAAAACCGTAGTCCATAATGCCCAGTTGTATTGTGAATGGACTAATTGTTAAATTGCCAACAGTGAGTGTATCAGTTTGTTTCTCAATTACCGCTTCGCGCCCACCGACACCTGACATAAATCGGATTTGATCGGTGGGAAGAGGAACTATGCCTATCGTCGATAAATCGTCAGTTCTGAATACGCTAACCGCTGCACCAGTATCGAGGAGAACATTGGAAATCTGTAATCGCTGACCATTTGCAGTTAGTTCAACAGAAACAAATGGCAACCTGTCTCGAACGATGATAACCGTCACAATTAGCTCATGATGCGCCCAAAAGCATCAATCACCTGAATATCAAGACTCTCCCTGGAAGTGTGGAGAATATAATATTCGCGGTAACTATCCATGCGGTGAAGGGCTTTGTATTGTTCCCATGCCTGATCCCAATGATTATCAAAGTCGCTAACCAACCGCAGATCAGACACAATGCGGTATCCGTTCTGTGTTGCCGCGTTCAGTGCTTCAACCAGCAGCCATCGATCCGGGTACAAATTGCGTAATTCCTGCCAGGTCATTATTGCCTCCGAAACAGTGAGATGAGATCAATAATTTCCGTAGACGCCGGGGCGACGATCCCCAAGTACGGGCAAGCGTTGGCGCACTTCATCCACCATATCCGTGTCGATTTTCACGGTGAGCATGGTTTCACCTTCCCCACCCTCAACCACAACTTCGCCCCAGGGATCAACCACCATCGAATGCCCACAGAAGTTTTGTCCGAGCGATTCACCAATGCGGTTGGTAGCAATGATGTACATCTGGTTTTCGATGGCGCGTGCAATGAGCAAAGAACGCCAGTGTGCCAGACGCGGGTGCGGCCATTCCGCCGGGATGATGGCTACCTTTGCACCTTCTGCCGAATAGCGCCGGAAAAGCTCCGGGAAGCGCAAATCATAGCAAATCGCTACCGAAGTGCGTCCCCAAGGGAGGTCAAGCGTCAACGGGGCTTCGCCGGGGCTGATATACATCGGTTCTTCCATCGGGCCAAAGAGGTGTACCTTGCGATACGCGCCGAGAACACCCTGTCTTGGTGAGAACACGGCAGCGCAGTTATAGACACCAACGCCGCGCTTTTCCAGCATCGAGCCGAGAATGAATATATTCGAGTTGCGCGAGAGCGCCGCAACCTGCGCGAAGAGTCCGGTACTCAATGTGCTGGCGACTTCCTTTGCGCGTTCCAGCGCATAGCCGTTATCCCATAATTCCGGGAGGACAACGAGTTCCGAACCACGACGGGCAGCCTCGGCGGTGGCTTCCTGCATGGTTGCCCAGTTTGCGCGCGGATCGCCTGCTTTAACATTTATCTGTGCGAGACTAACATTTAAAATCGGCATAAGCTGCTTTGATCCTTGTTTTTGCTTGATTTTATCGTGTAAGCTGGTGTTCTTTCCAGAATTTTATCGCACGTTCTGCCGTATCTTCAATCGAAATGTTGGTAGTATCCAATTTGACCAGATCGAATTTGAGTAAGTCCTGATCGCGCCCGATGGTTGCAAGCGCCACCGCACGCACCTTCGGATCATGAAACCGCGTTCCCTGTGCAATATAGAGGCGTCGGAGGGTTTCATTCAGACCGCAGGTAAGGAGCAGGGTTGTCCCCGATGATAGCAAGCGTTCGCGCGTATCTTCGTTCAA
>CAYSOC010000222.1:0-9159 GCA_964432445.1 uncultured Anaerolineaceae bacterium
GGCCGAAAAAGCCCGCCGCCTCACAGAATGTCAGGCGCGCAACCCGAACACCAACGGCGTCGGCGGTTATTTCGATACATCGTGTTCGGATTTGTATCCACCGAATATCGGACACCCGCTGTATGTCTATGGTGAATTGCCGCTGTTCGTGGTACGCCTCGCCGGAGAGATATATTCCAGTCTGACCAATAACAGATTGTGGGTGAGCTATACAGGCGCACAGCTTGTCGGGCGCAGTGTTTCGGCGGTTTCCGATCTCATCACCATCTTCTTTATATTCCTGACGACCCGTTATCTCTTTGGGCGCTGGACAGGATTGCTGGCTGCTTTCCTCTATACTGTATCGGTGCTGCCGATCCAGCTTTCACATTTCTGGACGGCGGATGCCTTCTCGGTAATGCCCATCGCCATCTCATTCTTTTTTGCGGTACGGGTGATGGATCGTGCCAAATGGTATGATTTCATCGGGTTCGGCGTAGCGTTCGGCGCGGCGATTGCCAGCCGTATTAATACGTTGCCGTTGCTGGGTGTGATCATCCTCGCGGCGATTATCTATGCGCTCCCGGTGCTGGATATAACACTCCCCGGCTATGAGCGTTCACGCCTGCTGACCCGCGCGGCGACGGGACTGGCAATCTGTGCAGTATCAGCCTTCCTTGTGTTCCGTATCTTATCGCCTCACGCTTTCACTGGTCCGTCGATTCTGGGAATTGTTCCCTGGTCGCCATTCTTTGCACAGATCAAAGAAGCACAATATCAGACCAGCGGCGCGTTCGATATTCCACCCAACTACCAGTGGGTGAATCGCCCGCAATATATCTTTGCATGGCGGAATATCGTCTTGTGGGGGATGGGCTTGCCGCTTGGCCTGATCGCGTGGGGTGGCTGGGCGTTTGCGCTGCTGCATATCCTGCGTGCGCGTCGGCAATGGACACGGCTGGCGATCCCGGTGGCGTGGATTCTGGTCTACTTTGCGCTGATTGGACGCAACTGGGTCGCCACGATGCGTTACTTCATCGTGATTTATCCGGCGTTGGCGATGTGCGCGGCATGGTTCCTCGTTGAATCGGCAAAGTGGGCGACACGCACCTTCCAGCGCAATCCGACTCCGACAGGCCGCTTTGTACAGGCGTGGGCAGTTGGATCGCTCATTTTCGTGACGGTGTTCAGCGCATTGTGGGGGATGGGCTTCGCCAGGGGTATTTATGGGCGTCAACTGACGCGCGTCGAAGCATCCCAGTACATTCTGCGGAATATGCCAAGCGCTATCTCCGCAACGATCAAACTGGATGATGGTCGCACCCGGCTATATAACTTCCCCTATGGCGGTACAGCCACTGGCGACCTGCAAAAACTCCTGCAAATTCAGCGCGAAGCACCTGTCAGTGGCACGGTTGAAGAAATCAATCTGCCCCATGCGCTTGATTCCGGCGCGAACAGCAGCCGCCAGACGACATTGCAGGTGCGTCTGGTACAGATTGAAGGCAATCAGGTACTTGGCGAAGGCACGATTCACGCCGATTTCACCAGCGTTCGTACCAGTCGTTACGGCGACCCCTATACAGTCAAACTGGATAAGCCCGCACAAGTCAAGGCTGACCAGCAATATTGGGTACAGGTATTGACCGACGGCAACCCGATCACATTGACCGGAACCGTGATTGCTACCGAAGGCCCCTGGGATGACCCGATCCCCTGGAAGGTCTGCCAGCTTCCCGCCGAAGTTGAATTGAGCCACGATATTCCATCCGGTCAGATTCCGGTGGAAAAGTGCAAGGGCGTCGATGGCTTTGGCGAGAAGATGTATGAAGGTCTGGAACTCTACATGGTCGCGGAAGATAACGACCAGAAGCGCGAAACGATTCAGACCAGTATGGATGGCGCAGACTACATCACCATTTCCAGCAACCGCTTCTATGACACGCTGCCACGCGATCCGGCACGCTTCCCGATGACGACGAAATTCTATCGGGAGTTCTTCGCAGGTAATCTCGGCTTCAAGCTGGAAAAAACCTTCGCAAGCTGGATTCAAATTGGACCGTTCAGCTTCCCCGATCAAGCCCTGCCGACAGATAACCTGCCCTCGTGGATGAACGAATGGGAGAGCGAAGAAGCCTTCAGTGTCTACGATCACCCTGTCGTTTTCCTGTATAAGAAAGTTCCGAATTACAACAATCTGGCATTGAAGGAAGTCCTCTACGGGACAAACACCAACGATCAGAGCGTGATTCAATCCGGGCAATATGAGCAGGCAATCCTCGCGGGCAAGATCAACTGGGCAAGCAACCAAGCGTCACAAGCGCCCACTGCGTTCATGCTCACGCCGGAACAACTTTCGGTACAGCAATCAGGCGGTACATGGTCGCAGTTGTTCAATCGCAATTCGCCGCTGAATACCAGCGCACTCGGCATCGTGGCGTTCTACTTCACCCTGCTGGTGTTTGGCTGGATTACATGGCCTCTGCTGGCGACGATTTTGCCGGGACTATCGGATAAGGGCTATCCGATTGCCAAATTCGCCGGGATGCTGATTGTCTCATGGCTGGTATGGGTCGGCGGCACGCTCAATCTGCTGACATGGACAGCGCCCGGAATTCTGGCAACGATGGTTGGTTTGACCGTCGTCAGTGTGATTTGTTTCATCAAAAATCGCGCCACCCTGATCGAATTTCTGCGCACACGCGGGCGCTATATCCTGATTATCGAAGGGATCACGCTGGCGCTGTTCCTGGCGTTCCTGCTGGTGCGTCTGGGCAACCCTGACCTCTGGGCGCAATCGCTCGGCGGCGAAAAGCCAATGGACTTCTCCTATTGGAATGCAGTGCTGCGCTCGACCACCTTCCCACCCTATGACCCTTGGTATAGCGGTGGTTATCTGAATTACTACTACTATGGTTATGTGATCGTCGGCACACCCGTCAAGCTGTTGGGAATCATGCCGCAGATCGCCTATAACCTCGTTCTGCCGATGCTCTTTGCCTGCACCGGGATGGGCGCGTTCAGTGTCGCCTATAACCTCGTGGCGGGACGCACGCTGTTCCCGCGTGATGAAGGCGACGGACACAAGGAAGCCTCCGCTGCCGCGCGGCGTCGCTGGGCGCTGCGTACCCCGGCGGGCAACCCGATTGTTGCCGGAATCGCCGCAATGCTGCTTTGCGTGGTGCTTGGCAACCTCGATACGCCGCGTATCATCCTGAATGGGGTCGCCAGTGCCGGCGGCTATTCTGGTGCGGTAACTGATCCCTATAATCAGGTTCTGGCGGAATTTCTGGCGAAGAATGAAGGCCGCGCGCCGACACCGGAAGAGAACGATAAACTTCTGGACGATGCCAAAGCGCTTGGCGCATCGCCCTTCTACTCGATTGATGGTTTGCGTCGCTATCTGGAAGCGCTCGGCAAAGGGTTCGGTAATGTAGCGCAGTCCGGTTATATCCCCATCGGGCCGGATCGCTGGTTCTGGGGGCCAAGCCGTGTACTCGGTGAACTGCCCAACGCCAGTTCGGAAATCACGGAGTTTCCGTATTTCACCTTTGTCTATGCTGACCTGCACGCTCATATGATCGCCATGCCTGTGCAGCTTCTGGCGCTGGCGTGGTTGCTGGCGGAATTGATGGCAGCGGGACGCATCCAGCGCCCCCTCTATGCAACAGTCGGTGCAACGCTGTTTGGCGGACTGGTGGTCGGCATCCTCTTCCCAACCAATACATGGGACTGGATCACCTATATGTTGCTGGCGGTGGTCGGGTTGACCTTCGCGGCGTGGCTGCGCGCCAATCGCAACAACAGCGATAATCCAACGGTTGGCTACTATGATTTCAGCATTTTTGGATTGCTGAATCTGCCGTTGCTTGGCTTTGTGCGGAAGATGTTTACGCGCCGTTCGGTCATCCAGTGGCTGGCGCTGGTAGCAGGCTTCTTTGTGGCGCAACAGGTCGCCGGACAGCCGTTCCGTGCCTATTTCGCTACCGGGTTTAGCTCGGTCAGTCCGTTCCTGGGGAACAAGTCTCCGCTGTGGGCGTTCTTCGATATTCACGGGTTGTTTATCTTCATTCTCGCCTCGCTGCTGTTCTGGCAGACGGTGCGCATCCTGCGTCGTACCTATGTCCGCGATCTGCTCCGGGCGCGTTACACCGTGATGCTGATCATCGCCGTGATTTTTGTCACGTTCCTGATCACGCTCGTTTTCACGACGCTGAATCTGCAATCGAATATCTTCATCTTCGATCCGCCCTATCCGGCGGCGTGGGTGATCCTGCCGATGATCACATGGTCAGCAATACTGTTCTTCCTACCAGATCAAAGCCGGGAAATGCGTATCGTCCTCGCATTGACGATCCTTGCGCTGGCGTTGATCATGGGCGCGGAAATGGTAACGCTCGCCAACGATAGCGGACGCCAGAACACGATCTTCAAGCTGTATATGCAGGTGTGGATTATCTTCGCGTGCATCGGCGGCGCGGGGCTGGCGTGGCTGGTGCGTGCATCGGAGCGCTGGGGTGGCGGTCTGCGTTCGATGTGGCTGGCATTTGCCGCGCTGTTGTTCTCTATCGCGGGCTTGTTCCCGATCATGTCCACGCAGGGCAAGATCGCCATGCGGATGGCTCCACAAGCCCCGCATGTTCTGGACGGTCTGGCCTTTATGAACTATGCCACCTATGCCTATGGCGATAAGCTGATTTCCCTCAAGGACGATCTGGCGATCATTACCTGGTTGCAGGATAACGTCCAGGGGACGCCTGTCATCCTCGAAGCGCAGTTGCCGGAATATCAACTCGGCAGCCGTATCGTGATGAATACCGGGTTACCAACCGTCCTCGGCTATCGCTACCACCAATCACAGCAGCGTTCGCTCGAACCGATGGGTACACTCATCTGGGGACGTGTCGGCAATATCGGCACGCTCTATAACACAACCGATTACGACATCGCACGCGGGATGCTCCGCTTCTACAACATCGAATATATCATTGTTGGCGGTCTGGAACGTGCGTATTATAAGCCGGAAGGACTGATGAAATTCTCGGCACTGGCAAAGGCAGGCGAACTGCAACTCGTCTATGAGAAGGGCGAAGACCGGATTTACCGCGTCCTCCCGATTGCCAAAGAATTTCGCCAGGAAGTCGCGGGCATAGGAGATCAGATTAGCCAATGAATGAAGTTTTCGACTGGCTCGGACGCGAAGGCGGCGCGATCCTTTCGTGGTGGGCGCTCTCTCTGGGGGCGGCCATCGCTATATTCCCACTATGGTTCCGCTTTGCGCGGGGGCTGCCTTCGCGTGGCTACGCGCTGGCACGCGCCGCTGGCATCCTTCTGATTGGGTTCGTCTATTGGGCGCTGAACATCTTCGGGGCGTTGAAAAATACGCCCGGTGGCGTGATCTTTGTGGCGGCGTTCCTCTTCGCAATCGGCCTGATCAGCTATTTCACCTGGAAAGAGCGAGAGCCGATCCTGCCCTGGCTGCGTAATAACATCCGCCTGATCCTCATGACGGAACTCGTTTTTGCAACGGCGTTCCTTAGCTGGAGTTTCTTCCGGGCGCTCAACCCGGATCAGGCCAGCACGGAAAAGCCGATGGAGATAGCGTTTCTGTCGTCCTCGCGGCGCAGTCTGCAATTTCCACCAAACGATCCCTGGATGAGTGGCTACGCAATCAGCTACTACCACTTTGGCTATATCCTGATCAGCATGTTCGCTAACCTGAGCGGCGTTGCGACAGGTCTGGCGTTCGGGCTGGCGTCCAGCTTCCTGTTCGCGTTGACGGCTGTCGGCTCGTTCGGCGTAGCCTACGATCTGGTGGCGGCGCGGCTTGGCAAACCAGGCTGGAGCGCACATCTGGTCGGACTACTAGCGATTGTGCTGGTGCTGCTGATGGGCAACCTCGGTGCGGCGGCGATTGAAGCGCCTTATCAAACCAAAGCGCTCCCCGACTGGTATTTCCAGTTTATGGACATCAAAGGCCGCGATCTCTCCGGGCAGACCGATTGCCCACAAACAGGCGTTTTTCCGCCTAGCTGCGGCTGGTGGTGGTTCAACCTGACGCGCATCATTCGGGATCGCCAGTTGAATGGTTCGCCGGAAGAAATCATTGATGAATTCCCGATGTTCAGCTTTGTGCTGTCGGATATTCATCCGCACGTGCTGTCGTTGCCATTTGTGTTCCTTGCGCTCGGCATGATGCTCAACCTGGTGTTGGGCAAGCGTGGCGCGCATCCCTGGGAATTCCTGATTTATGCCATTTGCATCGGCGGGCTGGTCTTCCTGAATACATGGGACGCGGTGTTTATCGGTTTGCTGGTCGGTGCAGAGGCACTACGGCGATTGATACGCAACGGTACGGGCGGCCTGACCAGCGATGACTGGCTGCGGCTGGTTGGCTTTACGGCGCTGCTGGCCGTGACGGTTGGACTGCTCTATTTCCCCTTCTTTGTCAGCTTCCGATCACAAGCGGGCGGGTTCGTCCCGAACCTGATCTATCCGACGCGCTTCCAGCAATTTCTGGTGATGTTCGGCACATTTGCGTTTATTGTGATGTCTTTTGCGGTGGTGGAATCGGTGCGTGCAGGGGTACGTTTCAACGGAGCGCTGGCACGCAACATCATCATTTACGGGGCAATTTTCGCGGCGATTCTGATTGTGGCGACGATGGCACTGGCGTGGGGCGTCCCGGATATTCGCTATGCTGTATTCAAAGTGGTCGATGAATCCGGCGGCGTAGCGGGTGTGATTCCGGCGGTGTTGAGTCGCCGTTTGGTGGCGCTGCCAACATTGCTGTTTCTCGGTTTTCTGGTCTATCTGGTGATCGGGCGACTCTTTGCCCGTGCGCCACGCAAGGAACAAACCCGGCACATCATCACCTATTCGCCTGCGACAGGCTTTGCGCTCCTGCTGGTTGGCGCGGGCGCGGCGTTCGCGCTCCTGCCAGAGTTCGCGTATATCCGCGATAACTTCAGCACGCGCATCAACATGATTTTCAAACTGTACTATCAGGCGTGGGCAGTATGGGGTGTCGCCAGCGCGTATGCGGTATGGTCGCTCCTGCGCGAAGTGCCAGAATTCCGGCTCCCGGTTCCGGCGCGTGCCGCGTTTGGTGTCGTTGCGGCGATCCTGATTGCAGCGGGCTTACTCTATACCCCGGCGGCGATTTATTCGCGTATGATCAACGATGGTGGACACGGAAACGGCCTCGGACGGTTAACACTCGATGGCAGTTATACGCTTGTCGGCAGTAACGAAGATTTACAGGTGATCGAATGCCTCGGAAACGAGGTCAAGACCGATCAATATAGTTTGGTCGAGGCAATGGGCGAAGTCGCGTATAATCCGCGCTATGGTCGTGTCAGCGCCCTGAGTGGCATCCCGACGCTGCTTGGCTGGCCTAACCATGAACGGCAGTGGCGTGGCAATACCTATGATCGGACTGCCGGGACACGCCTGGACGACATTGCACGACTGTATAATACAACGGACTGGAACGAAGTACAGAACATCGTGAAAAAGTACGACATTCGCTATATTTTTGTTGGTTCGACAGAACGGCAGCAGTTCACTGAACCCGGCGGGATCAGTAAATTTGAACCGCTAGCGCCTGTCTGTCGGTCTGGCAACAGCGCAGTCTATGAAACCAGCACGATGTTCAACACGGCGGGGACTCCGCCAACAGCAGGGGGATAGGTTGGACGACGCAACAATGGCAAACAATCCGACGCAGGCTGTCGAACAACCTGTGTTCGATTCACAACCGCAGAGTCTGGAGGGCGAACTGCCCTCTCAGCCTGTTGAAACTATAGAAAACGCTCCCGTCTCCGGCGTACTGATTTCGCTGGAGGCGGTGCTGTATATTGTGTTTTTGGCGATTGGCCTGTTCCTGCGTCTGGCGGAACTCGGCACAATCGTCCTGAGCGAAATCGAATCACGCGAGGCACTGGCGGTCTTCCGCACGATGGGGCTGGGTGGCACGGCTACAGCGCCGATCAGCAGTAAGCCGCTGATGTTCGCCGCCAATTCGCTCCTGATGGGCATCCTCGGCACAGGGAACGCCATTCCGCGACTGGCGACAGTCTTTGCGGGATTAGCGATCATCCTGTTCCCGATTTTGTTTCGTCGCTGGATTGGCAGCGCGGCAGCATTGATCATTTCGGGGCTGCTCACGCTCTCCCCGGTGCTGTTGACTGCCTCGCGCGGGATGGCGGGATCGGTCTGGTCGATTCTGTTGGCACTGATCACGATTTGGGCGCTTGGAAGCTATCACGAAACAAAGCGGCGCAATTTCGCTTTGGTGGGTGCAGCGTGCCTCGGTCTGCTGGTGATTGGTTCGGAAGGCCCCGGTTTTCTTACTGCAATTATGCTGGCGGCAGGGTTTATCTTCGCGCAATCGACGGTAGAAGACCCGGATCGCACCGTGCGCCAGAATATCGGACAGACGATCCGTAGCTTCCCCTGGATTAGTGCGTTGCTCGTCACCGCTGCCACACTTTTCCTGATTGGAACAGTGTTCTTCCTGAAAATTCAGGGGGCGGCTGCTTTTGGTGAAGTCCTCTCCAGCGGGCTTTCCGGCTTCCTGTCGCGCAACCCGGTGAACCCGGTAGCGTTCCCACTCTATACCTCACTGATCTACGAGCCGATTTTCTGGGTATTCGGGATTGCTGGCGCATGGTTGACGCTCCGCGAAGAAGGTGATTTCCTGCGGCGGTTGCTGCTCGGCTGGCTGGTTGCTGGCGTGATCATTTCCCTGATTTATCCGGCGGGGCTTGCCGAACATGCCCTCTGGTTGACGCTGCCATTGATTGGCCTCTCTGCGATCACGGTTGAGCGCCTCCTGACTCCCGCCCGCGACCAGTTCTGGAATGTACCCGTATGGGGGCCATATCTGCACGCCGTCGCGGTTGTGGCGATTCAGCTTATCGCCGGGATAAACCTGCTGTTTATTGCACAGAGTGTTTTGCGTGTGACCCCCTCGCTCGTGCCACAGGCCGATTTTCCCCGTATTCTGCTGACCGGGCTAACCATCGCGCTGATGATTATTCTGTTCTTCCTCGTCGGGAGCATCTGGGGATCGCGGGCGTCGTGGCGCGGGATGGGGATCGGCGTGCTGATCTTCCTCGGCATCTACAGCTTTGCCAGCGGATGGCGTGCCGCTGTATTCAGCGTGGACGATCCCCG
>CAYSOC010000223.1:0-9113 GCA_964432445.1 uncultured Anaerolineaceae bacterium
ATTCTACGTCCTTACCTGTATCTTTCAATCCCGATGATAAGCGCCCGCTGCCAGAGTTGATCGCATTGGGCAACCCCGACCCCGCCGATGGCTGGCCTGCATTCCCGCTTCAATATCATGATGTCGAAGGTATCCGCTACTATGCCGTGCAGGATTGGATTCTTGGCGTAGCACAAATAGAAGACCCACGCGATTTCTGGTTCAGGATGAAGGCTCGTCTTAAAAAAGTCAAAATTGACCTATCGACGTTGTGTCGACAACTGCCATATCTCGCCAAAGATAACAAAAAATATAAGATGGATTTTGCGAGTGCCGAAGGACTTTATCGGATCACTCAACGCATGGATGCGAACACAGGCGTTCGGGATCGTGTCTTGCGTTATCTGGCATTCGCAGGCGTAGTGATTGACGAGGCTCGGCTCGACCCGACCAGTATCCTGGGCAAAGCGTTTGGTCCCGCGCCCGACCTGATGATCGAAGCGGCGATTGAAACCTATCGCGCGCAGGGAAAATCGGATGCGTGGATCGCCAGCCGCCTGCTCGGTGTCCAGACCCGGAAGATTTTCACCGCCACATTTCAGAAAGCACTGCGCAACAAACCCAGCGGTTATCAGTATGCTCAGGTCACGGATACCCTGCGGATTGGCGTCTGGAAGCGTAACACCGCCACCATCCGCAAGGAGCTAAACCTCGATGCCGATGCCAACGTGCGGGACAATATGTCTATGCTGGCGTTGAGCTACGAACTATTAGCAGAAAATCTCTCGGCGGCGGCGCTGGATCAGCACGAAAATCTGGAATTCAGCGAAGCTAACAACGTCGTGCGGAAACAATCGGAGTTTGTCGGGGATCACGCGGCACAAGCCAGCAAGCAACTCGGCATCGACATTATTACGAATAAACCATTACTCAAAAAAGGCAGGTAGAAAATATTTCAGGCTGCTATTGAAAAGGCAGTGATGCACCCCTAACCCCCGCCCTTTCCCCGCTGGCAGGGAAAGGGAGCAATGCACGACAGTCTGGAAGTCCCTCCTCGCTGGCGGGGAGGGATTGAGGGTGGGGTCAATTTGCAGACAACCCTTTCACCGCCGGGTCTTCTGCTTACGCCATCCCCAGACGTGCGCCGTATTGTTTCTTATAGAATTCCAGATATTCGCCTGTCTTGATCTTGCGCCACCACCATTCGTTTTCCTGATACCACTGAACGGTGTCGGCTAATCCCTTCTCGAAATCCTCGGCGTTATATTTGCGCTTCCAGCCCATAGTACGGAGTTTCTCGGCAGTCAGGGCATAGCGCTTATCATGACCGAGGCGATCTTCCACATGGCGAATGAGCGTTTCCGGCTTGCCCAATGCCCGCAAAATCATATGCGTTACGTCGATGTTGTGACGTTCATTTTCGCCGCCGACGTTATACACGCCGCCGGGTTCGCCGTGATGCAGTACAAAGTCAACGCCTGTCGCGTGGTCGTAGACGTGCAGCCAGTCGCGCACCTGCATCCCGTTTCCATAGACAGGCAATGGACGGTTATCCAGCGCTTCGGTGACGAAAAATGGAATCAGTTTTTCCGGGTATTGATATGGTCCATAAGTATTCGAGCCGCGCGTGATCGTTGTGAACAGCCCGAAGTTTTCCTGATAGGCGCGCACCATGAGTTCTGCGCCCGCCTTGCTTGCGGAATATGGGTTGTTCGGCTCCAGCGGATCGCTTTCGGTGAAAAAGCCAGTCGGCTTCGTGCCGTAAACTTCGTCGGTGCTGACATGGTGGAAGCGTTCTACGCCGAGTGTCTTGCACACATCCAGCAAAATGTATGTGCCGACCACATCGGTATGAATGAAGGCATCCGGGTCAAGGATCGAGCGATCTACGTGACTTTCAGCGGCGAAATTCACCACCGTATCCACCTCGAACTTTTCGAGGACGGTCTTTACCGCAATGCGATCCGCAATATCAGCACGCTCAAATTTGTGATTCGGCTGATCATGCACAGGCAGCAGATTGTCGGTGTTGCCTGCATAGGTCAGCTTGTCCAGCGTGATGATGTTATAGTGCGGATATGTCTCGACCATATAACGCACAAACTGACTACCAATGAAACCGGCTCCCCCGGTGACGACAATGTTCTTCATATCAGGTCAATCCTACCTTACTGTTATCACCGAGCGTGAGCTTGATGGCGTTGGGCAGACGGGGCGCGCGATAGACTTCCACATTGCGCCCGATCAGACTATCGGCAATGCGCCCGTCAATATCTTTCAGCGTTGTGTTTTCAAGCACAATGCTATGTTCGATTTCGCAATTCTCCACCGTAACATGGTGGTAAATACTGGTGAACGGGCCAACATAGCTGTTCACGATGCGCGTGCCTTCGCCAATGATCGCGGGGCCACGAATCACACTGTTGATGATTTCTGCGCCCTCGCCAATGGTCACACGGCTGTCTACCTGCGAATTGCCATCAATTGTGCCGCGTACTGTTGGCACAATCTCTTCCAGGACGCGCCCATTGGCATCGAGCATATCAATCGGCTTGCCTGTATCGATCCACCAGCCCGTATGCACGTGTGGATATACGACACGCCCGTTATCTACCTGCCATTGAATTGCGTCCGTGATTTCGAGTTCGCCGCGCCGCGAGGGTTTAATCGCGTTGACTGCTTCCCAGATAGTCGGGTCGAACATATAAATGCCGACGAGCGCCAGATCGCTTTCCGGCTCTTTCGGTTTCTCTACAAGCCGTTTGATACGCCCGTCGGTGTTGAGCGTGGCAACACCATATTGCTGCGGGTTGGCGACGCGCGTCAGAACAATCTGGCTGTTCCATTCCGCGTGGTTTGCAAAATCGGCAATCAAATTGCTGATCCCGCCCTGAATCACGTTATCGCCGAGGAACATCACGAAGCGCTCATCACCGAGGAAATCCCTGGAGATTTTGACCGCGTGCGCCAGGCCAAGCGGCGCGTCCTGCGGGATGTACGTAATCCGCACATCGCCAAATTGCTTGCCATCGCCAACAGCTTCGCGGATTTCCGGCCCGGTGTCTCCGATTACAATGCCGATTTCGTGAATGCCCGCATCGCGGATCGCTTCGATCACACGAAACAAAACAGGCTTGTTTGCCACCGGAATGAGTTGCTTGGCGCGCGTATAGGTTAGCGGATACAGGCGCGTCCCTTTGCCACCGCTGAGAATCAGACCCTTCATAAAATTTTTTAATATCCCCCCTGCGTGCTATCTTTTGGCGCATTCGTCAGCGCCACGCCCAGAATGCGAACATGGGCGCGTTCAAGTATTTCTTTGGCGCGTTCGGCATGATCGCGGCGGGTCGTTCCTGCCTTGATCACCAGCAGCAATCCATCCAGTTTTGAAGCCAGCAACGGCGCATCGGCAACCGCGAGAACAGGCGGCGCATCGAAGATCACATAATCAGCCTGTCCCTTGAGCGTATCAATCACTGTCTCCATCACCTTGCTGATCAGAAGATCGGCAGGGTTGGGCGCTTGTGGTCCGCTGGTCAGCAGCGATAAACCTTCGACGCTGGTCTTTTGCAATGGCGGTGCAGTCAACAGTGTTTTATCCAGCATCATCGAAGTCAGGCCGTGATCATTGGAAACGCCCCAGACGGTATGTTGGGACGGACGGCGCAGATCGGCATCTACCAAAATTGTGCTGTGTCCGCTTTGGGCGAGCGTTACGGCGAGGTTCGCGGCGGTCTGGCTCTTGCCTTCGCTGGAAAGCGGCGAACTGACGAGTATTGAATGAATTGGTTTTTCTACGCCCGCAAACATGATGTTCGAGCGTAGCGTGCGATAGGCTTCCGCAGCAGCAGAACGCGGATCGGTCAGGGTGATCAAACTCATGCAACGGCCTCGCCTTCGGGAATAGCGCCCAGCACAGGGAGCGCCAGGGTTTGCTCAATATCATAGGGGCGGCGAATCACGCGCGCCGAGAGGGTTTCCAGAATGAAGATGATCACACCGCCGAGCAGCACGCCGAGGACAACCCCCGCGACTGTGTTGATCGTCGTCTGCGGACGGATTTGCCCATAGGTCGGGTAGTCCAGCAATTCGGCATTGATGCGATCTTCAAGCCGCAACGGTGCGTTTTCCGTCTCGCGCCACTGCCGGAAGACTTCGCCATAGGAGCGCGCAACCAGTCTGGCGACTTCACCATCCGGCATATCAACATCAATGTTCAGCAGGTTGGCGTTACGGTCTACCGAGATCGTGACCTTGCTTTTAAGATCGTCCGGCGTCATATCCAGCGTGGTAGTTTTCCCGTTGACTTCGCGGGAATAATTGGCGATCACGCGCTCGGCACGTTCTCTGGTGTCCATCCACGCCCGGTAGCCGTTGAGCAGTTTCAAAATCGTTTCCGAAAGGCCGTTATCATTACGCGCAGGCTTGACATAGATTTGCTGGGTGGCGCGATAGACGGGCGTCTGCAAGCGGCTGAACACCGCCGCGCTCGCCCCGACAATCGCCGCCGCCGCCAGCAATATCCACCAGCGCCGCGCGAGAATTTTCAAATAATCCGCAGGGTTCATGCGTTCTGTTCTCCCAAACGGGGGAATTATATCAAACCCTGCCAGCACGGAAACGGATTGATCAACAATAGTCAGGATAGCGACGAAATTCATTCTACTGGACTCCCCAAAACTGACGGTCTGGCTTCTGCGTAAAATGGATTGATATAATCGCTTGCAGCAAGGATGAAGGGTTGAATGCGTAGAACACGCTGGATAATAGGTGGCGGTTGTTTCCTGAGCCTCATTTGTATCGGATTCACGGTGGTCGCAGTATTGCTCATCGGTGGGAGCGCTCCGAATCCGAGGCTTGACCCGATACGGGGTTTTTTCCTGCGGCTCACGCTGTTGAGCAAGGATAGCGCGCTGCGTACCACCGCAGGTACAGACGCCACGCCAATGAAAATTACGCTGCAAATGGGCGACAGTACCGCTACCATCGCCAGCAAGCTGGTCACGGCGGGGCTGATCGGAGATGCTGACGCCTTCCGCGCCTATGTGGAATTTAATGGCTTGAATCTGCAAGCCGGAGCCTATCTGCTGGCGAAAAACCAGACGATTCCACAAATCGCAAAAGCGCTCACCAATG
The DNA here is from genome assembly GCA_964432445.1 of uncultured Anaerolineaceae bacterium. Lineage (GTDB taxonomy): Bacteria > Chloroflexota > Anaerolineae > Aggregatilineales > UBA2796 > JBBRMW01. Next base: position 5,116 of record CAYSOC010000223.1, read on the forward strand.
CCGCCGCCAATATTGTGCAGTTGCGAGTAATCGAGGGCTGGCGAATCGAACAGATCGCAGAAGCAATCAATCAGACGCCAAACATCCCGTTCAGCGGTACGGATTTCATCGCGGCGGTCAAGGGCGTGAACGTGCCGCCTGCGTTTCTGCAATCGGTAGGTGCGCCGATGGGCGCTTCGCTGGAAGGGTTTCTTTTCCCCGCGACCTACGAACTCCCATTGGAAGCAACCGCAAACACGTTGCGCGACAAGATGCTGGAATCATTCAACGCGGCGCTGGATGCACCGGCACGTGCTGCTATCGCGCAACAGGGATTGACTATCTATCAGGCGGTCACGCTGGCTTCGATTGTCGAACGCGAAGCGATTGTGGCGGATGAACGTCCACTCATTGCCGGGGTATACCTGAATCGGCTGCGGAAACCGATGACACTGGATGCTGACCCAACCATTCAATATGGGCTTGGAAATACACGCACTGCCGGGACGTGGTGGCCTAACCTGACGGTGGATGATTATCGCGGTGTCATTTCACCTTATAACACCTATCTGAATCCCGGTTTGCCGCCTTCGCCAATCGCCAGTGTGCGGCGTGATTCGCTTCTTGCGGTAGCCTATCCGAGAGCTTCCTCTTACTATTTCTTCCGTGCATCGTGTACCGGGGATGGACGACACCGCTTTGCCGAGACCTTTGAGGGACAATTGGCGAATGCCTGTTGAGCAGACCTGGCGCTGAAAAGGTTGTGAGCAGTGAACGTGCTTCCACTCGTCCACTGCTGACGCTAGCTGACTAGTTCTGATAGAGCGCTACACACTGTGCAGTGGCTTCTGCTGCGCACGCTGCCGAACCATTCGCGCCGTACAAACGGACGCAGTTGGAAACCCCGCGTGAGATGCACGCCGCACGTCCACCACCGTTCACCGCGCCAAGCCAATCGCCAACGTCGTCAGACTTCGGGCCAGTGAGCGAACCTTCAATCGCACCGATGCAATCGACCAGACCCGCGCCATCGAACGGGCCAACGCCCTTGATCGTCGCGCCGCCTGCCATTGCAAATTCGAGTTCGATTTGCTTGTTGGCGATCTGACCCTTTACCAGCACGACACTATCTTTCACATTTTTGACGGCTGGCGAATCCGCTTTCACCCCCGATAGTACGCCCGGAACCAGCAACCCGGTGAATTGACCTCCCTTCGATTCAACCAGCGTCAGGATGCCGCGTACATTCGCGCCGACGCTCGCGCCCTTGCGCACAGTCGCATCGAAGACCATACCACAGGAACCGCTGGCATTGGTCTTTGCGTTCTCACACTGGTTTTCGGTCTTTTGAACAAGGACGCGGGCTTCACCCAGCGCTTTGGCAGCGGCGGCATTATCGCCCTTGTCGGCAGCGGCTTTTGCATCGGTAAGAAGCTGGGAAATTTTTGCGGAATCAATAGCACACTGTGCCTGCGCGCTGATGGAAGAGATCGGCACAATTCCGACCAGAACCAACGCCACTAAAACAATAACCAACGCGATGTTTTTCATTTTGAACTCTCCATTGTTTAGCGGAAATACGCTCTTGCCAGAGATATACGTCAGGTTTGGAAAATTGGATGGCAAAAATTTTTGAAGACGGTCTGAGAAGCCGAATAAACCCCACCCTAAATCCCTCCCCGCTGGCGAGGAGGGACTTCCAGTCTCTGCCTCCCTTTCCCTGCTTGCGGGGAAAGGGCAAGGGGATAGGGGTCAATCCTTTTCGGACAGTCTCCGAAGTTTGGAAAGAGATAGAATCGAAGAAAAATTAATGGTTCGATCTACAAAAGTGCAGTTATAATGATTTCACAACGCAGAAAAGGGGATCACATGAATCCTGTTATTTTGATTGTCGAGGATGATGAAGACCTGCGCCCATCTATCGAAGGAGTTCTGGCAGACCGTGCTTATACGGTCTATTCCGCGCCAGAAGGCCAAAGCGCGTTGACGATGCTGCAAAGTGCGAACTGGAAACCCGATTTAATCGTCAGCGATATTATGATGCCCCAAATGAATGGTTATGAATTTTTTGAAGCGGTTCACCAAATAGCGGAATTACGGGTTGTCCCTTTTATTTTTTTGACAGCGCTCGGCAGCAAAGGCGATGTGCAGGCAGCGCGGCGCATGGGCGTCGATGACTATCTGGTAAAACCATTCGAGCCAGATGACTTTATTCTTGCAGTAGAGAATAAATTGCGTCGTGCCGCCGAAATGCGCGAACGTGCCGCCAACGAACTCGATGACGCACGCCGCACGATGGTGCAACTGCTCTCGCACGAACTGCGCACGCCGCTCACCTATGTCTCTGGTGGCTGGCAGCTTCTCACAGAGGGCTTGAATAAATCCTCGATGGATGAAGAGACACAAATGAGCCTCGGCCTCATCGGTAGCGGAACGGCACGCCTGACGCGCCTCACGGAGCAGATGGTTCTCTATGCACAGCTTGCCGCCGGACATGCCCAGGTACAATTGCAAACAGTTGGCGCTCCGGTGAATATGCGTCTTCTGGTCGAGGAAATCGTCGCCAGCCTCCAGGATTTAGCCGAAGAACGCCGGATCAAGGTCAATCTGCGGATTGCGCAGGGGCAGCTTTATGTGTTTGGGGTGGCTGAATTGCTGGCAGGCGGGTTGAGCGAGATTGTCCGTAACGCGATTACGTTTTCGCCAGAAGGCAATCCGATCTATGTTGATCTCTATTCCGATGAGCAATACATCGTTTTTGAAGTTTCCGATCAGGGCTTCGGGATTGTCCCGGAAGACTTGCCGAATATCTGGAAAGTATTGGTGCAGTCGGAGCGTTCCCGACGCGAACAGCAGGGCGCAGGCATGGGCTTACCCATTGCAAAGCGCACCGTAGAAGCGCATAACGGTACAATCGTACTGGATAGTATCGTAAACCGGGGGACGCGCGTCATTTCTCGTATTCCTGCCTATTGAGATAATATGCAAGTTCTGGAAACAGTATCGGATTTCAGGATCGCTCGGCGTGGACTGGCGGGATCGCTCGGCTTTGTCCCGACGATGGGCTATCTGCACGAAGGACATATCGCGCTGGTCGAACAGGCCAGACGGGAAAACGATCATGTTGCCGTTTCCATTTTCGTGAACCCTACCCAGTTTGGGCCAAGTGAAGATTTCAGCCGCTATCCACGTGACCCGGAACGTGACGCCGCGATGCTGCGTGCGGCTGGCGTCGATCTGTTGCTGATGCCGCCCGTCGCAGAGATATATCCATCTGGTGCGCAAACCTTTGTAGAAGTCACCGAGGTAACGCAAGGGCTGGAGGGCGAACGGCGTCCGGGACATTTTCGCGGCGTGGCGACAGTCGTTGCGAAGCTGTTCAATATCGTTCAGCCGGATCGCGCCTATTTCGGGCAAAAGGACGCCCAACAGGTCGCAGTGATCCGGCAGATGGTGAAAGATTTGCTGTTCCCGCTGCAAATGGTGGTCGTTCCGACGCTGCGCGCACCGGATGGCCTGGCGCTCAGTTCCCGTAATGTCTACCTGAACCCGGAGCAACGCGCCGCCGCCCCGATCTTATTCCGGGCGCTTTCTGCTGCCCGTGAACGCTATGAACACGGCGAACGTAATGGAACAGCCCTGCGCGCTGTGATGCTCGAAACCCTTTCCAGAGAACCTCTCGCACAGGTCGATTATGTCAGCGCTGCCGATGCCAACAGCCTCCGCGAATTGGAAGGTGACTCTGACCAGCCGATTTTGCTGTCGATGGCGGTTCGTTTCGGCTCGACCCGTCTGATTGATAATTTTGTATTGAAACTCTGACAATTCACCGAATTGACCAGTTTCACAGATAAGTATATTATCAAACTCCCTTGACATAACACATCAAAGAGTGGATTGTGACTAGCCACCGGACACTGAACAAAAGTTCAAACAAGAGAGAATAGGAATCACCCAAGTTGCTAGTTGAAAGGAGTTCATGAAAAGCTCCAGAATAGGAGTAACCACACCGCCTATTG
>CAYSOC010000224.1:0-9048 GCA_964432445.1 uncultured Anaerolineaceae bacterium
CCTTTCCCTGCTGGCGGGGAAAGGGCAGGGGGATAGGGGTCAATCCTTTTCAGACGGTCTCTCAGTGCAAGAAAATCAGTGGCTATTGCACGAGGACAAAAAACAGTGATGGCGACTCTTGTCATCACTGTTTTTATGGATTCAGGCACGGATACTATACAAGCTGTCCGCGTGCGAAATCAGTCATCAGTTGTGGCGCAGCGGTATCGAATCCAACCACATCCATCATCCCGCCATCCTTTGGATCGGCAATGCTGAACCCGTTGGAAACCATCCCGACCACGATCAACTTTGCGGGAATGCCCATCTTGTCACGGTAAAGGTTCAGCGCCTGTACCGGGTGAATATCCCCGAACCACGTTTCGCTGTCCGTATAGACGATGAACGTTTCGACTTGCGCCTTGTGTTCCATTGCCCACTTCATCGGGAGCGCGCAATCTGTCCCACCCCAGGCTAGGCCATCGGTGTTCTTGATCACATCATCCAGGCGCTGACGTGGCGAGATGTTCACCGGGACAAACTTATCGGAGAAGGCCATGATAGTGTAATCCTGCTCCGTTGCCGCCGTGACCAGCGCCATCGCCGCCGACCCAACGCGCGGTGTCAGTGCCGGGACACCCGCCAGCGCACCCATACTCATCGACCCGGAAACGTCTAGTCCGATCAAGATGCGCTTGCCAGAAGGCTGGATCGCACCGAATGACTTGTAGAAGGCTGCATCAAGCGCATCAACCACCTTCGTCACGACAGGCCACTGCCCTGACCCACGCACACCATGCCCTTGCTTATAGGTCAGCAAGGCGTTCAGTACCGCGATAGGGTGGATACGTGCCTTTTTGAGCGCTTCCCCGTTGCCAAGCAGCTTGCAGACGAAGTTCACCGTATCGGTGTTGGCATCGACCAGCAAGCCAGACTTTGAGAGATTCCCCAGGTTACGCAGCACGGCAGTCAGCCCCAAATGTGGCAGCAATGCCGACCAAATATCGGGATCGCTCAACCACTGCGTAGGGATCATTTCGCGCTGGAGACGATACTCCTGAATCAGCTTGAGCAACATCGGCTTATCTGCTGTCTTTGCACGTTCCATCGCCCAGATCATATGCAGGGCATCGACGGGATGTGGTTCATCGCCAACACCAGGCCAGCCATCGACCACCCAATTGAAAATCAGGTTGTGGGCGTCAGTTGGCGCGGTGGGATGCGCCAGACGCAGCAGGTCACGGTGCGACCAACCATCACGCGACTGATACTTGGCAACCTGAAAAGCGACTTCGCGTGCTTCCTGCCCGGTGTACCACGTTCCGACAGCACGACGCAGACCACGCCCCCAACCGCGCATCCCGTTCACATACTCGGCAAAATGCAGAAGGTGCGTCCCGATACGGCAAATCTTCGGGAGCGCTTCGCTGGCGGCACGCTTGGTATCTGCATCACCGAAGGCAAAGCACAGTGCCAACGCAAAAATTGCAGGCTCGTTCTTTGGCGCGCGTCCAGCCTGCGAAATGGCGACAAGGCGTGCAACAACACGCTGCCCATCGGTCTGGATGCACTTGAGTACATTGCTGGCGTTTTCGGCGGTCAATTTTTGTTCGGTTGCGTAATAAGAACCGCGCTCGGTTCCCAAAATCAGAAAACGATCCAGTTGTGTCCATTCATCGACGGCAAAGGCATAGCCTCCCGCGCTGTTTGGAACCTGATCCGAGCCGGGGATCGGCTGGGACTGTGGCGTCTGACGCGCATTCTGGAGATGCTTCTTAAGATAATTGACCATCCGTACACCTTCCTGCATGGCAAAGAGGAAGCGGGCGAGTGAGTGTCAATCGGCTGGTATCTTTGGTGATAACCGATTAACTCCGGCCCGCTTCCGTTGTCGGCCTGTGTATCGAACGGGCGAGAGTCTGTGTGGGATAAACCACCACAGCTTGCACCGGGGTGATCTTCAAGAGTTGAACCTGATATACCGATAACCCATAACAATCGGCCCGTTCGATTTGCATTATAAAGCATATCAAGGGTGTGTCAAGGGTTTAAATGGGTCAAAATGGGTCAATTTCTGGAGCGGCACACAGGCGGTTGTGAATTGCCTTGTAACCCCCGGCTAAAGCCGAGGGCTAAACTCAAAGGTAAGGTTGCAAGTGCGGGGTTTTATCGAATCTACGAGGAACTATCAGAACACACATTCGTCAATTTCCTCTCAGTCGGTTGCCCTATCTTTGAGTTTAGCCCGGTGCTAAAGCGCCGGCTCTTGATATAAACCTAAACCTTCTTCGGTATGACCTTCACCCCTGGTGTATAGTCTTCCAGCACCGAACCGCCTACAAATTCCCGTAGCAGCGAATCGCCCGGAACAAAATCCGGCTCCGCAGCGCGTGCCCAACCGAGGAACGCCAGCAGACGCTTGGCTTCCATATAGCGCGGCGAGTTCACATCAATTTGCAATAGCAGCGGCTCGGCAAAGCGACGAATGACCGCCAGTTCATAGACCAGGCTGGTGTTGAACATGGCATCTGCGTTTTCCTGATAGGGGAAAATGTTGCGCTTTTCGCCACGTCGCACACTTTCCCAGCGATCCAGCGTTTCCTGTGCAGAATAGCCCCGGTGGTCAAAGTCGCGCACCATACGCCGCAGCAAACGTACATCGGTGGTCGGGATGCGGTTATGGCGATCAATGTTGAGCGCAGTCAGGCAGGACACATAAATCCGAAATACGCGATCCTGCGGGATTTGCGGAATCAGCGCCGGGTTCAATCCGTGTATCCCTTCGGCAATGATCACGCTCTCTTTGGTGAGCAATACCGAGTCGCCGGGATAGCTCTTGCCTTCGCGGAAATTGAACGATGGTAACTGCGCCTCTTCCAGATTCATCAGCTTGAGCAAATCGGCATTCAGGCGATCCCGGTTAAGCGCGTCTAATGCCTCGAAATCATAATCGCCCTTTTCGTCAAGCGGCGTCAGGTGGCGATCTACAAAATAGTTATCCATCGCCAGCGTGAACGGCTGTATCCCGAAGGCCATCAATTGCACTGCGAGGCGCTTGCTGAATGTTGTCTTTCCCGAAGAACTTGGACCCGCAATCAGCACCAGACGGACGCCTTCGGTATGCCGATCCGCGATCTGCGCGGCAATCTCCGCGATACGGCGCGAATGGAGCGCCTCGGCAATCAGGATCACTTCGCGGAAACGCCCATCGGTGATTGTCCGATTCAACCGCCCCATATCCTCGATACCCATCAGCGTCAACCATGTATCGGTTTCGCGGAAAACGCGCTCAATCTGCGGGAGATCGCCAATCGGTTGCAGGGCTTGTGGTTCTTCCGGGCGTGGAAAGCGCAAATAAAAGCCTTCACTTTCGGCGTTTTCCAGATCAAATACAGCCAATGCACCTGTTGAAGGCAGCATATAGCCGAAGAAATAATCGGGATAGCCGCGCAGGGTATAGATCGTCAGATAATCCTTGCTACGATATTCCAGCAGGCGTTGCTTGTCATCATCGCCACGCGCCGCAAAAATCGCGCTGGCTTCCGGCAACGTGATTATAGAGCGCGTGATCGGTTCATTGGCTGTGATGATTTCGCGCATTCGGGCGCGCAGTTTATCCAGTTCGTCGGCATTGAAGGCGGGGCGCTCCATGACACGGCAATAAAATCCGCCTACGGTAATCGAATTTTCGACGGAGATTCTGGCATCCGGGAAAAGCTCTCGCGCGGCAACAACCAGCACAAAAACGAGCGAACGCCGATAAATACGCCCGCCGTCGCTATCCACCAGGGTCACAGGTAAAACGGTACAATCGCGTGTGACAGGATAGGTCAATTCGCGCAGGTCGTTATCGATCACTGCGCCGCAAACAGGCCCTTTTTTTGCATCCAGAGTAACTCCGGCTGCCGCAAAAATATCTCCGACGTTCGCTCCGATGGGTGCGCTGAAAACGCGATCACCGGGAAGCGTCACGCGCACATCATCGCGTGGATTAGAAACACTGATCATCAAAACGCTCTCTAAAACTATTTGGGAAAACTTCACAAGCGCGTCGTTTGCTACAATAGGAGCAAGATGCACACGCATTGCTATTATATCGCAGGCGTGCAAGTCCCTGTTATGCAAGCAAACGAGGTGTCTGGTGAATATTGGCGGGTTGATCCTGCTTACCGCAATTTTTAGCACTCTGCTTCTGGCTGTCCAACGCACGGAACGCAAGCGGCGCTTTCGGTCTATCCTGATCATGGGTCTGGTCGGGACAGTGATATGGAATTATGGTATCTATGCGCTCAATCGGGATTGCCTGAATAGCTGGCAACTTGTTTGCCAGTCGCTCCCGATTCGGCAAAGCATGAATGCGATTTCTAATCAAACTGTCTGGCTGGCGGTCTTGCTCTCTGTTTTTGTGAATATTATCTATTGGGCGCTGCTGGGGCGTTATAACCCGGTGGGTTCGAGCGACGCGATCACCGTGATCGGGCGCGACGATTAGGAGGCAACGCGATGTTGAGTTATCTGATACGACGCGCCTTTTTCTTCCTGCTGACACTGCTGTTTACTTCCATGCTGGTGTTCGGAATTACGCGCCTGCTCCCCGGCGATATTCCGAGCGTCATCCTGGGGCGAGAGGCTGCGCCCGCCGCAAAGGAAAATCTGCGTCACGAGCTTGGCCTGGATTTGCCCGTACCGGAACAATATGGAAACTGGCTGGTGAAATTCGTTCAGGGTGATTGGGGCAACTCCTATTCGCTGCGCACGCCACTACGCCCGGTAGTCATGCAGCGGCTGGGTAACTCGCTACGGTTGGCGCTAGTGGCCTTGTTGTTTTCGATCCCGCCCGCAATTGCGCTGGGCGTCGTCGCCGGGTTGAACGAAAACAAATGGCCGGATGTCGTCATTTCGCTGGTGACGCTGGTATTGGTGGGCTTGCCGGAATTTGTCACGGCGATCATCCTGATCAACTTTCTGGCGTTGCGCTGGAAATTATTACCCGCCGTTTCAACAGTTGAGCCGGATGCCAATTTTCTGGAAGCCCTGCCATCGTTGATCATGCCTGCGATTACTGCCGCTACGGTTCTGCTTGCCTACATCGCACGATTGACCCGTGTCGGCGTCGTTACAGAAATGAAGAAAAATTATGTCCGCACGGCAACCTTGAAAGGGTTGCCCTATCGCACAGTGATCGGCAAGCATGTGTTGCGTAACGCTCTGCTGCCAACCATCACCGTGATTGCCATCAGCCTCGGCTGGTTGATTGGTGGCCTGGTGGTGATTGAAAACGTATTTTCCTATCCGGGGTTGGGGCGGTTGCTCACCTATGCGATCACCGGGCGCGACTTGCCGTTGATTCAGGCAATCACGATGATCACGGTAACGGTCTATATTCTGGCGAATCTGTTTGCCGACCTGCTGTATAGCTATCTCAATCCGCGTATTCGGTTGGCGTGATCACCATCGGTCTTTCAACCCGGCAAGGAAAAATATACCAGTCCAAACCAGCGCCAACAGCATAAAAACCGGATTGCGCAATCCCATCAGGATCAACGCGGCAAGGATCGCCCAGAAAATGACTGCTGACGCACCCGGTGACAGGATAGATTTGAGGAAAGGTGGGCGTCCCGATTCGTCCACCTTCTTTTTTGTTTTGATTTGGGTGTTGAGAGGCGCACCGCAATAAGGGCAAAACTGCCCATCTTCCAGCGCAAATTTGCGGTCACAGTTCGGACATTGCATCTCGATTTGCTACCGATTCAAATGATAATCGGCTGGCGTATATTCCCAGCGATCCACCTCGGCGGTGAAGCGTGCCAGAAGTGCCTCATCTGATAAATTATGTTCCCGATCCAGCCTGGCACGCCATTGGTTGAAGGGGTGAACATACAAGCGACTGTGGCGATATTCTTCCAGCACGAGCGCTGCTGTAACGCCGCATTCTTCCACAAACCCCAGTTGTTGTAGTGCCTGTACCGGGGGTTCATAATCCAGCGGCACACGGCGCAATGTACCGCGCCACCCGCTCCAATCCCCCTCCAGAATCCAGTAGGAAGATTCCTGCAAGCCGTTCAATGGCATTCCGACTGTGCCACAATTGAAGATATGCCACTTCCCTGAAATGTGATCCATCGGCAGATGGGTATGCCCGCAGATGATGGTTTCTTCCTCAGTGTTATTCAGGATTTCTGCGATCTTTTCATCGGATATAGAGCGATATAACCCCTCAAAATGGCTGCGCGGCGAACCATGTACCACCCGCACCGAACGCGCATCGCGGAAGCGCAGGCAGAGGGTATCAGGCCAGAGCGCCAGTTGTTTCACGCGCTGTTCGCCAAGCTGGGCGCGCGTCCAGCGGGCAATCGTATAGTTTGCCCACGATTCCGGCGAACGTGGCGTATCCTGATCGAGGATATAGAGTTCCTGATTGCCCCGGATAACCGCCCAGCCTTCGCGCACGATCCGTTCCATCACTTCGATGTTATCTGGTCCCCAGTTGACCACATCGCCCGCGACAACCACCTGATCGATAGCGTGGCTGGTCGAGAAGGATTCCAGATCGCGCAGCACGGCATCGAATGCCGTCATGTTCCCATGAATATCAGAAAAAACCGCTATGCGTGTCAACGTTTGTTTTCCTTTGCGTTCAACGAAAACAATACACTTAAATTGCCGCTCTTCCCGCCAAATGTCAGGTTTTCAGAATGAAAGCGTTATGATTTGCCCCGACGGGTTGCCCGCCGCATCCAGAATATCGACACCGCTGATTTTGCCATTTTCATTCAAATACATACCGATATTCCATTTCAAACCGTTCAGCGCTTGCGCAGCATCAAGCGGCACATCGTACCATTGTAAAACGCGATCTCCCTTGCGCCAGTAGCCGAGTTTCCAGAACGCCCCATCCTGTTGCGCGATCTGCTTGCCTGTCGCGTCTTCGATGTGATTGAACACGCTGTACAATGTTGGCTCGTTTTTGCCATCCCGATTCAACATCCAGACAGTATACAGTCGCAAGGTGTTTTCCTTGCGCGTTGTCCATGCTTCGATCAGGGTTGCGCCATTTTGCAACGCATATCCATTTGAGGGGATGGTCAGCTTAACTGCATTTTGATCTTTGGGAAAATCCGCAGGGGCGCGAAAGGTAATATAGGAAGGTTCATCGCCACGTAACGGGAAAGTCTGTTCCGGTTGTGCGCCAAATTGATCGAGCATCGGGCGAAATTGAGCGTTGGCAAGGAGCGTACCATTTGCCGGGATCACACTCATGCGCGTACCATTCACGAAGCGCACCGAAGGAAAATCGGCTAACAGGACTTTCCATACGCCGGGCGTCTCGTCATAGGTAGTCGAATCGCCATCGCTGTAGATAACCACATCCGGCGTGGTACGCAAGCCTTCGCGCACTGTTTCCAGATAGTGCAGCGGCGTGCCGAATCCGCCCGGTGTCGGCGTCACATCCACAAACCGCAAAAGTGCGACCAATAGCCCGGTTTGCACAATTGCTACGCCGACAGTTCCAATAATCACCCCTGTACGAATGTTTGGCTTGTTCGCGCACAGTTTGCCCAATGCTATCCCGATCACCAGAAAAGCAGCAGGCAGCATTGGCAGCATGTAATGAGGGTAGGTTGCCGTCCAGCGCACGCTGAACAGAATCACCGGGAGCGCTAGCCACAACACAACTACACGCGCCAGAAGAACCTCACCCCTGCCCCCTCTCCACAAATGGAGAGGGAAATTGGTAGCATGGATGGGTATGAATAGATAAACCGCAGCAAAGACAGTGAATAATGCCAGTGCATTCAAAAATGGGAATAGATTCGGGACGCTGGCGAGATATTGCTGATAGGCCTGTTCCCCGGCAAGGGAATGTATCTCTGTACCGCTGATGGTCAGCGCGGCGTGATAGAACGCTTGCCCGTCTATGCTCAACGAAATGCCGTTACCAGATGCCGATCCGCTCTTCAATCCGGCACGCACAATCCCGACCAGGAACGGTAACACCAGCAGGATCGCCAGCACAACGCCGATAAAAAATTCCCGACGCACGTTTTTTCGCCCGATCAGCAATAATGCGCCGCTAACGGGAATCAGGATGAACGCCGCATAATGGATTTGCACTGTGAATGCCAGCAGCACCACATGCGCGATCTGCCAGCGTTGGAGGCCTTCGATGAACCCCAACACACCGCTGAATACTGTCGCTACGACGAACAGCGCAAGCATATCCTGCGCCCAGATTTTCCGGGAATAGATGACCATCCAGGGGCTGGCGGCAAAGAGCAGCGCGGCAACGAACGCCGCCAGCGTCCCAAAATAGCGCCGCGCAAACAGCCACAACAGGAATACTGCCAGCACATTCAGCAACCCGATAAATAGCGTCGCCACAATTGGATCGCTGCTGAATACATATGGGATGGCGGTCAGCCAGACGCTCACGGGCGTATTCGGAATCCCTACCGATGAGCCGATGCCCGTCAGCGGAAAACTGCGCCCACGCGCCATATCGAGCGCAAGCTGCGAAAGGTTGGCTTCGTCGCGCTTGAATTCACTTATGCCCGGTGCGCCGAGCCGCAGCACCGCCGCGAACAACAAAATCAGGAGCAGGGCAAACCATTCGCTACGGCGTATAGATCGGTTGGGATAAGGTTGCAAAGGAAATCCTCACCATGTTGGATTCAAACGGAGAAATTGTATCGTTTTTATATGGGGATTTTCGATTCGTGGGGGATTCCGGTCAGTTTTGAGGCTGACCGGAAATATTCAGGAGAGGGCTAGCTTAATCTCCGCTGCCCGATTGTTCGTTGGTGTTGAACCCTCCGCCTCGATTGATGACGCTGCCTAGTGGTGGCTGCGATAGCGAAATCCATTTGCCTGCAACGGGCTTGCCGCCAGCCATGCCATAGGCGAAGATCGTATCCGCGCCGCCCGTGTCGAGCGTGTTGCGCAGGCTCACCGTGCCGTTATCATAGAACGCCGGGCGCGATTGGCCTGTAGCTGTCCAGTCGCCTGCAAACGGAATTGCTCCGGCAACGTTGAACACGAAGTCCACATCGCTGAAGGTGATGCCATTGC
>CAYSOC010000225.1:0-9034 GCA_964432445.1 uncultured Anaerolineaceae bacterium
AACGCTATGCCTTCGATGATTTCTGGCAACATATCGGAAATCTGCTCACGGCGCAGATAGCAGGAGATCGGGCGAAAGCGATTCATGAATACGTGACGGCGGATAACTACCTGCAAAATCAGGTGGTAGTCTATCTGCTGAAGCTGGAGTCGCTCAACTACAGTGCAATGGAGGCAACCAAGCGAAGCGCTACCGGGATTATCGCCGGGCGAACGTTGATCATGAACGTTGTTACCTTTGGGTTGGCGATTCTGATCACAGCCGCGTCATTCTGGCTGCGTGGCAAGGTCAAGCGCTATCTCACCCCCGGCCTGGATTTGGCGATGGTGCTGGCATGGCTGATTGCCATCATCCTTTTCATCGATCTCGCGCGTACACCGGGACAATTTAACCTGATGGTTGATGATGCCTATCGGAGCGTGACTGGTAGCGCGCGTGTATTGGCGATTGGCAACCAAGCTGATATTAATCAGAGCGGGTCGGTGATCGACACTTCCGGCATTGATGACTGGAACAGGAAGTTCGACAAGAATATCGGTGATGTAGAACTGCGCGTTTGCGGCACACAGGGTTGCCTGCAAAATTCATTCACTACAAGCGCTACTTCGGATGACCTGCGCGGCAATATCCGTGCCAGTGCGCAAAAGCCCACTGCGGACAATTTGCTTCCGCTGGTTGGCAATGTGACGTTCGATGGCGAAGCCGCCGCGCTGGAACGGGCGCGTCTCGCGCTACGGGACTATCTCACGATTAACCAGCAGGTACGCGCGTTACTGACAAAAAATCAGGTCGATGATGCCTCATTGCTTTCGACGGGCGATGCCAAAGGCCAGAGCAGCGAAGCCTTCAAACGGTTCACAGATGAAATCAGCAATGTCCAGAAGATCAACAAAGCAGTGTTTGATGATACGTGGACATCTGTGCAAAACACGCTTAACCGGAATATGTTGTGGTTTATTGTGGCTGGCTATGTCGTCGTGCTGATCAGTATCGCCGTTGGTGTAATCCACCGTGAACGTGAACTGCGTTGAGCGATGGTGTGGAGAATAAAAATGTATAGTAAATACCTTCGTCCGATCCTGACGATCAGCGTGTTGATCGCGTTGTTAGCTGCCGCGTTACCTCGTGCTGCCTATGCGCAGAGCAAACCGGGAACATTCACTGTCGCTGTCGAAACTGCCCCCTCCGACCTTGACCCCGCCAGCAGCTATGATGAATTTTCCAACATCCCATTGCGTGGAATTTACGAAGGTCTGATCACTCTTGAAGGGGAATCGTTGGATAAATTCACGCCTGTGCTGGCTGAAAAATACGATAACCAGAACGATCAGGTGTATACCTTCACGCTGCGCCAGAATGTAAAATTCCATGACGGAACAGTGATGGATGCCACAGGAGTGAAAGAGAGCCTGACGCGCACTGTAACTGTAAACCTTGCTGCTTCCGGGATTCTGGGAACGTTCCTCACCAACCCAAATAAGCAGATCGTCGTGAAGGATACAAACACGCTGGTGTTTCAGTTTGAGCGCCCGCAACCGTTCTTTCTCTATGCGCTTGCGGCGAGCTATGGCGCGTGGATTGTCAGCCCGACGGCGATTCGGAAAAATGGCGGTACTGATCAGGCGCACACCTGGTTACAGACACACGCTGCCGGAACTGGACCGTATCAATTGACAGGCGAGTTAAACGCAGATAAACCGGTAACCCTGACCCGTTTTGCCAATTACTGGCGTGGCTGGGAGGGCAACCATTTTAATGAAGTGGTGATCCAGACAGTTCCGCAATCTCTGGTACGGCGGCAAGCGCTGGAACGTGGTCTGGCAGATGCAGCGACCTCCTTGTTGCCTGATGATCTGGTCAAGATGAAAAATGCGGGCAGCTATCTGGTCAACGAAGGAAATACGCTGCGGCTGGATTACCTCGTCATGAATACCACCAATACCCTCAAAGACCCGAAGGCACGACAGGCAATGAGCTATGCTTTCGACTATGATGCCTATAACCGTGCTGAACTTGGTGGGCTTGGCAAACGACCTAATGGTCCGTTTCCGCTTGGTCTGCTCGGCTCGGATAATTCCACCTTTCGCTATACCACCGACCTGAAACGCGCCAAGCAGCTATTCGATGCGGCTGGTATTCCGCAGGGTACAAAATTTGTGTTTGCTGCACCGGAGGGACGCGGCGACATTGCCGGCCAAGTTCTGAAAATGCAGATCGAACAACTTGGCTTTGATCTGGAAATCAGGAAATACGACGCTGATACCTTCTACAATCAAATCATTGTGGGTGAAAAAGATTCAGCGGATAGTGTCACCCCGGATTTTCTGTTGCAGGCGTGGTGGCCGGATTACAACAGTCCATTGAATTTTGTACAGCCGATTTTTGCTTCCGATGCAGGGCAAAATGGCGGTCATTATAAAGCGGATGCTGTTGATCAGGTGATCCAAAAGGGAATCAACGCGCGCAGCAAAGATGAACTGATTCAGCTTTTCAAGCCGTTCCAGAACTACATCACGCAGGAAAACCCGGCGGGTATCTACATGGCGCAAGCACCGGATCGAACTGTCGTCAGCGGCAAGATCAAAGGGCATGTGTTCAACGTTCTATATCTGGGTACGTTTGATTTCTACGCCCTCTCCCGAAGCTAATCCTCGATAGCAAGAATTCCCGGCTTTCACCTTCCCTGGCCGGGAATCCTTATTACTTTTTTTTATTAACCCAAATTAAATAGCTCTGAAAAGTGCTAGCCGCACTCGTTTTTCTCCAGGTCGGGATGACAGTGGATGGGGATAATGGGATGTAAGTGGCAGCTTTGCATTGTTTCCCTGCCATAGACAGCCCTCGGCGTTGACCGGGGGCGAAGTCGAAGATAGTACAAAGAACGCGAAAAGACTGAAATTTAGGATTAGAAGGAAAAAGAGATGACAAACAAGCGAATGATGAGTGTGTTGGCAGGGATGGTGGCGCTGGTGATGGCGCTGGGGTCGTGGAGTGCTGCACCGGTGCGGACACAGGCAGCGGATGCGACACCCACCGTACCGCCAACGGTAATAGCGGGTGGGGAAGGCTGTTCGGCGTCGGCCACGAAACTGACATGGTATGTCGGACTGGGGTCGGGGACGGATGCGGATGTGATCCCGAAGGAGAAAGCCTGGGTCGACAAGTACAACAAGGCAAATCCCGATGTGTGCGTGCTGCTCCAGGTTGTCCACAACCCGGAAAGCTATGATACGCTCAAGGCGATGATTGCCTCCGGCACACCACCGGATATTGTCGGACCCGTCGGCAAGCGTGGACGCGCCAACTTCCAGGGGGCATGGGCAGACATCAGCCCGCTGGCGAAGGCGGCTGGCTTCGATTTGGCGAAGTACGACAAGGCACTGCTGGACTTCACCAGCGACGAAGGCGTGCTGGTCGGCGTACCGTTCGCGCTGTTCCCGTCGTTCCTGTACTACAACAAGGATTTATTCGATGAAGCCAAGCTGCCCTACCCGCCGCACAAGGTCGGAGAGAAGTATGATGGCAAGGACTGGACCATTGAGGCAATGACCGAACTGGCAAAAAAGCTGACCGTCGACAAGGCGGGCAACGATGCCACCGATGCGGCGTTCGACAACAAGAGCATCACGCAGTTCGGCTACTGGGATGGCTGGGGCGATTCGCGCCGTATCACCCCATTGTTCGGCACGGGGACACCGTTCGACAAGGATAACAACGCTAAAATTCCCGACAACTGGAAAGCGGCCTGGAAGTGGCACTATGACAGCATGTGGAAGAGCTACATCCAGCCTAACAGCGATTACAAGAACAGCGATGTGATGGCGAAGGGCAATCCGTTCTCGTCCGGCAACGTCGCCATGTCGTGGACATTCACCTGGTACACCTGCTGCTTCGACCTGAAGAAAATCAACTGGGATATCGCGGTGCTGCCAACCTACAACGGCAAGCTGACTGCTGCCCTGCACGGCGACACCTTCGCCATCCTCAAGGGCAGCAAGAACCAGGCGGCTGCCTTCAAGGTTCTGAGCGCGATGGTGGTGGATAAGGAACTCGCTACGATTTATGGGGGCATCCCCGGCAAGCTCGAAGACCGTGATGCCTTCTTCAAGGCACTCGATGAGCGCAGCGCACCGAACAAGATTGACTGGAGCGTCGCGCTGGAAATGCTGAAGTACCCGGATGTTCCCAACCACGAGGCGTGGATGCCGAACATGCTCAAGGCAGAAGACCTGTTCGGGAAGTTCTATACCAAGATGGATCAGACCCCCGGACTCGATATGGACAAGGAAATCGACCAACTCCAAAAAGACCTGGACGCCGTGTTCAAGGCCAAGTAAGCAGCGTCCGATTCGATAGTGCGCAACCAGCGGCGACGTGACCAGCAATGGGGGAACGCGCCGCCGCTGGCGCAAGGAGCAAAACCACAATGTCTGCCCGCAATCCGGCACTCACCCACTCTCCCGTTGCCCAGGTGCGCCCGCGTTCTGGCGGCGTGGCACGGCAGCGAGCGCGCTGGGGACTGTTGTTCCTGAGTCCCTGGCTGGTCGGGTTTGTCGCCTTCCAGTTTTTACCGATAGCGGCCACCGTGTTCCTGTCCTTCACCGACTACAGCGCGACCAAAGAGTTTGCGATTGGGAACTTTAATTTTGTTGGCCTTGAAAATTATGGACGGGTCTTCACCGACCCGGTTTTTCTGCAATCGTTCGGCGTGACAGTCAAATTTGCGCTGCTGGCCGTGCCGCTGGGGTTGATAACCCCGCTGTTCTTCGCGGTACTGCTGAATTCTAAACACTTGCTGGCGAAGAATGTATTCCGCACCCTGTTCTACCTGCCGACGGTGATTCCGGCGGTGGCTGGCGCGATGGTGTTTGGCGGCGTGCTGAATGCCCAATCGGGCTGGATAAATATGCTGTTGCGTGCCATCGGTATCGAAGGACCGCGCTGGCTGGCCGACCCGAACTGGGCATTGCCCGCGCTGAATCTGCTCGGCTTGTGGGGCGTGGGTAACGCCATGCTGATTCTGCTGGCAGGCTTGCAAGGCGTCCCGACGGAAGTCCTGGAAGCGGCGACTGTCGATGGGGCGAACAGCTTCCAGCGCTTCTTCCGCATCACCGTCCCGATTATCTCCCCGGTGATTTTCTACAATGTGACGCTGGGTGTGATTAATGCCTTCCAGTATTTCGTCCCGGCGATGCTGCTGGGCGGACGCAACGGCGACCCGCAAGGCGCGACGCTGTTCTACAACCTGCATTTCTATCGACAGGCGTTCGTATTCAACGAGATGGGATATGCCTCGGTGCTGGCAGTGATCCTGTTCGTGGTCGTGATGCTGATGACTGCGTTTATGTTCTACTGGGGTCAGCGTTCCGTCTACTATGCGAGTGGGAGTTAACTAAAACATGGCAACGCAAGCACGCAGGATAACTACTCCCACCAACAGTCAGTCGGCCAATCGTTCGTCATTTCAGCTACCGAAGCGGTTGCAGAAAATTCTCGCACCGCTGCTGATGACGCTGCTCGGCTTTGTGCTGATGGTGATTTTCCTGATGCCGCTGGGCTACATGCTGACGACGGCATTCAAGCAGGACAGTCAGGCATCGGCGCAGAACGCCCCGCTTTGGCCGGCCAAAGCCTCGACCTTCAGCTATCAGGGCAAGGACTTACCCCTCTACAACGTCCCGACGGAGAACGGCGCGATGCAGCAGTGGGCATTGGTCAAGGGCTACCGTGAGGACGCCGATTTTATCGACCCGCAGCATCCTGAGAAGGGCGTGTTCAACTGGAAGGGGCGCTATCGCACGCTCGACCCGGTGTACCAGTTTGCACCGACGCTGGAGAACTTCGAGAAAGCATGGGAGCAGGTGAAGTTCCCGATTCTGTTCCGCAACACCTTCATTCTGGCGATTATCAGCACGATAGGCACGCTGCTGTCGTGCATTCTGGTCGCCTATGGCTTTGCGCGCTTCCCGATTCCGGGCAAGAACATCCTGTTTATCATCCTGATTTCGACGATTGTACTGCCCCCCCAGGCGACGGTGATTCCGCTGTTCATGCTGTTCAGCAAGATGGGCTGGACAGGGACATGGTTGCCGCTGCTGGTTCCGGCGTTCTTCGCCAATGCGTATGATGTGTTCTTGCTGCGGCAATACCTGATGAGCATCCCGAAGGAACTGGACGAGGCGGCGATGATTGACGGTGCGGGACCATTGCGGATTCTGTGGTCGGTCATCATCCCGCAGGCGATACCAGCGCTAACGGCGGTGACGCTGTTCCATTTCTTCTTTCAGTGGAACGACTATTTCGGACCGCTGGTGTATCTGGTGGGTAAGGAAGACTTGTATCCGATTTCGGTGGGCATCGGTTCCTACTTCGGCACGTTCAATGTCTATCCTGGACGCGGCATGGCGACGGCTGTCCTGACCATCGTCCTCCCCGCCGTCATGTTCTTCCTTGCCCAGCGTCAATTCATGCAGGGCATCGTCGTCACTGGTGTCGAAAAATAATCATGGTACGCCGGATTCTCAAGTTGGCAGCCATTCGTGTTGGGATTGATGGCGTAACTCGAAAGACAATAGTTCAATGACAACAGTTCAAACATACGTAACCGCGCAAAACACTGAATATCGCCTGACGTCCATGCCAGATACGGCAATGGAACAGGCGGTGAGTGTTTTGCCGCTACCGACTTCTGTGGTGATCGATCCATGTGTTCGGTATCAGGAAATCGAGGGTTTTGGCGGTTCATTCACCGAGGCCGCAGCGATCACGTTCTATAAACTGCCCGAAAAGCAGCAAGCCGAAGTTTTGAAAGCCTGCTTTGATCCTGTCGAAGGGCTGGGCTATAACCTCTGCCGCACGCACATCGGCAGTTGCGACTTCTCACTCGGCAATTATTCGTATGACGATGTGCCAGGAGATGTTGAACTCAAACACTTCTCGATTGAGCGGGACTATCAAACCTTGATTCCAATGATCAAGGCCGCGCAGAAAGCTGCTCCGAAGCCATTTCGCATGTTGGCCTCTCCCTGGAGTCCACCCGCATGGATGAAGACGAACGATCATATGTGCTTTGGTGGCAAGATCAAGCCGGAGTATCGCGCGGTATGGGCAGAATATTATTGCCACTATCTGGATGCGTATGAGCGCGAAGGCATTCCGATTTGGGCATTGACGCTCCAGAATGAGCCGATGGCAGTACAGCGTTGGGAATCCTGCATCTACGAGCCGGAAGAAGCCCGCGATTTCATCCGCGATTATCTCGGTCCGACACTAGTCAAAAACAATCGTAATGATGTTAAGCTACTGACATGGGATCATAACCGGGATCAACTGTTTGAGTGGATCAAGCCCACGATGGACGATCCCGAAGCAGCGAAATATCTTTGGGGGACAGCTTTCCACTGGTACGTCGCGGATAAGTTCAGCAATTTGCAGGCGGTACACGATGCGTGGCCTGATAAGAAATTACTGTTCACCGAGGGGTGTCAGGAAGGCGGACCACACAACGGTGAATGGGCAGTTGGTGAGCGCTATGGACGTTCTTTGCTGAACGATCTGAACGGCTGGACGGTGGGCTGGATCGACTGGAATCTGATTCTGGACGAGCGCGGTGGGCCAAATCACGTTGGCAATTTTTGCAGCGCACCGATCCTGATCGATACCCAGAAGTGTGAAATTCAGTACCAAAGTTCGTTCTACTATATTGGACATTTCTCACGCTTCATTCAACCCGGCGCGCAACGCATTCTGTCTGCTACTTCTCACGACGCGCTTGAAGCTACTGCCTTCCAAAATCCAGATGGCAAAGTCGTCGTTGTGGTGCTGAATCGTTCGGAGAAATCGCTACCGTTTGCTCTGAAGATCGGCGGTAAAACAGTTTCAACAGAAAGCGTTGCGCACTCTATCACCACCTATGTGATAGATGCTGACTTTTAACTGGTTTTTGAAGAAAGCCGCCTGCAAATAAGGGCGGCTTTTATTTCAGGATTTTTAGTATGCGCCAAAAAACAGGCATTATTTTCGCCGCGCTCATCCTCGTGCTACAGCCTCGGTCATGCCAGCAAGTTTGTGGATTCTGGCGCATATCGCGTCGAATCCAATAATTTCAGCACTATCGAAAATGTGGCGTTCCAGAACCCGGATGGCTCACTGGTGGTGGTTGCGCTGAACAGCGATATGCTCGAAAAATCATTTCAGGTGAAATGGCATGGTCAGACATTCACCTATACTTTGCCAGCCTATGCAGTTGTAACTTTTAAATGGAGTGGAATACTTTAACGATTTGCCCTTGTGAGGATGCCGCCTCTCCCTGATAATGGCGGCATGGATATTCTGAAACTTGGCAGTGTTTTTGCAGTCGCGTTCTTTTCGTTTTGGGCATCAATTCCGGCGGGAGTGGCGCTTGGTATCGCACCCATGATCGCTGGAATCACTGCATGGGTGAGCTATGTCGCTGGCGTAGTTCTGATCGTTCTGATCGGAGAACCAATTCGCGTGCGATTGTTACGACGTTTTGGCGGCAAAACCGCAAGCAACCCGAACAGTCTGATCCGTCGCGCGTGGGATCGCTTCGGCCTGATCGGATTAGCGCTGCTTGCTCCGGCAACCACAGGGGCGCAAATCGGTGCGATTATTGGCCTGTCATTGGGAATACCTGCCCGCCGCCTGATGATTGCAATGCCGCTCGGTGCGGCGTTGTGGGCAATCGCACTGACATTGGCTGTTACGCTTGGGCTTGTGGTTACGGAATAGTGCTTCCCGCTATCCTCGCACGCATGGTAAACTCGTAGCGTTGTCCGGCGTTTTGAAGAGCAGGAACAATGGAAGACAAACTAATCGGAACGCAGATAGGCCAGTTCACCATCACTTCCCGGCTTGGGACGGGTGGGATGGGCGCAGTCTATGTTGCGCGCCAGACTTCGATGGATCGGGACGTTGCCCTCAAGGTAATCACTGAGGTTAGTTCCTCTGACTTGGACGATTTCGGCGCGCGTTTTGAGCGGGAAGCCAAACTCTGCGCCGCTCTGAATCACCC
>CAYSOC010000226.1:0-9021 GCA_964432445.1 uncultured Anaerolineaceae bacterium
CCTGCCAATTTTGAACGCATGTTACGCTTCGTTGTGCTGACGATGGCGGGTGTGGTAGCGGTTTTCTTCCTGATTTGGCAGCTTTCCAACACCGGGGATGTACGCCTGCGTTTGATGACATTCAGCCTGATTATTGCTGGTCTGACGCTGGCGCTATTCTGGTGGATCAAACAGCCGGAAAATAATCAATCGCGCTGGCAACCGTTCGCTCTGATTGCCCTAATAACGCTCGATCTGTTCACCGTTGGGCATACGATAGATAACTATGATCATGCCTCCGCTTTGAACAAATTACCCATTCCGGCGCAGGTACGCGCTGTACAAGCGGACAAGGATGGGGTTTTCCGGGTCGATGGTGAGCGCGGTATCCTCGAAAACTACGGCGCGTTGTATGGCTTGCAGGATATTCGCGGGACAAGTCCGCTGCGGTTGGATCGCTACGATAAATTGTTCACGCTTCCGAAAGATCGCTTATGGGAAGTCCTTGCGGTACGTTATGTTTTCACGCCGGATAAGGAATTGCCCGTTCCTTCGCAAATCACTGAAACGGGCAAAGATGTATTCGGAGAGTTGAACGTACACCGTCTGAATAATCCGCGTCCGTTTGCGCGACTGGTTGCCCATACGTGGATCGAGGCAGACAATCAAGCGGCGATCAATGCGCTGGCAAGCAAGGATATCAATATCCGCGAAACGGCAATCCTGACCGCTGCACCAGCTATCACCCTACCTGATCAATTGCCGTCCGACGCAGGTGCAACCGTGACAAAATTCGCGCCGGAAGCTGTCACTATCCAGACGCATTCCTCCACGCCCGCGCTCCTCGATGTATCATTGTTATACTATCCGGGTTGGAAAGCAACCATAGATGGTCAAAGCGCCGAGGTGCTGCGCTCCAACGTGGCGCTGATGGCGGTAGCGCTGTCGGCAGGGGATCACACCGTATCGTTCGTATTCGCGCCGGAGTTTTATACAGCAGGCGCATTGATTTCTCTGCTCGCGCTGATTGTTTGCGGTGCAGGAGGCATCGGTTGGATTATGTTTGCGAGGCAAAATGGCAACTCTGGCAGGTAAAATCCCGGAGAAAGTACAGCAGTCGATCCTGATTGGGTTGTTGCTTGGTGTCGGTGGAATCACATTCGGGCTACTGACCGCACTCGGCGGGCCGATTGTTGGCTTCGGGGCGCTGATTGGGCTTGGTGTCGCTGTTTATGTCCTCACCGATTTGATGGCGGGTTTGCTGATCACAATTGCGACAATGTGCGCCCTGCCCTTCGCCACCATTCCGGTAAAAATTGCAGTCACGCCCACCCTAATCGATTGTGGCATGGGTGCGTTCCTGCTTGTCTATCTGTTTCAATACATGACGGGTCGGCGGATTCGCCCGCGCTTTGTCCCAGCGCATTTGCTCATCATCGCATATATTATTTTCCTTGTGTTCAGCTTTGTAGCGGGAATGGGCAATGCGCCGCTGGATTCAAAAACGCTGCGACGTTTCGCGGAAATGCTCCTGAGTGTAGGCTTTGCGATTGTATTGGTCGATGTGATCCGGGATCGTGCCACATTGCGGCGATTGATATTAGCGCTCTGTGTGATCGGGACATTGCAGGCGATTCTCGGCATCGGGTTGTATATCCTGAATGATGAAACAGCGGAACGCTTACTGAATACGCTCGGACGGTTCGGTTATCCACAGGGTGGTGTGATTCGCTACGTGAATGACAACCCTGCCGAAGCCGAACGCGCGATTGGCACATGGGTAGACCCGAATGCCTATGGTGGTTTTTTGCTGGTGATTGCCGTACTATGCGGGTCACAAATCCTTTCCGAGAAGCCTGTCACCGGAAAGCGCTGGATTTCTATCGGTCTGTTTGCGCCTGTCGCGCTGGCAATCTACCTGACGCAATCGCGCGCGGCGTTGATCGCGCTGGGCGTTTCAATTGTATTCATCGGCATTATGCGCTATCGCTGGCTGATCGGGATGCTGGCACTTGGTGCGGCATTGTTTTTTGTGATGCCATTCACACAAACCTATGTTGAACGTCTGCTGGATGGCATCAACAACGAGGACATTTCAACGCAAATGCGTGTTGGCGAATACAAAGACGCAATCACACTCATCACGCGCTATCCCTTGATCGGTGTTGGATTCAGCGGCACGCCAGATCGGGATATTTATCTCGGTGTATCGAGTATGTATCTGCGAATTGCAGGCAACGCAGGGATCGTCGGCCTTACGCTGTTTTTGCTTACAGTCGCAGAAACTTTCCGCTATGGATTGGCACGCTGGCGAAAGATTGTAGCAGATCAGGAATTAATGACGATTTGGCTGGGGTGCGCTGGCGCAATCGCAGGCATGATGGTGATCGGCATCTTTGACCACTATTATGCAAACTTTGAATTTCATGGCTCCGTACTGTTGTTCTGGACGATGATCGGTTTGGCGCTCTCGGCAGCGCGTATGACGGACGAGCAGGCTTTCGATACAAAACCCCTGAATTCTGTATAACTCCTGCATATGGTAACCAAAAGGGCAGGTATCCTATTGCCTGCCCTTCGGCCTCGATCACAAGCAAGGGTTTACGCGCTGAATGCGGCGATTTGCTCTTGCAGTTTGGTACGATCCACCATCGGGTAATCGTCCAGCAGCGCGTCGAACTTCTTCATATATTCAACGATTTGTGGATTCGTGCGTGCCTCGAAGCGCATGGTGATCGCTGGTTGTGTGTTACTGGCGCGTACCAATCCCCAGCCATCCGGGAACAGCGCACGCGCGCCATCTACATCGATTACTTCGTACTGGCTGCTGAGATGTGACTTGATGGTGTCGATAATGGTAAATTTCACATCGTCTGGTGCTGACATGATAATTTCCGGTGTGGCGATCAATTTGGGGATCGAATCGAATGCCTCGCTGACAGATTGTTTTGTCTTGCTGAAGATTTCCAGCACTTTCAGAGATACCAACCCGGCATCATCGAATCCATAATAGTCTTCACCGATGAACAGGTGTCCGCTAACTTCGCCGCCGATCAATGCGCCAATTTCATTGATTTTGGCTTTCATCAAACTGTGTCCAGCTTTCCACATCACCGGGACGCCGCCGTTTTCCCGGATCACATCGGCAAGTGCCTGTGAAGATTTCACATCAAAGACGACCTTTGCGCCGGGCGCACGCTTGAGCAAATCCCGCGAGAGCAGCGCCAGAAGCCGATCCGCAGCGATGTGATGCCCATGTTCATCAATAATGCCACAGCGATCCGCGTCGCCATCGAACGCGATTCCCATATCCGCGCCGACCTCAGTTACTTTTGCTTCCAGGTCTTTGGTGGTTGTCGTATCTTCCGGGTTTGGCAGGTGATTCGGAAACGTGCCATCTGGCTCACAATAGAGCCGTACCACCTCGATGCCAAGCGATTCATAAACATCTGGCATGAACGAACCAGAGAGGCCGTTCCCGGCGTCTACCACAACTTTTAGCTTGCGATCTCCAAGTTTGACCTTGCCCCCGATGGTTTTCATGTGTTGCTTCGGCAGGTCGAAGTCATAGGAAAGTTGTCCCAGGCCAATGTTGAAATCATCGTTTACAATCAGATGCAGGATAGATTGAATCTGATCGCCAGAGAGGGCCAATTTCCCATAGGCCATCTTGATCCCGTTGTATTGCAGGTCAAGATGACTGCCCGTAACCTGAATACCACCGCCTTTTGAACCATAGGAAGCCGAGGCAAAATAGACGCTGGGGGTCATCACGCCGCCAATATCGGTAACATTCAATCCTGTACTGAGAACGCCTGCAATCACCGCATTTTTAAGTTGCGCAGAGGTTAGACGGTTGTCACTCCCGATGAAGACACGATCCATCCCAAACGTGCGTTGGCAATAAGTGCCATAGCCACGTCCAACGAGCAGCGCCACCTCAATAGTCAGTTGTGCGGGCGATCCCTTCCACTCCGTTGCCAAACCGCGAATATCGTAGGCGCGAAAAATAGACTTTGGTACTTGAGCCATAAAAAACCTCCAGTTTAAAGGGACTGTGGAATCCATATCCATTCCACAACTTCCGGTTAGTTTACCAGAAACTTCGCGCCTGTCCTTGTTTATTCGTATAGCAGCAACAGGAATGAATATGATGAATAGTTATGATCAAGCGCCCTACCCGGCGTTCTATTTCCCGGAGACGCACCCGGATCGCCTGGCAATGATCGGAACATTGCTCGGATTAAACCCGCCTCCCGTTATCGCTTGTCGGGTGTTGGAGATCGGTTGCGGTGTTGGCACAAATCTGATCGGGATGGCCTATGCCTTGCCTGATAGCAATTTTACAGGGATTGATCTCTCTGGCGAACACATCCGCATCGCACAGGAAGAACAAGCTGCGTTGGGACTGAATAACATTGCCTTTTACCAGATGGATTTACAAGACCTGCCCGGCGATTTTGGCGTTTTCGATTACATCATTGCGCACGGAGTCTATAGCTGGGTTGCACCTGAGATACGATCTGCGTTGCTCCGCATCTGTGCGCAACACCTCGCGCCAAATGGAATTGCTTACATCAGCTACAACGTTTATCCCGGTTGGTATCTGAAACGTGCCGCGCGCGAGATAGCGCAGTTTCACACACAGGGCGATACGCCGGAAAGTGCGTATGCTGCCGAAACATTGCTATATACACTGGCACAAGCCAGCGCTCAACAACAAAACAAAAATCAGGATGGGCATCTGTTCGCGGCGGTGCTGGATGAATCACATCGCCGCTATCAAACCTTTCTCGAAATCGGGGCATCGCTGCTTATGCACGATGATCTTAATCCACGCAACGATCCCGTGTATTTTCAGCAATTCGTAGCACATGCTGCCCAATATGGTCTGGCTTATCTGGCGGAGTCCGATTTGCGGTTGATCACGCACAACGACTTTCCGCTGGAGATGCTCACCGAAATTGATCGCCTTGCTACCGTTCAGGACGAGGCCATTGAGCCGCGTGATCATTTGCTCCGGTTTGAGCAATATATGGATTTTGCGCGTGGTCGCGCTTTTCGTAAATCATTATTGATCCACGCGGATACGCCGGGTTCGCTGTTTCTACAATCGGAACAGGTGAAATATCTCCATGCAACGATTGGCAAACATGAACCACGCCTTGAATCCGATCCCGATCAACCAGGCATCTTTCGATTGACCAACTCAACCGGGAACGCCTATGTTTTGGATGCGCCGATCACCATTGCAGCGGTGGAATACCTGAGCGGGTGCGCTCCTGCGGTGATTCCCGTAAGCATGTTGTTCGAGATAGCATTCGAGAAAATCCAGATTGAATATGTCGGGGAAGAAGAAGCACACATGGAACGCCTTTGCGCCGACCTGATGAATATCGCGTGTTTCGATGAACGCTTGTTGCGTCTTCATGCGCATATTCCACGCTATGCGACAATTCCTGATAACGCTCCGCTAGCCAGCGCACTGGCGCGACGTGTGGCGGCAAAGGGGGAGGCTGTTCCCAATTTTCTGAATGAGCGTTATATGCTGACCGAAGAAGGCGCGGCGTTGGTGGCGCTTCTGGACGGCCAACACAGCCGTGAGATGCTGATGGGTATGTTGAGGATAAGCGATCCGATCCGCCTGAATGCACTTCTGCTTAGTCTGGTGCGGATCGGCATCATCGAGGAAACCTGAAAGCGAAACCTATTTCAGGTGGACAACCTCAATCTGGTTTCCGTCCGGGTCGGTGAGTAACACGCTTTCGCCTTGCTCACCGTCCTGTTTCCCCTGTCGGAGAGTGCCACCCATTTCCTGAGCGATACTGACGGAGTTATCGAGATTGTCTACTGCGAAAGCGGTGGTCTGTGTAAGGCCGGCAGTTCCAGCTTTCTGGATGACGATACTCAGCGAACCGAGTTCGCCCATCGCCACGCTTTCGTTCTTCTTTTTGAGTTTCACGCCGAGAAGTTCGGAATAAAAAGCGATGCTTTTGTCCAAATCTTTCGTGCGCACATAATAAACGCTGAGTGGTTTTACGCTCATTGATTACGGACCTGCAACTTCAGTGCAATCTACTACCGGGATACGAACCTGACCACCGCTGCTGGTTGCCGAGATGGAACTGGTCTGGTTGCCTGTGATGGCCGCATCAATCGACGACATACCCAGACTCATAATAGCATTCCAGGTACGGGGGCTGCGCTGATAGGTAACAGTGACTTTCCATTCAATATCAAAGCTGAACACCGCAGAGGCATTGGGTGAAACTGTGCGTGTAGCGGAGCCAGCCGTTCCAGTCGTTGCGCCAGAGGTCACGGTTGTGGTCGAAGAACCACCGACCTTACCACCAGCGTTCCCGCCTGCCTTTGGATCGCCAGCATTGGCGTTGACTTCGCCTGAGACTCCGGTTGCAGTCGCTGTACTGCCGCTACCACCAGTGCTGACGCCGCTTGTTGCAGCATCGCCAATCGTCACACCATCGGCACGGACAAAACGCGGGTTTTTGATCTTGGCCTGAATTGTCATATCGCCATCGAATGTAGCAATCCAGTCGTATACCTGCTGGAGATGGAGGCTGACACCACCGCCTTGATAGGCATTGAAGTTGTTACGCAGGGTTTCACGGTTGAGCGCGGTGCGGATAGCCGCCGCTGTGCCGAAGCTGGTATCGGCAAAAGGCGCAGGAATCGCACCGAAGACCTGTCCAGGCAGATCGGGAATTGATCCCATACTATCAATGCGGGCATTGTCTGGAAGGGTCGGATTCCCGCCTGTCATAATCGAAGGCGGCGCATAAGTTGGCGTGCGCGCTGGCGGGTCGCGCTGGATGGTATTGCCGCGTCCGGCAAGGAAGCGCTGCACAGCGGCATTTCCCTGTGAATGCTGCATTGCCATAATCGCCTGCTGGCGTGAATTCAACCCCGATGAGGCTGAAGTCAAAAGACTCTCGGTACTATCAGTTCCTTCAAAACTATTTGCGTCGGCAGTTAATTGTTCGGGAGTGCGGTGTGAGGCAGGATCGTTCTTTTTCGCCGTTTGTACAGGTTTGTGTGGCATAATTTCAAATTTTCCTCTCGCGCTAGACGTAACTCCATTATATAAGTATATATTTAAAATACATCCAACTCCATCCTGTTTTCCGACAATCGTAGGAAAACTTTCCTAACGTATTGCTATCGGGACGGTACACCTCTATTTTTTCATAGGGGTATGCACCTGGGTTAGTGCCAAAATTTCGTTCCCGAAAATAGTTTTCTCTAGCCAACAAAGCCGAAGATGAACCGGGAAAATGCCTCTGGACGCTCTACTGGAACGATTGTCTGGAACGTCTACACAAGATAGCGGTTGAAAGGCAATCGCCATATAATGCGGAAATATTCTGGCAGTCATTACCCTGCCGATTGATAGGATAAAGGAGTAGGACATGGTGAATCGTCATTTCCGCATCGGATATGTTCTGATTTTTGTGATTCTGTTCAGCCTTGTTGCCCCGATCCGCAGCCGTGCCGACACAACAACCGCGTTATCTGTGCGTAGCGTTGGTCTCTTCGATACCGATGGCACAGTAATGTATAGCGTATTGATAGCAAGTAAGGCCGACCCGCTGAGTAAATTGACAATCACCAGCCAGTTGCCCGAAAAGACCGCCTTTGTCGAATTGATCGCCACACCGACAAACGCTACAGCCAAACAGGATGCCAAATCTATAACATGGCTGGTCGAAAAGCTGGACAAAGATACGATTCTGGGACCATTCACTTACCGCGTAAAATTGGCGGATAAAGTCAGCGAAGCCCCCGCAAACGTAGCAGCAAAAGTATCATGGGAGCAGCCATCGGCGGGAACAGCAGAAGCCAAAGTTGAGGCGACCAGAATCAAACCGCTAGCGGAAGTCGGCACACTAGTGCTTGATGAAAAAGGTACGCTTGATGACAAAGGCGTGAATACCGTAGTCACTATTGGTGATACAGGCATCCAGTTCTATGCCCCGACGGGAGCAGTTTCACAGAAAACAACGCTGACTTTTACGCGCATCCCCGTTGATGCGAAAAGCACCCCCAGTGGAATTCCTGATTACTGGTGGTGTGCATCGGTTAAAATCACTGCCGATCCAGTGGTACAGTTCACAAAACCGTTTTCCCTGTCCTTGCCTACCCGTCGCACGCTGACGCCCGGAATGCCCGCCCAATTTTTCACGCTTGGCGCGGATGGCAAATGGCAGACACTCGGCACAGAGCCACAAAGTTCCGTGAATTTTGCCAAACCGGATTTTCGCCACAAGGCGGAAGTGAACATGAGCGCCGGGATCACCTCTAACGGAAATGGGATCATGGTTATCGCCGTTTCTCATTCTGTCGCGCAAATCGGTAGCGGGATTACCTTTACAGGTGGCGTCAACGATAAGGATCGAAAGAACGCGAATATAGCGGGCGCAAACCTCCCAACCTCTCGCATCACGGATGGAACCAGTAATACAATAGCCAGTCGCTATATCGAGCAGGATAACATTATCGCTGTTCTCATTGGTTCACGGTAAGCGATCAGGCAATGAACGCTATTTGTTCGCGGCTAACCGCCCACCGTAGCGGTTCCGCGTTCAGATGGCGTTTCAATTCTTCGAGCATTGCCTCGCCCATGCGTCCACACTCGTGTCCTTCCGACCCTGCGATATGCGGCGTCAGTACCACATTAGGTAGTTTATATAGCGGCGAACTGGCTGGCGGTGGCTCAGGATAAGTCACATCCAGTACAGCGTATATATCCGGGCGTTCACGCAGCGCAGCAATCATTTCCGGCTCATTTACCACTGCGCCGCGCGCTGTATTCAGGAATGCGGCGTTGGGTTTCATCGAAGTGAAATGATTCCCCTTGATCAGCCCTGTCGTCTCTGTCAACCAAGGCGTATGCAGCGATACCACATCGGAGCGTTGGAAAAGTTCCTCAAGCGAACAAAGTTCAACCCCCATCAACCTGGCAGTTTCCGGGGATATAAATGGATCGTAGGCAAGGACGCGAATATCAAAGGCGCGCAATCGTTC
>CAYSOC010000227.1:0-8900 GCA_964432445.1 uncultured Anaerolineaceae bacterium
CATGCCCCGTCGTCTCCCTCCTGACCGTTGATTATCACTTTCAGACAGTTTCTAACCGACTCACCCATCTCCACAATTTCCTGGATGATTGTCTTGTACTCCAGGTAACCTTTACCATTAGCGCTCTCAATGAGCCGTTTTATACGTTCCTGTTGATGATCAATCGTCATGTCTCTATAACCTCATCTGATAATTCTCAATGCTATCGCTCAATTCCTGTCAGCTT
This sequence comes from uncultured Anaerolineaceae bacterium, assembly GCA_964432445.1. Classification (GTDB taxonomy): domain Bacteria; phylum Chloroflexota; class Anaerolineae; order Aggregatilineales; family UBA2796; genus JBBRMW01. The sequence continues at coordinate 227 of CAYSOC010000227.1, forward strand.
GTCTCTGTGCTTGACGAAATATAATTACATGACCCTTAGAAATGCCGAATTTGCGCTATGACGCTTGCGGCATTGGTTATATAATAGCGCGCGTCTGTGAGGAGTTTCTATGTCGTTTAAAGTTAAAAAGCGCCGCCAAACCCGGCAAGGTCTTGGCATTGAGCAAGTCCTGCGGGTTGCGGGTGTCGCTGTGATTGTCTTTCTATTCGTTGTGGGTGGTCTTGGCTTAAGCAACAATTCCACTCAGGGGATGCAGACGCCCCTCGGCGCGACTCCTTTGCCGGGTAGCGCGACCCCTGTCACATTCCCACAGGTTCCGCTTGGCGGCACGCCGTTGATCGCTGACCGTACCTATTTCCATCCAACCGGTTTGTTCTCAGTTCCCCATTTCCGCGATTTTGAGCTTGCGCCAGATGGTGAGGAACTCGTCGATCCGGTTGCTGTCGGTGGAACATCGAAGATTTCTCGCGCTGGGGCAACGTTCATTGACGGTCCCGCTTATTCGGTGTTGCACGTTTTCATCGAAAACAACCCGGACAACGGTGTGAAGTCAATTGCCGATCTGGATAAACTGTATGATGCTGAAAACCTGAAAGCGGCATGGTCAAACTTCACAGAGGGCTATAGAGAAGTCGGGCGCAAAACGGTAGATGGACGCTATACCGTCGACTTTGAACTTGGCCTGAACGGAAATATCTATTTGGCGCGGCAGATCACGCGGGTTCAGGAAAACGGCTGGTTGCAGGTGACCCGTCTTGTCGTCCCGAATAACAACCCGGATTTGCTCAACAATCTGGAAAAAGCGGTGTGGAGCGGATTTAACTTTTATCCCAAACTCCTCGCCAATCCGATTAGCTGGGGAGCGATAACGGATACCAGCGCGGGCTATCAGATTCGGTTTCCAGCGACATGGAAGCGTTCCAGCGATTTTGGTGGGCAATACGTCGTCACAGGGACGCTTGGCGATATTTATACCTCGCTCACAACGCGCAACGAACCCGGTAAAAAAATCAATTCCGAAGACGAGGCACGCGCCTGGGTGAAAACCTTCCGTCCCTCTTCGACGATATATACCGCAAAGACCGAACCACGCGAGGGTAACGCTAATGTGTATACCGTTTCGTTCAATGATCCTGATCCTGATGGCAACTCGCGTAGCGGGATTGTAACCCTGCTCAACGGGAAAAACGGTCTGGTTTCGGCTTACTACCTGTACACGGCGCGCAATGTTGATTTGCTCACTGCGCCCACTGTCCCGGCAGAACTCGCAACCAGCAGGAACACATTGCAATTGCTGGATATTGCTTCGCTGGTTCCGACGCTGACACCTACAGTAACACCGACGCCGCTTCCCGTGACGCCGACGTTATCCGTCTCTGCAACGCCCGTCGGTACGCCTGTAAATTAAGCGAAATTGAAGATTATCCCGGTGCATCAGCGCCGGGTACGCTCTAATTCGGCGTGCGGCGTAAAACTTCTGAACGGCGTTTGTAGATGGTGCTGGAATCTATGGCTGGTAATGGAAGCCAGACACTGAATTTTGTCCATTGGCCTTCTTCGCTCTCGACCCATATCCTGCCGCCATGTGCCTGAATAATCTGGTAGCAGATTTGCAGGCCAAGCCCTGCACCGTCGCGGCGCTGGCGGCTCTTATCCACCTGATAAAAGCGCTCGAAAATGCGTGGCAGGTCTGCCGCCGGGATACCCTCGCCTGTGTCGTGAACGGTGACTAGCACGCCGTTGTCTTTCTGCTCCGCGCGTAAGGTCACAATTCCGCCGAGTTGTGTATGCTTCAGTGAGTTGTCGATCAAGTTCTGGAATACCTGTGAGAGGCGATCCCCATCTCCGGCGATAACGGGCAAATCTGGCGCAATCTGTGTAGCCAGATGAATCCCTTTGTTGCGCGCGACCATGCTTAGTTGATCCCCCAACGCCGACAGCAATTCCGCAATTTTGACGCCGTGCCGTGCCATGTTCAATTTGCCCGCTTCAATGCGCGCCAAATCAAGCAATTCTTCAACCATGCGATACATACGCGCTGCTTCGCTATGGATGATGTCGGCTGCGCGTTCGGGCTTTGCCACCCCGTCGATGATGGCCTGTGAATAGCCCTGTATCGACGTCAGTGGCGTTCGTAAATCGTGAGACACATTCGCCAGAAAATCACGCTGCGCCTGCCGACCATCCTGCATTTCTTCTACCATCAGGTTGAATGATTCGGCAAGCTGGCGGACTTCCTGCGGACCGCGTATTGGTGCTTTGGCTTGACGCTTACCTTGTGCGAGCGCTTCCGCTGCTTCCGCGACTTCTTTCAGTGGTTTGGCGACAGATCGGGAAATCACGGCGGAGAGCAAGGCGGCTGCAATGATTCCAATAAACCCCGCCTGGAACAATGGCGAAAGCACTTCCGGGCCATAGAAGCGCGAAATCTGTTCCGCCGTCATACGTTGCGCGCCAACCGCAAATAGAAGGTATTGCCGTTCCGGGTTGTCGCTGGCCTGTTGCGTTTGCCCGACGAAGAGAAATTCGACCCCGCGTGAGGTGCGCCCTGTGCCGTTGACAAATGGTTCAACCTGTGGGGTTACCCCGGAATTCCAGCGAAACGGCTGTGCATTCAGTTTGATTTTATCGCCTTTGCTGATAGCGCGAGTGGAATCGAATGTCACTGATCCATCGGCTTTATACAGCATGATCCGAACGTTCAGGCGTGTGGCAACATTTCGCAACTGTGCCTGCGTCACAATCGGCAGATCGCCAATCACTACCGCTTCATTATCCAGCGTGCCGAGAAACGTATTTAGCTGTGTTGCCAGATTGTTGAATGCCGCCGTATTGACGATCAATGGGCGCGACTGTACCAGCAAGACCAGCGCTACGCTGATGACGCTGAGAGTCAGGAGCAATACAACAACGTAGGAAAGCAGCAATCGCCCTTGCAGTGAACGGATAAAGCGGGCGAGGAACAATCTCATCCTCTGCGGTTGTTCTGACGATAACGAGGCGCGTCTTCCTCTTCATCGTCGTAATCGGCATCATCGACAGGTTCAAGTTCGCCATCGTCGGAAACACGCATCGGGGCGCGTTTGCTCTTTTGGAGGGATTCGCGCTTGGGTTTCTCGTAGAGGCCAATACGTTCCTTTTCGCGTTCGATTTCGCGCTGCACGATAGCATCCCGGCGCGACTGTACGCTGCTGAAAGATTGGATCATATCCATAAAATGGGCAAACAGACCGATACCCCAACCCGCCATTACGATAAACGGCCAGGGAAATCCACCGGCTTCTGTTGCCCACAGAAACCATAGTCCTCCGTTGATCATTATATATATGCCAGCATGAATAATAAACTCACGCTGCTTGTCCTGGCGTTTCTTTACACGATAACGAACAATACGTTCGATTTCTTCTTCGCTCATTCCCGGCGTGATAGTACGATCATTATCATCATAGTCATCATCCCGTCTGCGGCGTCTACGTTCGTCCATTTTTCATCCTGTTTCAGTTAACGTCGATTGTGTTGATAATACTGCGTTTCGTCCTGTTCTTCATCCTCCAGCAGTTGATCAAGAGGGACGATCTCACCGTCACTGCCAACGCGCAACGGGCGATTTTTGGATTTTTCGGCGTAATCGCGTTTGGGCTTTTCATAGATACCGAGACGCATTTTCTCGCGTTCGATTTCGCGTTGCATATATTCTTCGCGGCGATTCGGTGCATCCGTATAGGATTGGTATAGTTCCCACGCATCTTTGACAATGCCTGCGCCCCAGAAGAACGTCATGAACATAGGCCAGGGAAATGAAAATCCGGCTCCCCATCGAGAACTTGAGATGAATATCCCCCACGTGATCCCATTCACCAGCAAATATACCGGGATATGACGGATCAATTGCTGCTGTTTGCGTTGTCGCCACTCGATGCGCCGACGGATCACACTTTCGATTTCGATGTCATCCATATCGGCTGTGATGTACAGGTCTTCGTAGTGGATTTTACCCTTATCTTTTCCAGACATTCCGACCTCTTCCTATTGCCGACGATTGTTGTTCTGATAACGCGGTACGTCCTGATCGTCTTCGCTCAACAATTGGTCGAGGGGAACGATCTCGCCATCGCTGCCGATCTGCAACGGACGATTTTTGGACTTCTCAATATAGTCACGCTTGGGCTTTTCATAGATGCCGAGGCGGGCTTTCTCGCGTTCGACTTCCTGGCGGACATATTCTTCGCGTCGGCTCTGCATTCCGGTGGACGCCTGGAAGAGTTCCCAGGCATCCTTGACGATACTCATTCCCCAAAAGAATGTCACGAAGATAGGCCAGGGAAATGAGTTTCCCCGTGCAGAAAGGAAGCCGCCCCAGATGATGGCATTCACAATGACAAATGCCGGAAGATTGCCAAGCAGTTGTTGTAACTTGTCCTGCCGCCATTGAACGCGCTGGCGAATCACATTCTCAATGTCTATATCATCCATATCGGAGGTGATGATCAGTTCTTCGTAGCGTATCTTTTTATTTTTTTTGGACATTTCAGGCCTGCCTACTGACGGTAATTGTTCTGATAACGCGGTGTGTCCTGATCATCTTCGCTCAACAGTTGCTCAAGCGGGACAATTTCACCATCACTGCCGATTTGTACAGGACGCTTTTTGGATTTTTCAGCGTAGTCATTCTTCGGCTTCTCATAACGCCCCAGTCTTACTTTTGCGCGTTCCATATGCCGCTGAATCAATTCTTCGCGTCGATCCTGAACTCTTTCGGATGATTGATAGAGTTCCCAAATTGTTCTGACGATAGACATTCCCCAAAAGAAGGTCACAAAGAGAGGCCAGGGGAACGAATTGTATCTTGCCGTAGGAGACCAGATCGCCCACAGAAGACCATTAATGATAATAAATGGCAGAATCCCGCTGAAAAGTCTGCGCCATCTGCGCTGACGCCACTGGATGCGCTGGCGAACCATATCCTCTATTTCGGAATCGGCCATATCCGCTGTAATGCGGAGGTCTTCGTACCTTGTTTTATCTCTCTTCGCCATCACGCCCTCAACTCATCACCATCTACGCAAATTATAGGCTATGGTTGCAATCCTTTATAGAGGTCAAATTCGCAACCATAGCCCGGTTTTTGTAGACTGGAGTTATATGGACCTGATCAGCTTTTGCGCGTTTGTGAATCCATCGCTGCGACGGCACTCATTGCGAGTATATCCTGTACACTGTCGCCTGTTTGCAGGACGTGAATCGGTGCATTCAAGCCAAGCAGAATCGGGCCAATAATCTGCGCATTGCCTAGTTTCGCCATGAGTTTATAGGCGATGTTTGCTGCTTCGAGATCGGGGAAGACCAGAATGTTTGCATCATGCACAGCACTAAACGGATAACGCTCCTGCATGAGTGCGCCGCTGACAGCAACATCGGCCTGCATTTCGCCATCGACCAGCAAATCCGGGCGCTTTTGTTTAACCAACGCTGTCGCCTGTTGTACCTTCTGACTGAGAGGATGGCGCGTACTCCCGAAATTGCTGAACGAAAGCATGGCGATTCTCGGCTGGATATCCAGGGTACGCGCAAAGTCCGCAGCGAGAACGGCAATATCGGCAAGGTCTTCGGCACTGGGTTCGATATTTACCGTAGCATCGGTGAAAACATAAACCTGATCGTTGGCAATCACCAGATAGACACCGCTGGCGAGTCGTGCGCCGGGGCGGGTGTGGAAGATTTGCAGTGCAGGGCGGATCACTTCCGGGTATTCATAGGTGAGTCCGCTCAGGTAACAATCAGCATCTCCCATACGCACCATCAGCGGCCCCAGATAGTTTGGCTGCTGAATCGTTTCGTTCACTCGTTCCCGTGTCATGCCGTGACGCTGACGCAAACGATACAACCGATCTGCGTACTCCTGTTGTCTTGGGAAATTGGCTGGATCGATCACGTGCGGCTCGAAGTTATTCAGGCCGAGTTCGATGCTCTTTTTGCGGATGACATCCGGGCGTCCGATCAGGATTGGCTCTGCAATGCGTTCTTCCGCGACCTGTGCCGCTGCACGGATGATTTTGCTCTCTTCACCTTCACCGTACACAATGCGCTGGCGGCGTCCACTACGCGCCTTGTTGATAATTGATACCCGTACCTGCTGTCCGCGATTGCGCCGGAGTTCCAGTTGCTCACGATAGGCATCAATATCCAGATGCTGGCGTGCAACTCCGCTTTCCATCGCGGCGCGTGCAACCGCAGGCGCAACATACAGCAAAACGCGCGGATCAAGCGGCTTGGGAATCAGGTAATCGCGTCCGAAGCGCAACGAATCCAGACGATAGGCGGTCAGAACGCTATCGGGGACATCTTCATGGGCGAGTTGTGCCAACGCTACCGAAGCGGCGATCTTCATTTCTTCATTAATCGTTCGCGCCCGCACATCCAGCGCACCACGAAAAATAAATGGGAATCCCAACACATTGTTAACCTGATTCGGCAGGTCGCTTCGCCCGGTAGCAATGATAGCATCGGGGCGCGTCTGGCGTGCCAATTCCCAGGCAATTTCCGGGTTCGGGTTCGCCAATGCAAAGATGATCGGTTGATCTGCCATTGATTTGAGCATATCTGGCTTGACGATATTGGCGACACTCAACCCGATGAACATATCTGCGCCAACGAACGCTTCTGCCAGCGTGCGCCGCTCCGTTTGTACGGCGAATTTAGCTTTATACTCATCCATCGCTATTTCGCGCCCGGAATAGATCACGCCGTGTTCATCGCACATGATGATATTTTCACGTTTGACGCCAAGTGCAACATAATATTCCGCTGTAGAAATTGCTGCTGCACCTGCACCCGTGAAGACAATCTTCATATCTCCAATACGCTTGCCTGTGATCTCCAGCGCGTTGAGGAGTGCCGCCCCGGTGATGATCGCCGTACCGTGCTGATCATCATGAAATACAGGGATGTCGCATAGTTCGCGCAAGCGCTTTTCGATGTGAAAACACTCTGGCGCTTTGATGTCTTCCAGATTCACGCCGCCGAATGTCGGAGCAAGCGCGCGCACTGTCGAAATCACGGTTTCGGGATCGGGTGCATCCAGTTCAATATCAAATACGTCAATATCGGCAAAGGTTTTGAACAGAACACCCTTGCCCTCCATCACGGGTTTACTCGCCAGCGCACCCAGATCGCCTAACCCTAAAATTGCCGTACCGTTGCTAATCACGGCGACAAGATTACCGCGTGCCGTGTAGTCATAGGCACGCAACGGATCAGCTTTAATCGCCCGCACAACTTCGGCAACGCCGGGAGAATAGGCAAGAGACAGATCGCGTTGTGTCAGCAACGGTTTGGTTGGCTTGACCTCAATTTTGCCAGCACGTCCCCGGCTATGATATTCATAAACATCTTCAGGTGAAATCGTCATTTTTGGCCTTGTAGAGGGATAGAAGGGCTAGTTAGGTAAATTATATAAACAAATACCCCACCAAGCGCGTTCCGATGCTCTAATGAACAGAAAATTGAGGGGATTTGACAGGTTTTGAACGCCTCAATATATTGATCCGATATAAGATTTTTGTAGCGTCGATCAAAATCCTGATATAACATATTCATAACATCAAAAAAATTCACAAAAAATTCATAAATGAGTCTTGTCGGCATCTATACTTACAGGTACAAATCTTGTAAATAGACGCTTCTGCCTGACTGTTGTGCTTTTCAGCAAACAATGTAACCCATCGCTGCATAGGTTCAGAAATTGCGTTACCTATGAAGGACTTCGGCAATGACCAAGTGTTTGCGATGTGGATTTGATAATTACCCCAATGCCTATGTTTGCGCTCATTGCTACGCAGTGCTTCGGGTGAGTGACGCTATTCAATATAGTTCAACATTTTCTGCGACATTCCCGAAACCTGATCCAGGTACGGCGTCTGCCAAATCCCATCTGACCGTAGACCTCGATAAACTGGATAAACGAACGCTGGTGCTTTATATTGGCGAATTGAACGAGCCGATTATCATGCGTGTCGTTCAGATGGCTTTCCTCGGACGTGCTTCCGAAAATTTCAAGGTTCACCCCTTGCTGGACTTAACCCCATTTGATGCGGTTACGAAAGGTGTTTCACGGGTTCACGCTGCGGTCTATCGGACGACAGCAGGAATGGCTATCGAAGATCGCGCCAGCAGTAATGGAACATGGCTAAATGGCGTTCGTCTGGAGCCGCGCAAGTTTTACAGGCTATCGTCTGGCGATCACCTGTTCCTCTCAAAACTCGCCATAGAAATTTATATCGGTCAGGCCGAACTCCATACCCTGGCTCGTCTGGATACCAGAGATTTATTCACAGGTTCGCTCGTTACTTCCAATCCCGAATCTGCCGACGTTTCAAAACCGGAAATACCACCTGCGGCTTTGCCGGCAGAACGGAAGGATTCAAAGCCGCTCACGCCGCGCGAATAATCCCGATAAAGTTGCAATCATCCAATTTCGTTGCCTTGACGTATGTAGTTGGGAAATACAGGCCGCCACTTTTACTCTGGCGTTGCGGGCAATTTCCGAGGACTACATCATGGATCAAATCAACGTTTTTCTTGATCTGTACGGATTGATTGCAATTTTCTCCTCCTTTTTATTAAGAACGTGTACGGAAAGGTGAATCATGGGACAAGCGACGTAGCATGAGCGCTG
>CAYSOC010000228.1:0-8639 GCA_964432445.1 uncultured Anaerolineaceae bacterium
CATATCCATAATCAGGGGTTGTGCCATCTCTGCACGGAAGCCGCCGAAGCGCGGCCCTTTGTGAAACTCAATCGTCACATAGCCAATCGCGCCGAGAATGCCGGAATCCAGCACATGGCGGAGCGTTTGCACAGCCGCACCATAACGATAGTTCTGCGCAACCATATAGAGGATTCCGGTTTCCTGTGCCTTTTGGACGATCTCCTGGGCTGTCTCGAAGTTATCTGCGAGCGGCTTTTCACACAGGACGGGCAGACCGTGCGCAAACGCCGTGAATGCTACAGCTTTGCGGAAAGCGGGCGGCGTCACGTCGATTACTGCATCGGCAGAAACATTCGTCAATGCTTTTTCCAATGAGTCAAAAATCAAGCTTTCATCCAGACTGTGTAGCGCTGCTTGCTTTGTAATGATTTCCGGGTTGATTTCTACAAAACCTGCAAATTTTATTTCCTGTGACTCTCTGACTGCCTCCAACCAGGCATTACCCATATTGCCGATACCGACCTGAATCACTTTTAAAGTCACGGTTTGTTCCTCGATGAAATTGATATTTTCCATAAGTGTACTCGATAGTGGCAGTTTGAAGACGAAATCGAAATTTGAAAAACCCTTTGGAAATTAGGAACAAATTTATCCTGATTAGGGTAGAAAATAGATTATAGATAAGGAGTTATCGTATGACTATCACACGTTTGAACCCGGATACACTGCATAAAAACCCTGGCTTTACACAAGCTGCTGTTGTCACCGGCCCCGCAAAGATCATTTATGTTGGCGGGCAAAACGGCGTAAACAAAGAGGGCAAAATCGTTGGTGCAGGTATTTCGGAGCAATCCGAGCAGGCCTTCAGGAATTTGATTGCGGCGTTGGATGCAGCAGGCGCGACGCTGGATGATGTCGTCAAAATGACGATCTACCTTGTACAGGGACAATCGTTGCAGGACGCATACGCGGCAGTATTGCGCGTACAGCAAATGAAGAACCCGCCAACTGTCAGTATGTGCGTTGTGGCAGGGCTGGCAAATCCCGGTTATCTGATCGAAATCGACGCGGTTGCGGCAATTCAATAAGGAGGAAATATGACACTAAAGCGTGTCCAGACGGGTAAGACTAAAACCCAGGGTTGGGAATTTGGCCTTCGTCGCACCTTCCCTATCAGCGCCGAAAAAGCATGGGAAGTATTGTTCACCCAGCCGGGATTAGGCTATTGGCTTGGCGAAGGTGTCGAACCAGAGAAGTTCCAGCCGGGCGAGGCTTACACCACCAAAGACGGGACGACAGGAGATATTCGCAGTTATGCCAATGGCAGCATGATTCGGATGACGTGGCGACCTGTCGATTGGGATTTTTCATCTACGCTGCAAGTCCGTGTTGTTCCTGTGAAAACCGGGACGACAATCAGTTTTCATCATGAAAAACTGGAAACTGGCGACCAACGCGAAGCGATGCGCCTGCATTGGTCAGCAGTGATGGAAAAGCTGGAAAAACTGATCGACGCCAAATAACATCAACGCCGGGGCGCTGCACCGCGCGCAACCTGAAAACGTGCTTGCCAGGGCAGGTAGTGGCTATAGAACTCTTCCTTATTCACGACTACCTGCCCATCTTTCTTGATGGAGCGCCACACTTGTACGTCGATCCCGTCTACTGCATAATCGACCTGTCGGGATTGACCAGCACGTAAATCGCTGCTTTCCTCATAGATGGCGGGACCATGTGCGACAGGCTTGGAGAGGTTTGGCCCATCTTTGGAAACGATCCGGCCTGTCGATGTGCTATAGAGTTTGAAGGTGAGTGACTGCGCGTTTCCGTCGAAATAGGTTTCCATCAACAGATAGTACGGCGTGTCGTTGGTGAACTTGAAATCCACAATTGGACCAAAGACCGTCGCATCCATCCCGACGCCGGATTTATATTGAATACCATCGACATATGCCACGCCGCTTTCATAGTAGCCGACACGGTAGCCATGCGGCAGACGTTCGTTCACCGGGAATCCAGCGAAAAATGCGGCCTGGAACACTGTCGAACTGACCTGACAAACGCCGCCACCGACACCCTTGATCGTCTGGTTGCCGACAATCACCAGCCCGGTTTCATATCCTGTTTCCGGGCTGACATCGCCCAGATATTTGTTGAAAGAAAATACCTCACCGGGAGAGATCACCAGCCCGTGAAATTTGCTGGCAGCAACCTGAATATTGGTGCGGCGTTCCGCAGTAGAACCGAAGAAATAGGTGGTTGCCTTGACGATTTCTTTGGTGATTCCCAACTCGGCGGCGGTGGAACGGCTGCTGACCTTCGGAATCTCTTCCTTGAAATTAAGGGGGATGCGGCGTACTTCGGCCTTGAATAGCGCATCCTGAATTTTTTGCAGTGTTCCGTCCACGTTCAGCGAACGCCCGTTTACACTCTCTTTGAGTGGATCAAGCTGGTTCGTGTTCGTATTGAAAGTGAAACGCGCGCTGACTGGCTCGATATAGAGATTGCTGGCGAGATTCGTGAGTACCGTTTTGATTGGCGAAACATCGGCGGTTACGTCATAGTGTGCGCCGCCATCGGCGTCGTCCACGCGATTGATACGAATGATTCCGCTGATGAATTCCGGCGAAATCGTCCAGGGGCCAGCGTCTGGCTTCGCAGCATCAATGTAAAGCTGGATACTTGCCGAAAGCGCAGCGCGTATCTTCGTCGCGGCGGCTTCCGAATCCTTCACCGCTGGCTGTTCTTCCTTCACGACGAGAGGAATCTCTGCCCCTGTGTTCATATTCAGGATGACGCCGCGCAGTGCGTTCAAGGTCGCGTCAATATCAACCGTGCGCCCGACCTGTGCAGTCGTCGTCGTGACCTTTGTTCCAGTTACGAGGATAGTCGCTTCCTGTACTGGCTTGTTGATCTGCTGCGCAATGCCTTCGAGGAAACCCGCCGCTTTGGATTGATCGTAAACAATGGTAGGCTGAACCGACTGCCCGCGTGTATACGACGCCCACTGATCCAGCAGATTCCGAACGAGGCCATTCCCACGTCCAACCTGATAGGCTTGCTCTACCGTTAGCTTTGGATCGAACTTCACGCCCAAATCCGCAGCCGTCATCGACCATGTTTGCGAGCCATCGCGGAAGGTGAAGATCGCCTTTGCGCCGTAGGTATATTGTTTGGCGAGGGCATCCGCTGCCTGATCGCGCGTCAATCCACCGAGTGAAACTCCATAGGACGATACACCGGGATAAATTAATCCGTCATAATTGACCTGATGTGCAGTCGCCGCCAGTATCATCACCATGCCGAACAGGATACTGCCTGTGAGTGCCAGCATCGGCAAGCGCAGCAGCCAGGGTAACGCCGAAGGGCGCGCACGTGAGGGGACAGGTACAGGTCGGCGTGGTGGATAGGAATATTCAGCCATCTTCATCTTCCCTGCAAAAATAACCGGATGGGTTCACGCCAGAGCAGCATGATCAGCGTGCCGATCACGATATATTGACCATAAGGCAGCGCGGTAAACATTTCATAACGCCCGCGCCCGATCCACTGCACAATCAAATACAGAATCGCGCCGAACGCGCCGAGAAAAACCGTCAGCATAATAGCGAAGATGAGCGCTTGCCAGCCGAGCAGAAACCCGGAAAGCGTCGCCAGCATCACATCGCCAAAGCCGAACGCAACTTCTTCGACCTCTTCTCCGCGTGCATTGGACATAATAACGATAAAAAGGATACCGCCAAAATAGAAAATGAAAAATATCCCAAATCCCGCCAAACCGCCGATGATGTAATCCATAAATGGACGATCCCCAACCAGCACCGCACCAATGAGCGCATAAATGCACGAAGGGACAATTACAATGTACAAGATCAGGCGATGTTCGAGATCGATCACAGTGATCAACATCAGAATGAAAATCACACCAAGCCAGAAAAATGAAGCGGGCTTGACTGGATACGCCAGCGCTACGTAACCATAAAGGAACATCATCCCCAATTCGACAAGCGGATAGCGCAGGCTGAGTTTTGAGCCACTTGCAGAGACACGCTTTCCGGTAGCAAATCCAACCAGGCTGAGAAACGGGCGCGGCGTCCCATCTTTATAATGTGGTGGGCGTGGACGATAGCGCTCTGGCAGGTCGTCTGCCAGCCAGTTAACAATCGCTCCGGCAACCATGCCAAGCGGAATTGCAATCAGGACGAAGAGTAGATTTTCCATAGTGGTGATTATAGCCGACAGTTGAGGATAAAACCTGGCGGTATATTGGAATTGTTCGCTTCTGAATTAGCTGCTATTCAGGAAAATATGGGTTAGGTGCAATTTCCCGGCGAAATATACGCTTATACGATAGGTATGGGTCTTTGTGAGCAGACACAAAGTATCATCAGATGGGTACTTTTTATCTATCTCAAAATCAATCTTATGCTTATCCAGAAATTTTTGGAATTGCTCAAGCGGTTCATTTGATGCCGGGAAATCGTCCGCTATTTGTAATGTTGCAGGGAACACCGGATTTTCATCCAGATAAAGCCCATAATAAGTGGCCTCGCCCTCATTAGTAAACCCAATTTGCAGACTTCCATATTTCCAAACGGCGGCACGATCTCGCTTCTCGGAGCGGCGGGATACTGACCATGTTTCCGGTTCTCCGATGTGGGCTAGCACATCAATACGCGAAGCCCCTAACGACAAAACACCGAATAGCCCGGTTTTGAACATCTCTGCTAAAGAAAATTTCATTCTATTGTCAATTGCTCACGGAACATTTTCAAACCTGCATCCAAAACACGCTTGAGTTCCTCGACATGCTCCGCAGGCCAGATTGGAATATATTCCTTGCCTTCCGGCGTCACCGATGGAAGGTTGTTGCCCCAAAACAGCTTGTCATAGACAAGGTTGGTTAATTCTGTTCCAGCTATGAAATCGTTTCCTTCGGGTTGAATAAGAGAGAGCGAATAAGCCACATCATTGAACAAATTCCACGCATGTAGAAATTCGACACAATCCACATCGTCAGGATCAGGCTGTTCAAGCCAATCCTTTACATAATCCAGGTTATATAAAACAGGGGATTCCAGGTCAATCTTCCAGCCCTGTTGATCTGCATATTGCAATGCCTTTTGGGGTGTTGAGAAGACAAGCACTTTGTCAGCCGAATTGGTGGCAATTCTGTCTTTGTCCACCTCATGAGTAATCCAGATAAGGTATCGGTCTTCCTCATCAAGTTGAAACCAGAGCAGATAATAATCGCTCATTTGTCATTGTCTCGGATAACCGAGGAACGTGGTAATTTCCTGTTGCGTGATTGGGCGCGCAGGCGTGGCGATGTAATAGCCGTCTGTCCACAAATCCGGGTTGCCTGTGCGTGCGGCGGTGGCTTCCATCAGGCGGGAGATTGCGGCGTTGGGTGCATCGGTAGCAGGAATTTTTAACTCAAAGGTGAGGTAGCCCGGCTGCGTCTGTGCGCTTTCAATCTGATAGCCTTGTTCCAGGCAGGCTTCCGTAAGCCAGAGCGAAAGCATCGGCTGGATTTCTGTGTCAAATAATCCTGTGCGCGGCGACCACAAAACGCTGAACGCGGTCATGGCGACGGGTTCGGGCGCGACCTGTTCCAATGGTGCAGGCTGTTCCGACAGTGTTTCCTGAATGTCCTTCAAACCAACAGGCGCGCGTATTTGGGTCGGGCGATCTGGCAGGGTGTCATCACTGCTGAGTTTATCCTGTACCTGCGGCCTGGGTGTTTCGGGCGCGACCATCCCCGGCGGGATTGTCGGCGTCTCGGATTTGACGAGCGCATCCAGCAACTGGCGGGCGTGCCGCCGAACCGCGCGCATGGTTGTCTCTGCCGGAAAGAACATCGAGAGGCGCATCCCCTCGATTGTCTCTGTGGAATAGAGCAGAAAGTCGCCAAACCCCGGCACGGAGAGATAGGAGAGGAGCGTATTACCCTTGTTATCTCCCTTTTGCCACGCATTTTCGATCAAGATAGCGGCTTTGGCGGCATCCGATCCACGCAGTTCGCCCGCCGTTGCGATCAACTGATCGCCGCGTGTAATCAGAATAGCGCGTGTGGTTGCGCCTGTGGATAGCTGCGTGAGCGTCGTCGCCACCTGTGCAATCGGATCGCTTGCGTTGGCTGTGTCGGAAGAGGAGGCCGGCTCGCGTACCCAGTCTGGAAGCGGCATTCCCGTTGTTTGTTCGACCTGTTCCGCAAACTCTTCGAGCTTGAATCTCCCGGTTGGGATAGTATCCAGTGCATCCAGTGCAACTTCGGAGATCGTCGGCTTATCTGGCTCCGGCGCTGGCGTCGATTCGGGCGGATCGCTCAGGGGTTTTCCATGTACCACGTCGGCAATGGTAGCATTATCAGAAAGCACATTCCCAGACAAATCAACTGATTCAAGCGTCTTTTTCAACCCGGCAGGCGTGGCGGGTTTCTCTGGCAACATGGTCGCCAGATGCCGCCGGAAGGTATCATCCGGTGAAACAGGCGGTTCCACGATCAACGAAGGGAGTGAGGCAATTGCTGCATCAAAATCCGGCGAAACCGATGGCGCTGGAGATTCTGGTTGCGGCGCAGGTGTCGCAGGCTTTTCTGCTGGCTTCATCGCAGCGATTGCATCCCGTACCAATGGCACAAGCTGGCGCGCATAATAGGGTTTGGGGATGCTGCCCTGTATTTTGAAAGCACTCAGTTTCTGGATTTGATCGCCAGTGCGTGGACTGACCAACACCACAATGCGCGGATGCACGCGCCGCATTTCCGTAATCAGGTCCCCGATGTACTGATCAGTCAGCCCCATATCGAGCAAGACGGCATCCTGTGGCGTGTTTTGCAGATGTTCCAGCGCCGCGCCACCCGTCCCGAAGGCAGTCACATCAAATTCGCCCGTCTGACCAAGCGCGCGCTTGATCCCGATAGCGAAAGTTATATCCGGGTCGGCAATCAGCAATCGAATAGGCATAGTGTTATTTTACCGCAGGAATATTTTTAGTCACGGCGTGCGTTGCGGTTTTTAGCACTTCAGACCATAATCAAACATATATTTCTCCGAAAAAAATAGAAATTTCTCAGGATGATCGATCTTAAAGCACATTTGAAAACGCTCTCGGAGGCGCACGGGCCATCCGGTTACGAGTCCCCTATCCGTGCGCTGGTACAGGAAGCGTGGACGCCGCTGGTCAATTCTTTTGAGACAGGCAAACTCGGCGATCTGATTGCAGTCAAGCAGGGAAACGGCGCAGAGCCACGCCCGCGCATCATGCTCTGCGCCCACATGGACGAAATCGGCATGATCGTCAAACGGATCGAGGATGGGTTTCTCTATTTTGCTGCGCTTGGCGGGATCGATGCGCGCACGTTGCCGGGAATGGCGGTGCTGGTGCATGGCAGGCGTCCATTGCCGGGGGTGGTCGCGCTACCCGCATGGTACGATTCCGCAGCCAACATGACGGATTATGCGCCTCTATCCGATCTTTGTATCGATCTCGGCCTGTCTGCTGAAGAAGTTGCGGAACTGGTACAGGTTGGCGACATTATCACGATGGACGCACCTGTGCTGGAACTGGGAGGAAAACGGCTTGCCGGGAAAGCGCTGGATGATCGGGCTTGTATTGCGATTGTCACGCGCACGCTGGAACTGTTGCAGGGACGGGCGCATAGTTGGGACGTGATCGCTATCGCCTCAACGCAGGAGGAAGTTGGCAGTCACGGCGCGCGTACCATCGCCTGGCAACTCCAACCCGACGCCGCGATTGCACTGGACGTGACCTATGCCAGACAACCCGGCGTCAGTTACGGCGCATATGCGTATGGCGCAGGCGTACCTGTCAGCCTCGGTGCAAACTTTCACCCAGCGCTCTATCAGGCGATTCTGGATACCGCCGAAAAGCTGGAAATCACAACACTGGCCGATCCATTGCCCGGTCACAGCGGCACGGATGCCTGGGCGATACAGGTTGCGGGCGAAGGCATCCCATCGGCACTGGTTAATCTGGTCATTCGCAACATGCACACCACTGTTGAAACGGTTGATATGGGCGATATAGAACGTACCGCGCGCCTGTTGGCGGAATTTATTGCCGACCTCTCGCCGGATTTTCTGAATAAACTGCGCTGGGGCGATGAAGAATGACGCGACTGGAATTATTAAAACAACTTTCCGAAGCCGTTGCGGTCTCCGGGGACGAAACCGAACTGCGAAAGATCATCCGCGAACAGGTCAAGGATAAAGTCACTGACCTGAAAACGGATACGATTGGCAATCTTTCCGGAATTAAAAAAGGGACAGGCGAAACGCCATTGCGCGTGCTGCTCACCGCACCGATGGATGAACGCGGCTTCATGATTACCAGCGTCGGTGACGACGGTTTGATTTCGGTGGATGAGATCGGCAAGCACGACAAACGCTATCTTGCTACACAGCGCGTTGCCGTCGGCAAGGATAAGCAACCGGGCGTGATGCTGTGGGTTCCAATTCACCAGAGCCGCGCGACAGCAATACAACAAATTGATTCAATTTCGATTGATGTGGGCGCAGAAGGTAAAGGTGGCGTCAAGGCCAAACCGGGAGATCGCGTTGGTTTCCTCGGACGCTTCACCGAAATTTCCGAAACGGTAGTACGTGGCAAGGCGTTCGATAGCCGTGCCGCCT
>CAYSOC010000229.1:0-8410 GCA_964432445.1 uncultured Anaerolineaceae bacterium
ATCTCAGGATTTGTTTGATTTTCTGGCGGTAGCGCCCCGATTTGAGGTAGGACGTTTTCAATTGGCCTTGAATAGCTGGCCGGAGACCGGGCAGGTTTAGCGCGGTTAATCGCAGATTGCAAATGATCCAGCCCTTTGCCCTGTACGGCGATTGTAGGTACGATCTCAATGCCGAGTCGTTCCGACAGTTTTTCCGTATCGATCTGCAATCCGAGCGTTTCGGCTTCATCAATCATGTTCAAATTCAGGACGAGTGGCACGCCGAGGTCGATCAACTGTAGCGTGAGCAGGAGCGCTCGCCTCAGGTTTTTGCCGTCGGCAACCTGAACCACTGCTTTGATTTGAGAGCGTTTTTCGATTAGCACATTGCCAGTTATACGTTCATCGTCGCTGTTGCCCACAATTGTATTTGTGCCGGGCGTATCGATTAGCGTTGTGCCATCAGGCAAGCGTCCCTGACTGATCTCCACTGTTGTGCCGGGATAGTTCGACACAGTGACATAGCGTCCTGTCAACCGTCCGAACAAGACGGATTTGCCAACATTCGGGTTGCCAACCAGGATCACCAGTTTTTCCAATTGACCTGAATCCGATTTGCCACCGTTAGTCGTGACTGCTGTCGCGTGGCAGGTCATTGTGTCGTTTTCTCCGCACACTCCGCACAATAGCCTTGAATACACATACATACCTGATCGACCAGCGCTTCGCGCAAAGCAGGCGTGTTGTTCAGCACTTCGGTGATGGCAGCGCTCTGAAATTGAATCAACTGCCCACAACGCAGACAATGGAAATGGAAGTGTTTCTCTATCGGGCTGTGTCCTGTTGTCGGCGGGAGTGCGCTATCCTCGGCGCAGCCATCGGGTTTGGCGAGTGGGGAAAACCGTGACAGGCTAAATCCGGCTTCATGATGTTCCGGCGAGGCGTAGGCGTGTTCCACCACTCCTATTTCGCGCAGCATGGTCAGCGTCCGATAGATCGTCGCCAAATTAATGCCGGAATTGATTTCCTGCGTTTTCTGATAGATGTCTTCGGCAGTGAGTAAACCGGTGCTGGCTTGCAATACATCCAGAATCGCCTGACGCTGGCTGGTTAGCCGATAACCATTTTTGCGTAATATCTCTTGCAATTGGGGACGAACAGACATTTTGTTTCTACCTGCAAGTTATTTGCAACTAGCGTGATTGTCTTCCAGTCGGGAGCAGGTGTTCAGTACCAAATGTATGGTATTGGCGTGACAAAGATCAGACCATAGCGCATTTTGGGCTGCATTCAAACATGAAGATGGTTATGCACAGGCGATAAATATGACAAACGACTATATCTGGTAGACGAAATTCACTGTCTATATCCTGACTACTCTGTTAGGCTGACATTGCAGGATTATAAAATTTTGTTTTTTCTCTTTGTTCGAGATGTCTGGTGAGATGTCAGAGCAGTATGGAATTTCAGGTGACAACATGCCACCCGCGAAAACCACTATCAATCGTTTTTCATGGAGAATTTAATTATGTTGGATACACACGGCCCTATCCGGGTCGCACAGAAGAACTCTCCGCGTGGAGTTGAACTCTTGCATGATCCCCTCCTCAACAAAGGAACCGCGTTCACCGATGCCGAACGCGATGCCCTCGGACTGCGCGGCTTGCTGCCACCGCGTGTCTTTTCGCAAGAAGAGCAACAGGTACGTGTCCTCGAAAATATCCGCAAGAAGAATAGCCCGCTTGAAAAGTACATCTATCTGGTGGGCCTGCAAGACCGCAATACCACGCTTTTCTATCGCACGGTGATCGACAATCTGGAAGAAATGATGCCGCTGATCTATACACCCACTGTCGGGCAGGCGTGTCAGGAGTATGGGCATATCCTGCGCCGTCCGCGTGGTCTCTACCTGTCTATCGCAGATAAGGGACACGTAGCGGAAATCTTGCGGAACTGGCCTTATGAACAAGTCTCGGTGATTGTCGTCACCGATGGCGAACGCATCCTCGGTCTGGGCGATTTGGGTGCGTATGGTATGGGGATTCCTGTTGGCAAACTCTCGTTATATACGGCGTGTGCAGGCATTGACCCGGCAGCGTGTCTCCCGATCACCATCGACGTTGGAACAGATAATCAAAAATTGCTCGATGATCCGCTGTACATCGGTTTGCTGCAAAAGCGTGTACGTGGTGTAGAGTACGATGCGTTCATTGAGGAGTTTGTACAGGCGGTGCAGATCGTTTTCCCGCACGCCCTGATTCAGTTTGAGGACTTTGGGAATGCCAATGCTTTCCGTCTGCTGCATCATTATAAGGACAAAATTTGTACATTCGATGATGATATTCAAGGGACAGCCAGCGTCACTCTGGCAGGGTTGATGTCGGCGCTCCGTATTACTGGCGGCAAGCTGGTCGATCAGAAGTTCTTATTCCTCGGAGCGGGTGAGGCGGGGATCGGTATCGGTGATCTGATAGTCAGTGAACTGGTTGAGGCAGGTTTGGATGAAGCTGAAGCACGCAACCGTTGCTGGTTTATAGACTCGAAAGGGCTGGTTGTCCGCAATCGCACCGATCTCGTCGATCATAAACTGCCGTATGCTCATGATCATACCCCGATTGGTGATCTCCTTACTGCCGTAAAAACCCTCCGTCCGAATGCGATTATCGGCGTATCAGGACAACCACGCACCTTCACCCAGGCTGTTGTGGAAGCGATGGCCGAAATCAACGCACGTCCGATTATATTTGCCCTCTCCAACCCAACCTCAAAGTCGGAATGTACTGCCGAAGAAGCCTATATGTGGAGTCAGGGGCGGGCGATCTATGCGAGTGGTAGCCCATTCGATCCTGTGCTGTATAACGGGCAAATGTTTGTCCCCGGACAGGCCAATAACTCATATATTTTCCCCGGTGTCGGATTGGGCGTGATTGCGTGCAAGGCCGAACGTGTCACCGATGAGATGTTCGCTGCTGCGGCAAAGGCGCTGGTTGCAGAATGTCATGAATCGGATTTGGTTCAGGGTCGGGTCTTTCCGCCGTTGTCAGCAATCCGGGCTGTGTCCGCGAAAATTGCGGTAGCTGTAGCCGAGGTCGCTTACGCATGTGGGCTGGCACGGTATCCACGCCCTGCTGACTTGCTCGGTTATATCCAATCGCAGATGTACGAGCCGTTCTACGAAACCAGTCTTTGATCATTTTATTCGGATTGTCGAATATATTGATAAATGTATCTTGCGACAAATTGCACAAACACTGCTGACTTTGAAAAGGTTGGCAGTTGGGTCAAGCTGACGAGAAAGAGTCACGCGCAGGTTGAACATGGCGGCTTCTTCCCTCTCGTTTCAGGTCTCTTTGGATTATTTGCGGTAGTCAAAGCGCGGAAATTTAAACTGTCATTTTTAAATGTGCAAATGTCCCGGAAAAAATCAGGACAAGTATAACTTCTGCCGCACTGCCTCCTGATCTACTCTATAGACAGAAATAAATATTCAGGGATGGATGTCCCGGAGGTTTCAAAAATGCGACTCACAGATCGTGAATTCTGGACTTTGATACACGGCATGGGATTCGGTGCTTTTTATCTTCTCGCATTCGCGGGCGGACTGGCAGGCCTTTACAGCCTGCGCCAGAAACTGGTCACCAATGAAGGTATCACCGAGCGCGTGCAGCGGCTCCGTTATGGCATGATAGCGATGGCAGTGCTGGTCTGGTTGACGGTGATTGTCGGAACCTATGTGGTCTATCCCTGGTATCGTGCCGCACCACCAAAGACACTCAGTACCACGACCCAAACGGCTGAGTTGAAAGAATTTCCGCGTTATTGGTTGCTCGCCAGCGAAGAAACCGCCGCTTATCATGATTTCGGTATGGAATGGAAAGAGCATGTCGCTTGGATATCCCCGATGTTGGCGACAGTCGTAGCATTCGCTGTACTGCGCTATGGTAAAGAACTTTCGCGCTATCCCCGCGCTCGTTACATGGTCATGGTACTCTTCTTCCTCTCGTTCGCAGTCGCCGGAATTGCCGGGGTGCTGGGCGCTCTCATCACCAAAGCAGCACCTGTTCTGTAAGTGTTAGTGACGTATACCATCGGAATGTAGCTAAAACGAGAGGAATAAAATCATGACCGCTCTGACAAATACACCCACAACTAAAGTTGTCCAACCCGCCGAAGTTGCACCTGCCGCTGAAGTTACCGAAAGTGTAGTAGATCGTGAGGTAGGGGCTGCCTTTCTCGCCAGCGGCATCGGCTCTCTGGCACTCGGTATCCTGATCCTTTTGACTGAAATGAAAGCCGGCGCAGGTTTGAAGAGCGCATTGGCCTTCAACAGTGGCGTTGGCCCACTCAGCGGCAAGACAACAGTTGCCGTTGTCGCCTTCGTCCTCGGCTGGATTGGGCTGCATTTCGCATTGCGGAATCGCCAGGTGAAATTGATGACTTCGTTCATCATCACGATTATACTGGTAGCGTTGGGGATGTTGTTCAGCTTCCCACCCTTCTTTGAACTGTTCGCCAACTAGGGCGCACAGGGTTAAACCTGTCATACAACCGAATAGACTGAAGGGGAACGTGTTCAGCGAGAACAGGTTCCCCGTGCTTTTGAGTATTATATTTTGGGCATACACGAATTCTTTCAATTAAATCGCCCGATTGTGCTATTCATCTACGGGCAAACGTTCTTTGTGCTTGGTCTGGCGATTTTTCTACAATCCCGGAGGCACAGTCGCCTCCGGTTAGCGCGAGAACTTCAATGGCTGGCGGGGTTTGGTGTTTTGCATGGGTTTCACGAGTGGGGAGATGTCTTCATCCCCTTGCAAACCAGTTATTTGCCGAGGCCATATGTGGAATTGCTCCAGACCTTGCAAGTGGTGCTGCTGGCTGGTTCCTATTTGTGCCTGCTCACATTTGGCGCAGTTATCCTGCAACCAAAGTGGAGCGGTGGTTTGAAATTGGTGGCAGTGATCGCGGCTCTTTGGGGGATGTTTTTCTGGACGAGCCTCTCCCTCATCCCAAATTTTGAAATGTGGCGGCGCACCGGAGTGATTAGCGTGCGCTATATGATCGCTCTTCCAGGTGGGCTGATAGCGGCCTATGGCTTGCGCTTTCAGGCTGAAAAATTCATCAAACCCCTTGGCGCACATCGCATCTACCAGGCACTCCAATGGGCGGGGTTTGCCCTCATTGCCTATGGAGTTTTCGGGGGTATTTTCGTGCCGCCGGAACGTTTTTTCCCGGCGAACGTCATCAACGGCGCTATGTTTGAGCAGTGGACATTTGGGATTCCTGTCGAGGTATTTCGTTCGCTGGCTGGGCTTGTCCTGACATTGGCGATGATCCGTGCGCTCGGTATTTTTGATCTCGAAGTAGATCGCCTCATCGAAAAGATGGAAGTAGAGCAAATTCAGGATGCTGAACGCGAACGGATTGGGCAAGAGATACACGACGGGGCGATCCAGTCGGTCTATTCCGCCAGCCTGATTCTGGAATCCATGACTGCACACCTGGTTGAAGGTTCGGAAGCCGCTATCCGGTTGGAACGTACCAAACGGGTGCTGACCAGCGCTATTAATGACCTTCGACGTTACATGGTTTCATTGCGTACTAACGCACCCACGAATTCGCTGGCGTCGGAACTGCGTTTACTAGCAGACGATCCGCGTTTCAGTAGCCTGATTCAAGTACAACTCAACATTGAGACAGAGCCAGAACTGAAACCCATGCAGGTTGGGCATCTCATTGCTATCGTGCAAGAAGCCTTCTCCAATGCCATTCGGCACGCCAAAGCCCGGCATATCACCGTCTCTCTCGGAAAAGACGCCGAAGGGATAATCATGCGGATTGTAGATGATGGAAAAGGCTTTGATGAAGGAACGATCACACCGGGCTATGGGTTGCGCTCGATTCGGGATCGCGCTCGATTGTCGGGGGCGAAATTAACTATCGAAAGTAAAGCAGGCAAAGGGACCGCCATCTCCCTTCGGATTGCAGAGGAAACCAACTCATGAAATCTCTTCGGATTTTACTGGTTGATGATCATGAGGTGGTGCGGATGGGGTTGCGTACCCTGCTAGACGACATTCCCGATACCAAAGTCATTGGCGAAGCGGGATCGGCGGCTGAAGCAATTGCCTTTTGTTCGATCCAGCAACCAGATGTGGTCATCATGGACATCCGAATGCCGGAGATGAGCGGGATTGAGGCGTGCCAGAGCATTACTACCCGATGGCCTGCTATTCAGGTGATTATGCTTACTTCTTTTGCGGAGGATGGACTGATTGCGGATGCGATCCGTGCCGGTGCTGTTGGCTATGTGTTGAAACAAGTAGGTAATGAGGAACTGATCCATGCTCTGAGTGCTGTGCGCGAAGGTGCTGCTCTGCTTGATCCATCCATTACCCGTCGCTTGCTTACCCTGTTTCGGGAACAGACGAGCATTCCTGATCCTTTTCACGAACTGACCGAGCGAGAACTCGCGGTTTTGAAATTGCTCTCGATGGGAAAAAGCAATGCCCAGATTGCCGAGGTACTTGTTCTCAGCGATAAAACAGTGCGCAATCATGTCAGTGTCATATTGAGCAAACTCAGTGTCGAAAATCGGGTCGAAGCCGCGACGCTTGCCGTGAAACACAACATCCATACATACTCTCGAAAATGATCTGGTTGCCGCGTATTATCCTGACTTTTGGTCGCCCCTCTATTACCCCGCCATCTGGCGGATTTTGCCCTAAGTTGTGCCTTTCGAGGAATACTCTAACGTGTTGGCATGAATAAAGGGAAAATGATCTGAATCACTTCACCTGCTGTCAATCATCAGAGAAAATGGGTCTGAAAAAGTAAAAAACAAAGAGAATTCCTGAATTTTCCTTATTTCGGAGGTTTATTCACAGGACAATATATCAGGATAGGAGTAGTCGCTATAAGAATGGATTTAACTCCAACTGGCTAGCAAACAAAAGTTCTAACACCTATAATTGACATTACTTCGACCATCTTATAATGTCAGGGTTCCGATGAAACTACTCTCACAAGACGCAGTGCGTGGACTTATGATCGCCGCGCAGGGACTTCAACAACGCTTGCTCGTACCAGCGACCAAAGCCGATTTACTCCGGCACGTTCATAGAGTTGGGGACCCGATCAGATTTTGTGCATCCAGACGCAACACAACTGTCGTTGTGCCTCGACAGTAAAACTCACTGAAGCTGTGTTGCTCATTATGGTCGCTCAAAAAATAGTTTCGATTATAATTTATGATATAGAAGCTACTTAGGCGAATCAGCGATGAAACTATTTATCAGTTATTCCCATGATGACAAAGCATACGTTAAAACTTTAGCTGCAGCGCTTGAAAGCGAAGATGTCAAACATCAGGTTTGGATGGATAGAAATTTATTTGGTGGACAGGAATGGTGGGAAGCCATTTTAAATGAGATAGAAAAGTGTGATTGTTTTATCTGCATCCTCACACCATATAGTGTGAACTCAATATATTGCAATATTGAGTTGAAATATGCAGTTGATTTGAATAAACCAATCTTGCCTCTGATGTTGAAACTATGCGAACTTCCAACCATTATCGAAAATAAGCAACGTGAAGATATTTCCGAATTATCACAGGATCGAATTGTTCTAAAATGTGTTAGCGCTCTAGGGGTACTCTACGCTGAAGTCATTCGCAACAAATTTGCTTTGCCTAATCCTCTTCCTAACAGACCGCAACTTCCAAGGACAAAAAATGCAGAACTAAAAATTGTTAGACCGAGCGATGTTATTGACATCGAGTTTCAAATGGCAAATATGAATATTCATACACACCGTAATTACTCAAGGTGGATATTGCAATTTTTGCGTGAAACTAATGATGAATTCATAGAAATTAGGGATTTGAACAGAGTAGCACTTAAAGAATTGATCGAGGCGCTTTCCCCAAATAATCTGGTGGAATGGCTAGATACAATAGCCTCACATAAAAGTAATCAGTCTGTCTCACAAGCCCGAGCCGCGATCCTCTGGCTTGCTCATCTACTGTTCGAACGAGGAGTGATCGATGAGGTAAAAATTGCCCTAATTAAAAATGCGCCTCTGCGTTCTGCACCAAAGCAACGAAAACATGAGAGATTATGGCTAAGTGTAGCTCAAATGAAACAAATGCTCCAAGCAGCACAAGATTACACAACATCCCATCGAAATATTGCACAAAGAAATTATGCAGTTATATCACTCTCAGTAACGTTAGGATTTGCGCGTGCAGAACTAACAAAACTGGCTTGGGATGATCTTGCTTTTGACAGTATAACCAATAAAGCAAACATACGGGTTGGAGCAAATGGAACTAAGAGAATTATCGCTCTACCTCATTCAACTTATCAAGCCTTATTAACCAGTGGTGCAAGTTGAGATAGTCATGAAAATAAGCCAAACTTTCGGTTAC
>CAYSOC010000230.1:0-8180 GCA_964432445.1 uncultured Anaerolineaceae bacterium
CCCAGCCATCGGCACGCTGTGCGACGATACGAAGCGTGACCTTCTCGCCCTGCCCACCCACCCAGATTGGCGGCGTGGGTTTTTGCAATGGTTTCGGGTTGCATCGGGCGTCGTTCATCGTGAAGTGTTGTCCTTGAAAACTGGTAACGTCCTGCGTCCAGAGCGATTGCAAAATCTGGATCGTCTCGTCCAGCATAGCGAGGCGTTGACCCGTTGGCGGGAACGGCATCCCGAAGGCACGCGCCTCACCTTCAAACCAGCCTGCGCCAAGACCCATATCCAGCCTGCCGCCGCTGGCAATATCCAGTGTCGCGCCGATCTTCGCCAACATACCGGGATTACGATAAACCGAACTGGTAACAAGCAACCCGCCGCGTAATCGCCGTGTCTGCGCGAGAAGTGCCGTCA
Organism: uncultured Anaerolineaceae bacterium; assembly: GCA_964432445.1. Taxonomy (GTDB): domain Bacteria; phylum Chloroflexota; class Anaerolineae; order Aggregatilineales; family UBA2796; genus JBBRMW01. The sequence goes on from CAYSOC010000230.1 coordinate 409, forward strand.
GCATCGTATAGCCCTCGAAACACGAGCCTGCGGAATCGCCCGCAATCGGCATGAAATGATCGAATAACCAACCCGAATGATAGCCAAGCGCGTCTGCACGCTGCCACAGTTGTAACAGTTCGCCATAGCTGACATGATGTGGCGAACTCTGGAATCCCCATTTCAGTTGTCTCATCGTGATTTCCTGATTGAATTTCCCGAAAATTATCTCTGAAAATTGCGACGTATACCAAATTAAATGAGGCTCTTTTGAACCAAAAACACAAGAAAAGTATGTATATTTTGCCGATGGAACGATTTTTGACTGCCAATTCTTGCGGCAAGGCATAAAAGATCGTTACAATCCTTCGTCTAGGAAAATTAGGCTATACGCCTGACAGGAGAATCAGAGTGACGCTGAGAAAATTCGTGTCCGCGCTTTTGGCAGTGCTGACGGTCAGTGCTGCGGTTTTGAGTGGCAGCGCCCGGAGCGCCAGCGCCGCGACAACCTTCACGTTTGGTCGTGGTGCTGATGGTGTCCAACTGGATGCCGCCGTCGTAACCGATGGCGAATCCTACCGTGTGATCAGCCAGGGCTGCGAAGGCTTGTTTGCCTATGACAAGGAAACAACCAACGTTGTTCCCGCGCTGGCAGAAAAATATGAAGTCAGCAAGGATGGTCTGACCTACACGTTCACATTGCGCAAGGGTGTCAAGTTCCATGATGGGACAGCATTCAACGCCGAAGCTGTAAAGTTCAATTTTGATCGTTGGCGTTTGACGACCAACCCGTACCACTTTAAGGAACAGGTTTTTGAATATTACGAAGCCATGTTTGGCGGTTTCGATGATGCCAGCGTAATCAAGGATGTCACCGCAAAGGATGAATCCACTGTTGTATTCACCCTGAAAGCGCCACTTGCTCCGCTGCTGTCCAACCTGGCCATGACCATGTTTACCATCAACAGCCCTGCCGCAATCAAGGAAAACGGCCCGGACTATGGTACACAGAAGATTGGTTATTCCTGCACCGGCCCGTATAAGTTCGTCAAGTGGGAAAAGGACAATGAAACTGTCCTCGAACGCTATGCCGATTACTGGGGCAAGGTCGAAGGCAACGTCGATACGATCATCATCCGCACGATCAAGGATAACGCCGCCCGTTTTGCCGCCCTCCAGAAGGGTGAACTGAACGGTATGGAAGGCGTCAACAAGGAAGACCTGGAGGTTATCGAAGCCTCGAAAGACCTCCAGGTTATTCCGCGTCCGGCGATGAACGTGTTCTATCTGGCGTTCAACTTCCACGTCAAGGAATTTCAGGATGTAAAAGTCCGCAAGGCCATTTCGATGGCGCTGGATCGCAAGAGCATCGTTGATGCCTTCTACGGCAAGTATGGTGTTGTTGCCAACACGATGCTGCCACCTTCGCTCTGGGGCTACAACAAGGATGTAAACACCTCCAAATTCGATGTCGAAGGCGCGAAGAAGCTGCTGGCTGAAGCTGGTTTCCCGAACGGCCTGAGCGAAGTCACGCTCGCTGATGGCAAGAAGAGTCCAATCTACCTGTACTATATGCCCGTCGTCCGTCCATATAACCCGGATGGTGAAGGCATCGCGCAGGCGCAGGCCAAGACGCTCGCCGCTGCGGGTATCAAGGTCGAACTCAAGAGCGCTGGCGACTGGGCTGCCTATCTCGCCGCTCGCTCGAAGGGCGAACTGGTTGGTCTGTATCAGCTTGGCTGGACAGGCGACAACGGCGACCCGGATAACTTCCTGTGCTACTTCTTCTGCGGCAGCGAGAAGGAACCGAAGCCTCAGGAAGGCTTCTTCCAGAACGTCAAGCTGAGTGAATCGCTGGCGAAGGCTGGCTCTATCTCCGATCAGGCCGAACGCGCCAAGCTGTACATGGAAGCCGAAAAGACGATCAGTGAAAACACCGAGCGTATCTTCATCGCTCATACACAGGTTCCGCTGATCTTCCGTGCCGACGTTAAGGGATACGTTCCGAACCCAACCGCCGGGGAACTGTATCGCTACGTCACCGTCGCCGCGAAATAGGTTGCAGAACGCAGACCCGGCGCTGAAGCACCGGGCTATGATCGAATTTTAAGCTGTGGTTGATTGCAGCTTGCTTGATCTATAAATTTATGGATCAAGTGAAAAACTATCACAAGCCACTTTGTAACTTATAGCCCGGTGCTTTAGCGCCGGGTTCACATAACCTGTAGCTCAGTTTGTCCGAAAGTCGATAATGGTTCGATATACCCTCAAACGCATCCTTCAAACAATCCCGGTTTTGCTCGGTGTCTCGCTGCTTGTCTTTTTATTTTTATATCTGATTCCCGGCGACCCGGCTATCTCGCTCCTCGGTGAACGCGCCACGCCCGAAAATGCCGCGCGCCTGCGGGAGCAGCTTGGCCTGAATCGCCCATTACTTATCAATCTTCCTTATGACTATGCCTATCAATGTCCCGATAAATACACCGGAAATGTGATCGATTTCGCAGTGTTCACCATTCCCGGCGGATGCACGCGCACTGTTACCTATAAACCAGATTGGGCGCTGCTCCGAATGAAAGAAACGTCAACAGTAAAGGCGATCCGTGTTATCAATCCCGGTCAGAAAGATGAAAAAACCGAGGAGACCGACCTGCCGAAAGCGTTACGCCTGGCAGAAGTCAAAACGATTGAAGATTTGAAACTTCAGCCGAATGAACCCAAAACATTTCCGACATTCAACGGGACGCTGACAATCACCCTGATCAAAAACAACCAGCTTATCAGCGATCCGCTGGACAGCCAGTATTTCAATTATCTGGGGCGCGTGTTGCGGCTGGATTTGGGCAACTCGATTATCGGCAACAGTTCGATCAAGGACGAGTTTACGGTACGCTTTCCGGCGACGGTTGAGCTATCGCTGGCAGCGCTGTTTCTTGCTGTCGTGATCGGCGTCCCGATTGGTATCCTCTCCGCAGTGCGGCGCAATTCTGCGATTGATACAATCAGCATGTTTGGGGCGCTGGTCGGCGTCTCGCTACCCATTTTTGTACTTGGCCTGATTTTTATTTATTTTTTCAGTGTGCAGTTGAAATTACTCCCGACAGGCCAGCGCCTCGATAGCGACATTGCCGCTATCCAGCCAATCACCGGGTTATATACGCTGGATGGTATCCTGCGCGGACGTATGGATGTGTTCTGGAACGCTATTAAACACCTGATCATGCCTTCGATTGTCCTCAGCACGATCCCGCTGGCGATCATCGCGCGCATCACTCGCTCTTCCATGCTCGAAGTGTTGAATCAGGATTATGTCCGCACAGCGCGATCCAAAGGCATGAGAGATCGGCGCGTGATTCTGTATCATGCGTTGCGGAATGCGCTGCTGCCTGTCGTGACAGTGATCGGCCTGCAACTCGGTACGCTCCTTTCCGGTGCAGTCCTGACCGAAACGATCTTTAGCTGGCAGGGCATTGGTAGCTGGCTATACACTGCTATCAATGGGCGCGACTATCCAACCATTCAATCGGTCAGCCTCCTGATCACCCTGATTTATGTGGGGATCAATCTGCTGGTCGATCTCTCCTATGCTGTCCTTAATCCAAGAATCCGGTACTCTTAACTATGGCTGTGATTACATCCAACAAGACCTCAATTGCAACGCTCGACAAGGCACGGCCTCAATTCAATTATCTTATCCGCGCATATTGCACGATTATCGGATTTTTTGCGGTTTGCAGCACTGTTGTTGGCCTTCTGCTGAATTCGCGCGGCGATACACTTGCGGCGAAATTTGCCCTTGTCAGCGCTTTATTACTGACTGTGCTTGCCCTGTTTATGGGAGTGCGGCGTATTACAGCCCTTCCGGTGCTACGGCTCGTCCACATGGGGTTGATTGTCGTTAGTTTGTTGCTGTTTGCGCGATGGGCGGTTGAAAGTATCGGTCTGATCACCAGTGACAGCAAGGTTGCCGCCGCTACCAGCCTGAACGAAACCATGACGCGCATCCGGCAGGTTCCGATCAACCCGTTGACACTTGCCGACACGATCCTCCTGTTCGGGATCAATCTTGGAATGTTGTGGCTGCTACGTGCCATCCTGCGAAAAGATACCGAGCAAAAGCGCGATCCAAACTATATGAGCGGGCCGGAACAATTCCTGATTCGGTTCTTCAAGAGTCCGAGCGCGCGCATCGGCAGTGTTGTAGTTTTGGGGTTACTGCTGACGGTATATATCATGCCCCGGATTGATCCTTATGATCAGCCGCGTGTGCTGGCTGATGGCAATCTCGCGGAACGGCTCAACCCGCCGGACTGCGTGATCGGCTGGTTTCGGCTGCGACAAGGCATTGATACTTGGGACGAGAGCAAAGGCGCGATGCCGGAATCACTGCTTCAAATGCCCTGCAATCATATTTTTGGTGTGGATAAGAATGGGCGCGATCTGGCGCGGCGTGTCTTACATGGGATCAGTGTTTCGCTGGCCGTCAGCGTGATTTCAGTCAGCATCTCCGCGCTGATCGGGATCACCATCGGTATGATTGCGGGCTATGCCAGCGGGTTGCTGGATACCGTCCTGATGCGCCTGATGGATATTCTGCTGGCCTTTCCTTCACTCCTGCTGGCAATTGCGATTGTGGCGATGCGTGGCCCCGGTCTGGAGAACACTATGCTGGCAATCGGCATTGTTGGTATCCCGGCCTACGCCCGAATAGCCCGATCAATGGCGATTGGGTTGCGTGAACAGGAATTTGTGACTGCTGCAACCAGCCTCGGCGTGACGCAAATGCGCATCGTTCGCAATCACATCCTGCCCAACAGCCTTGCCCCGTTGATCGTACAGGGGACGCTGGGACTCGGTACGGCGGTGATTGAATGCGCCGCGCTCGGTTTCCTCGGATTAGGCCAGCAACCACCCTTCCCCGAACTCGGCAAGATGATGGCAGAGAGCCGCGAGGTGCTGACTTCCGGCATGTGGTGGGTGATGGTGTTTCCCGGTTTGACAGTGATGCTCATTGTATTGGGCTTCAATCTGCTTGGCGATGCCCTGCGCGACACGCTTGATCCGCGTTTGCGCGGTGTATAGGCCAATATTTGATCGGCAGCGAACGGGAAGAATATTCCGTTAATGGTGCGACTATCGTTAAATTTCGGCGCGCATTTCGTGTAGTTGTGCCAGCCCGCTGCGGACTTCTTCTATCGGGAGTTTGCCCGCCAGCAATCGCGCCGGATGATATTCCTCTAACCGCTGATAGAAGGCGATCCCTTCCTCAAGCAGTTCACGGCTTCCCGGCGCAGCGTCGATCATATCCCAGAGGATGTCCTCGGCCTGTGCATACCGATTCCGTTGCTCGAAATAGCGCACCAGCGGGCGACGGATTTCTGTTGCAATATCGAAGCCACGCAGATGATCCGCAATCTCTTCCATACTTTCCAGCGGATCGCCAATCTCCGGCGGTTTGCGGTCTGCCAGTACCGCCACATAAACGCTCAAGGCTCTTGTCCAGCGGGCGACTGCGGCGTCTTCCTCGCCCATCATCTGATAAATATCAGCTTCTTCCTTGAGCAGTCGTGCCAGCACAAGGCAGCGTATCGCGCCCTGTTCGGTGTCTTTTTCGAGCAGTTGATAGAGGTATCCTTCGCTCAGGCGCGATAGCAGGCTGGCATCCATGCCCAGCATTTTCTGGCTGGTCTGCCCGATGATTTCCATGCCGCGTTTGGCGTCACGTTCTTTTTTGGCGAAAAGCAGCGCCACAATCGCCTGTTCAAAAGGCAGCACCATTCGCATCAGATAATCGTCATAGAGGGTATGTTTGTTCATTGCACTCTCAATTATCCAGACCGGCAAATTCGTCTTCGGCTAAATCCGCAAATTCATCCGGGGTGAACCTGCGCTTTTCGGGATCAATTTTGGGCGGGCGCACCATTAACCACACCGCCAGCCCGATAAACCCGCTAATCAGCGTGATCAGAACCCGGGTTGCGCCTGTATCGCCGCGCGCTTTGGCATCCCGATATATCCATTGCAGGATCATCAGGTTGAAAATGATAATGCCCACGATGACAACGATTGGCAGTAGCGCCACAAGAAACGTTACATTGTTGGTCAGGCGATCCATGCTAACACCCGAATCTCCTGACCCATTATAGATCGAAAACCCTGCCGAAAACTGAATGTGAAATCCGGGTCAGAGACTGTCTGAAAAGGATTGACCCCTATCCCCCTGCCCTTTCCCCGCTAGCAGGGAAAGGGAGCCAAATCACACCGGTTTGGAAGTCCCTCCTTGCCAGCGGGGAGGGATTTAGGGTGGGGTTTATCAGGCTTCTCAGACAGTCTCTCAGGGTTGTTGCTCCGCATCATCAGGGGGAGCATATTGCTCCTGTTGATAGGTGTGCTGGATGTGCGGCGGACGCACCATCAGCCACAGGATTAAGCCGATAACGCCGCCGATCAGGGTGATAATGATCCACAATGCGCCGTTTTCGCCGCGTGATCTGGCATCTCGATAGACCCACGCCAGAATCAGCAAATTGAGCAGAGGCAACCCACACGCACAAATTGTAAATAGCTGTGCGGCCAGAAAACCGGGGTTCAATCCTAATCTATCCATATTTTTCCTGATTGGTGTGAAGTTTTATGGAAAGGATTTTAAGGGAAAAGCTGGCATTTGAGGGGTAAAGAAAAAGTAAAGGGAAACAAAAAGGACGCCACGATGAGCGCCCTTTTCTCTCGTTTAGAGCAGAACCAGACTAGAGGTTCTTGACGATGTTCGAGAAGATGTTGCCGATTGCCGGGCCGAGCAGGGCGAGGATCACGATCACGACGACAGCGACGAGAACGAGAATCAGCGCGTATTCGACGAGGCCTTGGCCTTCTTCACGAGGCATGTAGTTCATTTTGATTGCTCCAGATGAATGATTTAAACGATGAGTCAACTATAGTGAACTTTAGAGAGCATGTCAATAGGGATAACAGGTTTTTTAGGATATTTTTCACAGATGTAAAGAAATGAGACGATTTTGTTATAGCTTCTGAGCGTAACATTACCATAGCCCGATTCGTAACAATAAAAAAGGCATCGCAGAACGATGCCTTCCAGGTTCAAACTTGTAGCAAATAATCGCTAATTAGTAGCGACGATTGCCGCCCCGCGAACCGCCGCCGAACCCACCTGTGCTGCGCTCTTCACGAGGACGCGCTTCATTCACAGTCAGGTTACGATTGCCCATCATAAAGCCATTGTAGGTGCTGATCGCCTTGGTGGCTTCCTCAGCGCTGTTCATGGTCACGAAGCCGAAACCCTTGCTGCGGCCTGTTTCACGATCCATGATCACCGCTACGTCGGTTACCGTCCCCGCCTTTTCAAACATTTCGCGCAGTTGTTGCTCATTGACGGAGTAGGGGAGATTCCCGACATACAGTTTCTTACTCATTCGACACACATCCTTATCTGGTTCGCGGGCAGCATTGTCTGCCCATACACAACAGGATAACATGCTTTTGTTATTTGTACAGCACGAATTTACAAACTTTCTGCTGCATGTTATTATCAATCAGTTCTCACTCATCCGATTGATCAGATTGATCTGTCCTGTTGCATCCACTGGAGACGAACCCCTATGCAGCTATCACAATCATTTAAAGAGTCCGGGGTATCCATTGTGTTGGTCGGTGGTGGCGGCGCAGGCCCAGAAGATCACCTCGCGCATATCTTCAATCGGATGCTTGCACTGGCAGGCGGGAAAGCCGCACCTGTCGCCATCCTCACCAGCGCAACCGGTTATCCACAACGGCAG
>CAYSOC010000231.1:0-7852 GCA_964432445.1 uncultured Anaerolineaceae bacterium
CACCGTCCGTTTTCCAGTTGCCAGCAATGCCCCAACGACTAATTCCTGCGCCCGACACTACGTTGTTGTTCCCCAAAAGACTTGCGCGAACGGGTCGAGAGCGACCCTCATAAAGTTGGGCTGATTGACCATTTTTACCTTTCCGGCCAGTCAGGTCAAAGCGCTTATTCTGCCACCCTTTTTGCTCCCCCTGCGTAAAGTCCAGTTTAGCCAGAATGAAGAAACCTTGTTAACTCACCGTCACTGTGTCTGCGCTCAATTCGCTGCGATTGGCACTCAGGTGATATATGAACCGGGAAAGATGCAGAACGGAGTAAAAATCTGGCAAGGATGGCAGGAGGCTTGTCAGAAAAGTACCGATGTGCGTCATACCGCGATGTGAAAGACCTTCACTCGTGAGTAGCAGAATTGCAAGCCATGCCAGGACTGTTGTCTCTGTCAGAGAATCCACGATTTTGGAAAACGGAAACGATCCGCAAACAGGGTATCCACTTAAATCCGTTGATACCCTGCCTGAAATATGTTGCTATATCCAGTTGGATAGCACTACCAACTGTTTATTCGGCTCTTTGGGGTCATTGGTTTGGAGATCAATATGGAAGCGATGTTTACCATCCATCCCTTGATGCATCGAGAAATTTAGCGTAATGGTTGCCTCCTGCCCCGGCTGGATCACCCTGGTACTCAGGACAGCACGCGGTGGGCAACAGCCCACGATGACCTGCACCTGTGGATTATTCAGGATGACTAGCGGTTGATCCCCAATAATGAGGTGTTGATCGGGGGAATTCATCAGATACCCGCCAAACAGCGTATACCCTAATCCTTGCCCGATTTTTACAATTGCTATGCTCAAGACGATGGGCAGTAAGTAAACAGGGCGAACAGCGATGATTCGGGTGGTGCTGGCCGATGATCACAGTGTAGTGCGACGTGGCATTCGTGACTTTATGACCGAGACAGGCGATATTGTCGTCGTTGCCGAGGCAGAAAACGGATTGCAAGCATTGGATTACATCCGTCAGCATCGCCCGGATGTAGCAGTTCTCGATATTCAGATGCCAGAATGCAGCGGAATCGAAGTTGCCCGACAATTGCGCCAGGAAGGAGCGTTACTCGGCATTCTCATTCTGACTGCCTTTGATGATCCGCCGTATATTCGCGCCGCGCCAGAAATTGGCGCAATCGGCTATGTTCTCAGATTATCCGAAGCGGATGAGATCGTCGGAGCAGTACGCGCAACCTATGAAGGTCAGCAAACTCTTGATGCCCGCCTTGCCCAAGCGACCATTGAAACGCCGCCACCGTTGTGCTTATCTGCTCACATTGAAATAGAAGCTACGATTAAAACAATTGATCGCAGGAAACAAATTTGTCCTTCAAGCTGGTGACCCTCTGGAAAATCAGATTTATTCTCCTGATTCAGAATATCTTCCGTTCAGTTGGCAACGCATTCGCTTGGCTATGATCTCATTTCGGGGTATGGTGTCACACGGCGAAGTCGGACAATTATTGCTACCGTTGGGTTGCAGGCGGGCATGATTCCTGCGAATACCTTTTCAGGCGGCAAGGGTTTTATACTATCCGATCTGTCTCAATGCCACCGTTAATCAGGGATCGGAGATGTTCAGCGAATTCATGCGCGTCGATGTGTCCCTTGACCTCGATAGTGGTGTTTTCAAAGGCAGCCCCCGGTTTGAATTGCAGGTGGATCAGGTCAATCCCGCCCATCAATCCTTTTTTCTCGCTGTTCACGCTGGCAACCTGTTCCAGTGGCAAAAACCAAACGACTTCCTGTACCAGTTTACCGCCCATACCGATAAAACCGCCCTGTTTTTCCTTGCGTTCCATGATCAGGCGTTTATCGGTGATATAGAAAATTCCGTCCGGGTTTTCCTTGTCGTTGTTGCCTTTTTTCCATTCCGCTTCCACCGCAGTATGGATGGCCTCGTTTTGCAACGCAAAGCCAGCACCAGCGCCATGTTTGAGGGTCAGTTCGATCAGGCGTAACCGTCGCTGATAGGCGTCAATGGTTTGGGGCATCGTGCCGAGCATTCGCTTGATTTCGGTCACACAATCATCATAATCCCGGTGTATCGTGGGCAATTCCGCACTCAGGCGATCCATATACATAGTAGCCGCCACCCCTTCGGCATCGTTCAAATTTTGAAAGGCCGAGCGCAGATTTTGCATTCGCCAACCCATATCTGTACCACGACGACGCGCAAAATCCCGGATTGGCTGTTCCACTGCGCTCCATTCCCGATCAAGGGTGTGGGCAATCTCCGTTTCGAGACGCTTCCCGAAGACATAGCCCTGCTGACGCAGGCGATGCAGTTTTTCCGGGAGTTGCTTCAACTCCACCCCATAAGGCGCGGCATTTTCGAGCAGACCGGTTTCGCTGGCATTGCGTTCCAGCGAACGATATTCGTTCAGGAGCGATTGCTTTGCATTGTTGGTATCCTGATCGGTCATGAGAATCTCCTTTGTATTTTTAACGCTGAACTTTAAAGAAATGCTATCAGCATTGCATCCCAAAAACGTCCCACAAAAAAATGGAACCCTGTCTATTTTGGATCACTTTTGGATCGCTTGCAGCGTACCATGCAATCATCGTTTTGGATGAGCGAATCAAAGGATGATCACGATGAGTTTCAAATTGCGTATAGCTGTACTTGCTATGCTCTGCACCGTATTTTTTGCGGGTAATGTTCCGGCCTATGCTCAAAAAGGACAGAAAATCACTGCCGCCAATGCCGCCAAACTCGCACAATCTGCCCGTCTCGGACGTGGCACAGTCGAAGATGCGGCCTATAGCACCGATGGAAAGTCGATTGTTGCGGTCAGTTCAATCGGGGTATGGATATACGACACTCAAAAGCTGGATACCGACAAGGAACCAACCTACATCGCTACCGAAAAGAGCATGAAGAAACTGGCGATCAGCAGCACCGGGAAGACGTTTGCGGGCAATGTTGGCACAGTGATCTATTTCTGGGATGCGGCGGGTAAGGAACTCGGCAAATTTGACACTAAAAACGATGCTTCAATACTGACATTCAGCCCGGATGGAACAATCCTTGCCGTAGGTACGTATGGGAAAGTGCTTCTCCTCGATGCGGTGGGATTCAAGCAGAACGCCGAATTGAAACTTCCCGGTTATGTGTACGCCCTGAAGTTCAGTAAGGATGGCAAACTGTTGTTTGTTGGTGGCGGTGATTCCACCGTTCGTATCTATGATTCCACTGGCAAGGAAAGCGGAACATTCAAGGTCGAGTCCAGCGATGTACGGGCGCTGGTCTTCACCAGTGACGGAACTGTTCTGGCTTCTGCCGGATATAACAAAAATGTGCAACTTTGGGATGCCAAAAAGTTCACCGAACTCGCCAAAATCGAATTAAAGGATGCCAGCAGTGTCACCGCACTTGCCTTTGCTCCCGATAACAAACAGCTTGCCATCGGCGGATCAGACTACAAAGTCTATTTTTCGCCGCTGAAGACTGGCTCAATCACCGGTGGCAGCACAGTCAAGGCCAGCACCATCAAAGCGCTGGAATATAGCAAAGACGGCAAGGAACTGTTGATTGTCGGCTCCACGCCTGTTGGCGCGATCACGCGATGGGACGTAGCGACGGATAAGCCAATCGCGGCAGTGCTGGGTCATACCGAAGATATGCGTATTGTGAACTTCAGCCCGGATAGCAGTATTCTGGCATTTGGTGGTGGTTCGCGCTTCTTGTGGTTCTGGCAGACAAGCAGCGGCGCAGAGATTACAGGCGCGACAGCAGTAGGCGATATTCTGGGAGCTACTTCCGTCAATCGCACCTCGGCTGTGATCTCGCCCGATGGAAAATTTGCGATTGCGCTCACCGGCTTCGAGGGTGAAGTCTATGATCCGAAGATGGGGAAACTGATACGTAAACTTGCCACAGGTGGTGGTCTTTCTTCCTCTGTTGCCATCAGCCCGGACAGCACCCTCGCAGCGATTGCCTCCAGCGATGGGCTGCGCGTGTTCGATGTTGAAAGCGGCAAGATGCTGGTCAAACTGACGACACACACCGATTGGCTGGAAAGCATCGCCTTCAGCCCCGATCAGACGATGATCGCCAGCGCTGCCGACGATGCTACTGTGCGGGTATGGATGGTAAAATAAGGCTATAATTTCGGGCAGGGAGATTTTATGAGTGCAACAATGCTGCCTGCCTGTCGGGTTCAATTACTCGGCACGCCATTATTGGAATGTGACGGACAACCTCTGGAATTGCCACGCCGCAAAGCATTGGCGCTCCTTGCCTACCTTGTGACAACCCGGCAGCGTCATGGCCGGGATACTCTGGCGGCGCTGTTCTGGCCCGAAGACGACAGTACCACCGCACGGGCCAGCTTGCGTCGTACCCTGGCGACACTCAATGAAACTCCCTTGTCCCGCCATCTGGATGCAAACCGGGACACCATCGGGCTTTATGAACAGAACGATCTGTGGTGTGACCTCGATAGCTTTAATCGGCTGATCAGTTTGCCTGATAATCCGCAGGCATGGGAAGAGGCCGCTGCATTATATCGTGATGCGTTCATGAGCGGTTTTTCCCTGCGCGATGCTCCCGATTTCGATACATGGCAAACCCGGCACGGACAGAATTTTCATCAAAAGATGCTGGTCACGCTGCAACGACTGACTGACTATTACCTCAAAACCGGGCAATTTGATCGAAGCCTGATTTTTGCGCAGCGGTGGACAGCCCTTGATCAGCTACACGAAGATGCGCAACGAACACTGATGCGATCTTTGGCGGGAAATGGTCAGCGGAGCGCGGCACTGGCGCAGTTTGAGCGCTATAAAACACTCCTTGCGGAAGAACTCGGCATCGACCCCGAACCTGAAACAATCCAGCTATACAATACATTGCAGGAAAATCAGGCCGCATTACGTCGATATACCGGCATTCTTCCCCCTTATCCCTCGCTGGTGATCGGACGTGATGGCATCCTGGCTGATCTGCGAAAACGGCTGCTGGTTGAAACAGCAGGGGCAGCACAGATCGTTTTGCAGGGCTGGCCGGGAATCGGCAAGACGACCATGAGCGCGCTGCTTGCTCACGATCCGATCCTGCAAGACAGCTTTCCCGACGGTGTGCTATGGACATCACTGGGGCAAACGCCGAATCTGGTCAGGGAACTATCAACATGGGGGCGCGAACTGGGGATCACGGATGTCAATGCTTTCCAGACAGTCGAAGCACTCACGTTTCGATTGACAGGGGCATTACGTGGCAAACGTGTACTGCTGATTGTGGACGATGTATGGGAGGCACCGCACGCTCTGCCCTTCAAAATCGGAAGTGCAGAGGCCGCGTTGGTCTTCACCACACGATTTAACGATGTCAGCCGTGCGCTTGCGGATACGCCCACACAGATTTACAAAATCCCGGTTCTGACCGAACCAGAGTCCATCGAACTGGTTGGAAGGCTTGCGCCGGAAGTCGTCGAACGCTATCCTGCCGAAGTGCGGGAATTGATTCACGATCTGGAAGGCTTGCCACTGGCGCTACAGGTTGCAGGCAGGTTGCTGCATGTCGAGGCCGAATTTGGCTGGAGCATCCGCGAACTGCTCCACGAGTTGCGGGCAGGCGCGCGCCTGCTGGCAGAAACAGCACCGAATGATCGTTATAACGTCGCTACCCAAACCACCCCGACCATTGCCGCTTTACTCCAGCAAAGCATAGATCGACTGTCGCCACCGTTGCGCGAATGTTTTGCGCTGCTTGGTGTGTTCGCACCCAAACCAGCCGTTTTTTCAATGGAGGCTATGCGCGCAGTCTGGAATGATGCCATTCCACAGCGGGAGGCAGTGCGTGCATTGGTGGATCGCGGTTTGCTTGAACCAGCAGCATCTGGAAATTTCCAGATGCACGCGCTGCTGGTGATGCAGGCTCGTTCTTTGTTCGAGGTGTGAGAGGCGCAACCAATGTATAGCCGTAACCTCTTCCAGCAGGCTGCTCTTCGTCATGCCCGATATTATGTGGAACAACTGAAAACCGCCGAAAATTTATATCAGAAGGGTGGTGGGCAGGCGCGCGCTGGACTTGCACTATTTGATCAGCATCTGTCGCAAGTCAAACAAGCGCAGACGTGGCTGGAAAGCCAGATGGAACAGGATGATCAGGCTGCGCTATGCTGTCAAATACCGATTGCCGGAAGGAATATCCTGCCAATGCGTCTGCCGCTGGTCGAACGTCTCCACTGGTTACAAACAGCCTATTACGCCGCATTGCGTCTGAATGAATTTGAAATTGTCCGCACCCACCTAATCCTGATAGGCCACATTTATGTCGATCAGGGACGACATGCTGAAGCGCAGGAAAGCTATCAACGGGCGTTGGAAATGGCTGAGGAGGCCAAAGATCGGCGAATTCAGGCTGATGCTTTACTGGGAGTCGGGCGTATTATCAGTATGACGCCTGCGCGGATGGAAGAAGCCCAAAGTCTGGTAGAACGCGCACGGGACATTTACCGTGATTTAAACGATTTGCGTAGCTATGCCTGGGCTGTACAAAATATGGGGAATATCGCAGAACGGCAGGGAAATTATGCCGAAGCAACGGCCTATGTCGATGATGCACTGGCGATTTTTCAACAACTGGGTATTCCCAACATGATCTCCAGCGCGCTAAAACGCCGGGCAGCAATTTGTGAGCGCGAGGAGGATTATGAAGGCGGCATTCGCTATATTTCACAGGCCGTTCAAATCGCCAGAGAAATACAGGATAGTAACCTGCTTGCTCAATCCTTACAGATACAGGGTTTGATTCTGAGCAATCAGGGGAACAATGCAACAGCGCTACATATCTTTGAAGAGTCTCTTGAGTTAAGCATCAAAGTCGGCAATCGCCATTTGATTGCTATCGCACTATCCAATCTGGCATGGATCGCCAACTATCTCGGTGATCATCGTCTGGCACGAGGTTATTATCTCGATATTCTGGAAATGTATCAGCAGATGCAGATGTGGCTGGATGCCGCAGGTATCGAAGGGCAACTGGCATTTACCGCGCTTCGTCTATATGATTTGCCAGATGCCGAACGCTTTTTACATTCCGGTTGGCAACATGCCCATGATCTTGGCGCAAAGACCGAACTCTATCCTTTACTATTGGGGTTTGTCTGGCTATTTCTGGAAAAAGGGATTTTTGCGGATGCTGTTCGCTATCTGGGTGTGATATTGGCAGACCCACAGAGCATCACTGTGGATGACAGATATATTCTGGAACAGGTAGAGAGACGTATCCGATCAGAAACGGAAAATGATTTGGATTACTGGATCGCAGAGGGAAAAACCGTAGATATTCTTAAACTGCCAATGCCGTTAATTTGCTGAGAACCTTCTTCAATTTCCGATAACACTGTAGGGCATCCAGCAGGCAAGCAGATAGTTGCGTTTCTCTGGTTCACGTTCCGGCATACTCCATTTTCATCCTTTCGCGGGTAGTTTACCATACGAATAGCTTTCCTTGACTTATCATGCGAAAAGCTGGCTGAACAGAAAAACGACCTGATTTTGAGGATGGTCGATACATGCTTATAGTCAGAGATAAGAGGATGATACGCCCAAACCACACAATCGGACGTTCCACAACCTGGCATTTGGGAAACAACATGAGCAGCCCCGATGGATACTCACCGTAGTACCGTTGCTGCCCGCGCCATCTGTTACAAATCCCTTTCCACAGACTTTTCTATCTGGCATCCCCCACTGTGAACTCAAGCAGGGGTACAGAGCTATCTGGCTGCACAACGCCATTTAGAAACTGTCTGAAAGTGATAATCAACGGTCAGGAGGGAGACGACGGGGCAT
>CAYSOC010000232.1:0-7716 GCA_964432445.1 uncultured Anaerolineaceae bacterium
GCCAGTCTCTGGTTGCGCCGATGTCGGATGCCCTGCCAGAGCGCAAGCAGCATCGTTGCGGCACAAACCACAGACAAAATTGCATGAGACGAGAACGAAATAATCGCTATCATCGTTGAGGGCATATACTGCTGTTAATCCCTTTCAAACCTGAGTTCAATTATAGTGATATTATTTACGTTCAGTTTGATCCAAAGTCATAAAGGTTTTATAAAAAGAAAACCCCTCTCCAATTTTGGAAAGGGGTTTCGGGTTATTTGGGAAGGATTACCGGTTTAGCATTCTGAATAGCTGCATGTATAGCACTTGCGGCAGCCTTCCTCGTTGATCAGCGTTGCTTCGCCGCATTCCGGGCAGAGGTCGCCAACGATTTTGCCGTTATTGACTCCAACAGCCGCTTTGACGCCGCCAGCAGCGTTTTGCAGCGCTTTGCTGCTGATCGCCACAGGAGTGACTTCGATAGGTTCATCGAGGCCTTCCATATCGCTGGTTTCTTCCAGATATTCTTGCAAGGCTTGCGCGACGCCATCAGGCAGACTCCGAACGCGCGCCGAACCGAAGCCGGATGAACGCCCACCGCCGATCCCAATCAATTGCTGGACGATTTCGCCCAGACGTTCACGCGGACTGATTGGAGATGCCACGCGCAGCACCAGCGAGATCAAACGCCCGATAGCTTCGGAGACAGCCGCCGTTTCCGACCCGGCTTTGCTGGTATGGGTGAAAATTTCAAACGGTTGTCCGCGCCCTTCTCCATTCTCGTTGATGGTGATATAGGTTTTACCCAGCGGCGTCCCGACCTGATAGGTGCGTCCTGCGAGACGACGTGCGCGCGGTTTCTTGAGTTCACCATAAATTTTTATAGAGGGTGCTTGCGATGCAACCGGAGCAGGCTCTATCACTGTAACGGCTTGTTCATCCTTCTGCTTGGCCTGAGCAGTGGCGTGCGTTTCCAGTACCACTTTGTCGCGGCTACCCGTGACATAGACCGTCATGCCCTTGCAGCCGAGCTTCCAGCCCATCATGTAAGCGGTCTTGACATCTTCTACCGTTGCACCTTCTGGCGCGTTGACCGTCTTTGAAATGGCATTGTCAACGAACGCTTGCATCGCAGCCTGCATCCGAATGTGTTCTTCGACGGTCACGTCAGCGCTGACGACAAACGTATGCCGAACGTTTTCCGGCACGCCAACCACATCCTGGCACGAACCCATCACATTGACTTGTTCAACGATAGCCTTGATCTGTGTGCTATCAAGTCCGGCATCTTCCAGAGCCTTCTGGAACAATGGGCTGGTATATTGCAGCTTGAGGTCTTGCCCCTTGTCGTTGACATGGCGAATATAGGCCAGCGCGAAAACAGGTTCGCAGCCATACGCTTCGCAACCGGAGACAGTGGCAATTGTTCCGGTGGGCGCAACTGTTGTCTGGCAACCGTTACGAATACCGTATTGCTTGATGCCGCTGACAATTTCTGACCAATTCACCGCAGGCCGACTCAGATCGCGGCTGTATGGGAACAGAGGCTTCGGTGGCTGCCACTTCATGTTTTCGGGATCGTAGATGCTGCCCTTGATTGCCGGGAATGCGCCGCGCTCCTGTGCCAGCGCGATACTGGTCTTCATCGAATGGAAGCGAACGAACTCCATCACCTGTCCGGCAAATTCCTGACCCTCTTCGGAACCATAGCGAATGCCGCACTTATACATCAGATCGCCCAATCCCATGATGCCCAGCCCAATCCGGCGTACAGCGTGCGCGGCTTGTTCAAGCTGTGGCACAGCCGGAACATATTTGTTTGCTGTTACCACATCATCAAGGAAGCGCGTTGAAGTTTCCACAAGTTCCTGCAACTGCGCCCAGTTGACCTTGCCATCAGGCGTATTGACGTTGACCAGATTGATACTGCCGAGGCAGCAGTTCTCGAACGGGCCTAAAAATTGCTCGCCACACGGGTTTGTTGACTCTAATTCATACAAATGAGGTACAGGATTCTGTCTGTTTGCCGCATCAAGGAACAATACACCCGGTTCGCCGTTGTGATGTGCATATTTGACGATCAAATCAAAAATTTCGCGGGCGCGGACGGTTTCCCAAACCTTGCCATCTTGAGGATTGATCAAATCATAGGTACTGTCCGTTTCAACAGCGCGCATAAACGCATCGGTTATGCCAACACTTATGTTGAAATTCGTAATATGGCTTTCATCTGTTTTGCACGTGATGAATTCGCGTACATCGGGATGATCCACACGCAAAACAGCCATATTCGCGCCACGACGAGAGTTGTGTGTGACCAGTCCATTCGCCAGATAGGTGTGATTCTGATCAACTTCGATATCCAAGGTGAGGGATTCACCAGCAGATTCGACACTTTGCACAGTCGCAAACCATGTACTTTCAATTGGTCGTGCATATTCTGCGAAATCAGCATTTTTCTGTGCCATAAGGGTATAACCCGAAAGCGTCAGTTGGCGATCCCCACGTGTGTAGCGCAACATTTGTTTGCGGAGTTTAGGATCGGTGGCACGCATATTGCGACCTGTTCCGCGACCTCTTTTGTCAATTTGAGGCTGTACCGTTGCGACCAAAACCGGTTCCAGCCAATAGGAAGCGTGAGGCAAAACATAGCTGGACTCACGGGATAAATCCGGCTCGAATGTATAGCATATGTTAAAACGTGAACGAGAATCGCAGCCGATAAACTTACCCCAAACCTGAAGGCTAATATACGAATTCAGCCGGAGTTGCCACATCTGTGCAGTACCATAATGGCTGTCATCTGTAGCCTGTTGGCGAATAGTAATTGGGCAACCAAGACCGATCAACATGGTTGCAGTTTCACGGATCAATTGTTCGGAACTACTGATCAACACCGGATAGCCATGTGATAATGCGCCATCTGCTTCAAAGAGTCCACTCAGGAATGCTCCAGCAATCATTGGCGGGCTTTGGCGAATCAGGCGCGGAATATGTGCATTTGTGCTGCGCCCCTTGACCAAACCATTGAGAATGAAGAAATCTTTGACTGCACGATTATCAATCACAAAGGTGATAGAGGCATCATTTGGTTTTTGCTGTGCATGAATTGTGATTTGCTCACCAAACAACCGCCGCATCATAGCAGGCATCTCTTCCATAAGATAGCTGTCATGAGCTACTGTTACACCAACACGATGATCATCTGCACCAGCGGCAACGAAACCATCTCCAGCCATATAACCCATGAAGAAAGCAAATTCTTCATTAAGTTGGAATGGAAACTCTGGCATTACCTGATTGCCATGCTGCCGAATTGGACGCTGTAATCCTTGTAGTTGCCCTTGATGTTGCCCCAACTTAACCATGATTGCATCGCCGGGTTGGAGTTCATCCAAACGACGCCAAACCGGGCCGGACTCGCTCATCACTTTGAATTTGTGATTGGGTGTTCCTGTGATCTGAATACCTTCGCTGGTAGTCAGGCGCAAAACTGGTACAACACCGTTGTTATATGCCTGCGTCGAGGTGCGATCTCCTTCATCGGTAGGAACAACCAAATTGTGTTCACGCCAGCCTGTTGCAGTATGTGTGACAATTTCATCCAGACGAAGCAAGCCTTTTTCTGTATAAACCAACGTTTCCGGCGTGAGGCAGCCACCCTGCGCGATCTCCCCGAAGGCCTGATCATAGACGCGAAGGAAGCCAACCGGCCCGGTTGCCTGCCCATTGCTGCTCTTGACAATTGCACCCTTTGGACGGAGGCGAGAGAATGCAAAACCGTTCCCGCCGCCTGTTTGTTGTATTAATGCAGCATTACGAAGCGTCTGAAATATTCCTGTATCAGAACGCCCCATATCATCATCTATACGAAGTACGAAACATGCTGCAAGCTGTCCAAGCGGTGTGCCAGCGCCTGTAAACGTGGGAGAATTCGGGAAAAATTGCAGATTCGTGAGCAGATCATAGAAAGCGCGTGCGTTCTTCATCACATCGCCATCATGTTTGTCCTCGGCAAGCGCCACATTATAGGCAACACGCCAGAACATCTCTTGCTCATTTTCGGCTGGTTTGCCATCCGTCCCGCGTCGTAGATAACGCTTCTGCAAAACGACACGGGCATTTTCCGTTAGCGCGATTGAACGGACGCGCAGATCGTCGGGAATCGGCGGCGTCTCAAGCAGTCCGGCAACAGGCATGGGGATAGCTTCCCTGGTCTTCTCCACAGGTTCCTCCTCTTTGGAAATCAGAAATTAAGAATACAAAGCAAAACAGTCCCGGAGCGGACTGACCTACAAGCCAAAATCAGGTTTGGACGGGGTTAGCGTGCCTGAAATCAGCGTTCGATTGGTGTCTCAGAAGAATTGTCGGCTTCCATCCTGTCGATCAGTTGATCTTCTGTATACGATGGAAGCGCCTGGGTTATCTCGGTACTTTCGCCTAACAACTTGTCGATTTCTGCGCGCACACTGCCCAAATCGTCTAACCCAAGATATACAATCGCATATCGGATATAGGCAATCGGGTCAAGTGCTTTCAGACCTTCGATCACCTTGTCGCCGACGATGCGGCTTTCTACCTCCGGGCGTCCCAGTGACTGGAGATAACTCTCTACACTGGCAGCGAGTTGATCCACCTGCGCGGCGGAAACGGAACGTTTACTACAGGCTAATCGGATACCGCGTTTGAGTTTTTCTCGATCAAACTCTTCACGCGCTCCATCAGCCTTGACGAGCAATGGCGTCGTGGCAACAATTCGCTCTACCGTGCTATAGCGTGACCCGCACGCCTTACACTCCCTGCGCCGACGCACTCCCGTGCGTGTTTCAGTGGTATCTATTACTTTCCACGACATTTCCCCACAGTTGGGGCATTTCATTCCAGCCGTTGCCCTTATCTAGCTATTATATTAAGCAATACCGCCATATATAGGGTTAAAGGTTTGCTTTAGGTATATATGTGGCGGTTACATCTATAAATTTACCATGTTCGTGCTGGATCGGCAACCCCACCACCCTTCCTATTTTTATACGATTTATACGCTTGCCCTATGAAAATACACCGATGAATAGCAGGGTCTGTAATTCGGCACAATTAAGAATTCTTGATCCTTTTTCAAGTTCTCTTAATGAAGCGGGATAATTTGGGAAATGATATCTCCATTTGTGATAAAAAAAGATAAGTAACCAAGAGAAATAGAAAAACATAAACCCGGCGTTGAAACACCGGGCAGTTTATCGAACTAGCACATCAGATTGAAACTGATTTTGCAGTCCGGCTTAGTCTTCCGTCTCCGGTGGTCCGATCCGTTCCCATGTTCGACCCGGCTTTTGCGTCGGAGGTAGTGGCTTATCACGCGGTTCAATTGTTACTTGACGTGGCTTCGGGACTTCTCCACCCCTTGGACCGCGCTCAATATACTCGCCTGATCTTGCCGGATTTTCCCCTGGTTTTTGCGTTGGCATTTTCATCTCCTCTCTGGTTACAAATTCTTGTTTAACCATTGATTGACGCTTTGCGGTCCAAACCCCATGTGTGGCTCATTCACGGCAATGATGTAAATCTGATCGTTGCTGTCCAGATGCGAACTCAAGCGATTATAGATTTGGGATGGGGATTCCTGAGTTTTTATCGCATAGGACGACTCAGACAGTTTGGCATAAGGATAGGCTTTGATCACATCAAAGACCTTTGTGTATTTCTGACCTGGATTCGACAGATCGTAGGTTATCAACAGGCAACTCACTCTTCACCTTCTCATTTCGATTGACGTAACCTTCTGCAATCACTAGAAGGCGCAGGTTATGGCAGATACAGGAGATATTTCCACCATACCCACTACCACAAAGGTTTCCAACGACTACGACAAATATCGGCTTTTCTCCCTACTCCAAGTTCAAGCCTAACGGAGAGTTATATTTGCAAAGCCATCAGAAAATGTGATAAGATGAAGTTCTCAAGTTGCAACTTATCATGGTTTTTCCTGAAAGTTTGCATAAGGCTGGTTCTCCTAGGACTGGCCTTTTTGTTTCCCAATTGACCAAAACTTGCACCATCATGTCCAGCCTGAACTAATGCCAATAGCAACTCGTTCAATTTTAGCTGAATGCCCCCATATATAGGGATTATCGCTGCTTCATGGTATATATATGGCGGATATACCTATAAATTTACCATGTTCGTGCTGGATCGGCAACCCCACCACCCTTCCTATTTTTATACGATTTATACGCTTGCCCTATGAAAATACACCGATGAATAGCAGGGTCTGTAATTCGGCACAATTAAGAATTCTTGATCCTTTTTCAAGTTCTCTTAATGATGCGGGATATTTTGGGAAACTATAATTTGGGTTACGCTTAAAAACGATCTGTAATATGGAAATAAAACCCGGTGTCGAAACACCGGGCATTTTTAATGTATCGGGCCAGCTTATCAGCCTAGAACTGGTTCCACAGAAGCTGGTTCTGGACTTCGTGATGGAACTGGATTTCGCTGGTCTTGACGACAGTCCCCAGGCGGCGCGGGCTGCGATCTGCGGCCATTTCCTTCAGCGAGGCATACTTGTCCTGAACTTCTGCGCCGAGGAGTTCCTTCACATAGGCGCTCTTGCGGAAGTTGGTGATAGCGTCGTAGACGTTATCTGGCAGAATTTCCTTGCCGCTAACCTTCTTCTCCGCACCTGTCAGACCTGTCTTGAAGAACGTATACAAAGCCATATATGGGTTGGCATCCGGCGCAATCGAACGGACTTCGACACGGGCAGAACGCTCGTTGCCAATCGGAATACGGATCATCGAGCCGCGATCTGTCGGGCTGGACTTGATCTGGTTCGGCGCTTCAAAGTGCGGGTCGAGGCGGCGATAGCTGTTGACGCTGCTGTTCATAATCAGGCAGATGTCGTTACCAACCGAGAGGATACGGCGGATATAGCTGTGCGCAGCCTCAGACAGTTGATCCTGTCCATCTTCCTGCCAGAACAGGTTCTTCCCGTTTTGGCTGACCGACATATTAGTGTGCATACCGCTGCCGTTGATGCCGACAACAGGCTTCGGCAGGAAGCTGGCGGTCAGGCCGAGGTTGTGGGCAACCTGGCGGCAGAGCAGCTTGTAAAGCTGAATCTGATCGGCGGCAATGCTGGCTTCGGAGTAGCTGTAGTTCATTTCAAACTGCGAAGGCGCAACTTCCGGGTGATCCTTTTCGTTGGCAAAGCCCATCGCGCGCTGAACTTCGGCAGCGGTGTCGATGAACGCACGGAGCGGATCGCCGGGGAGCGAGTGATAATAACCACCTTGCGCTACAAACTCAAACCTGCCTGTCGAAGCAAATGCCTGTTCCGCATTACGCCCCGTGAACAGGAATCCTTCGATTTCATTGGCCGCGTTACAGACAAGACCCTGAGTCTCATAGAGTTCATTCAGGAAACGCTTAAAGCGGGAACGCATATCGGCAACATAGGGCGTCCCGTCTTTTTCCAGGACTTCACTAAAAACGAGAACTTTACCCGGCCCAAAGACATCGGACGGAACCCAATAGAAGGCTGACCAGTCTACGGCGAGACGCAGGTCTGATTCCTTCTGCGCAGAGAAACCACGAATCGACGAACCATCGAAGGTCAGGTTATCTGCGGACTTGAGCATGAACTTCTTGTCATAGTCCAGCATTCGCAGGCGGCCTTCGAGGTCGGTAAAGCACAACGTTACGGCCTTGATACGCTTCTCATCCGCCAGATACTTC
>CAYSOC010000233.1:0-7695 GCA_964432445.1 uncultured Anaerolineaceae bacterium
TACAGTGTCGGCAAAGACCTCACCATTGAGCATTGCCTGGAGATTGGCGAAATCTGCGCGCGGCACGGATTCAAACTCGGCGGTTTCCGCAGTTTTGAACGCGAAGTGAGCGACGAACAGATCGCCAGAGTGCGCGAAAATGCGATACATCATCGCAAGACGTGGACGCCGATGGCGCTACCCTAAACATGCTGATATGTTCTGATTTCCCCCTGCTGAAGCAGGGGGCTAAACTCAAAGAGCAAGCAAACATCCACAAGGAAAATAAAATTATCTGCTGGCAAATAGCATTTTTTCTGTGGTGTGTCCACAACATTCATCGTAAACGGAATATTTCAAACCTTTCTTTGAGTTTAGCCCGGTGCTTTAGCGCCCGGTCTGATTACGTTGCGAAGTGATGTTATGATCACCACGCGCGCACAACGCGAAGCCCTTGAAGCCCAAACCCTTGCACCTTATGCGGTTCGCAGCGGTGAGAGCCGGGGACGCCCATACCCGGAAGAAGAAGATAATCACCGGACGCGCTTCCAGCGGGATCGGGATCGGATTATCCACACTACTGCGTTCCGGCGTCTGGAATACAAAACACAGGTATTCGTCAATTTCGAGGGGGATTATTACCGTACCCGCCTGACGCATACGCTGGAAGTCGCGCAGATCGGGCGCAGTTTGGCGCGGGCGTTGAGCGTAAATGAGGATTTAGTCGAAACGCTCTGCCTTGCACACGATATGGGGCATCCGCCATTTGGACACGCTGGAGAAGAAGCACTCGATAGACAGATGGCGCAATACGGCGGCTTCCGACATAACGAGCAAACATATCGCATCGTGACCGAACTGGAAGAACGCTACCCGGCATTTCCCGGTTTGAATTTAACACTGGAAACACTGGATGGCATCAAGGCGCACGGCGGCGGTGGGACGCTTGAAGCACAGATTGCCGACTTTGCCGACGAGATGGCCTATAACTCACACGATCTGGATGACGGTCTGCGCGCCGGGTTGATCGAATCGCGTCAACTGGAAGGGCTGGAAATCTGGGAAATCCTCAAAGAGAGCATCGGTTGGCGCGAATATTCCGAGATGACGCGGCATGAACTGGTGCGTCGCCTGACTTCGTTACAGAGCGATGATGTAATCACTGCCACCGAAGAACGCCTGCAACTACTCAAGCCGGAATCTGCCAACGCAATCGCAAGCCAGCCTAATACAGTTATCGGTTATAGCGATCATTTTGATCGGATGAATCGCGCGCTAAAAACTTTCATCCGTGAGAAGTTGATTAACCATTTCCGGGTGCAGCGTATGGGATTCAAAGCGGCACAGTTCATTGAGCAGCTTTTCCAGACCTATCTGGCGCATCCCGGTTTGCTGCCAACGGGCGTTCAGGCGAAAATTGAAGGACGTGGCGTAGCGCGTACCGTTGCCGATTACATTGCCGGAATGACGGATCGCTATGCCTTGCAGGAGTGGGAGCGCCTTTTTGACCCGTTCAAACGTCCGTAAACCATCCTCCGGCCTGTGGTTTCGTCTATTGATGACCGCGCCGGGGAAGGTTGTCACGCTGGAAAGTCCACACACGCCGGAAGAAATTTCGCGCCGCTTGCGCGCTGTGCCGTCTATTGCAAAGACTCTGGAACGCGGACAGGCAACGCTTCGGTTGCCGACCCAGAACAATCAGCGCCGCTTTTTTATGTGGATCGAACCAGCTAAATCCGGCGGGACGCGCATCACCGGACAGATGCAAACCCCGTTACGCGCCGCAGCCATGCGCATGTTTTTTACCGTAATGCTGGCTGGGTTGGGCTTGTTCTGGATGGCAACGGCACGGTTCTGGATGGGTGGATTTTTTCTGCTGTTTGCGTTCGGGTTTCTGCTCCTCTCGCAGTACGAGCGGGTCATCGGGCGCGATTTGCGCCTGCACCTGAATTGGTTGCGCCAGACGCTGGATGCAAAACTCATCGAGAAGTAAATATGACACGTACTGCAAACAGGAACGACAGATTGCTCTATCGTTCCTATATATGGCACTATGGCAATACCATCCCCATTTTCCTGAACTCAAACCGCGTCGTGAAACCGGCTGACAGAGCAGCATCTAAAATTGATGGTTGCCAGCCTGGACACTCCATAGCAATGCGTCGCCCCGGACTCTGAATCAGCGCGTTTCTCATCATCTCCCCAATTGCGTAAGTGGCAAGCTGTCCATAGGCTGGATCGAGAGTTACATTGATGGAATTGATGCCACCCTGCTTTTTACGTGCCGAATAACGCATTGTGCCGACTACTTGTTGATCTGATGATCTGTGTATAATAAAAGTTTCCTGCCTAGAACCTGAAATCTTTCGGATCAGCAAGCCTATAATACGAAGGATGCCGGGTTGCCGAAAGCGTTCTTCAGTCACCGGATTATATTTTTTTACGACAGCAGGGGTGATCCGGGCAGCAAGATCAAAACGTGTGCGCCAGTCGAAAAAAGGGTAGGGCGATACGGTAAAGCCCTCTGGTATCGGACATTCCGGCGGAATAATATTTTTCTCGTAGATTAATTCGTGTTCGCTTCCATACGTCTCGAACCCAAGACTATCATAAAGCGTGTAAGCTGGAAGATTGCCTGCGATGACATCCAGGACGATTGTCTTTGCGCCTTTCTCGCGGGCAAGTGCAACGCACGCCTCCACTACTTTGCGCGCAATGCCTTTGCGTCGATGTTCCGGTAGCACGCCGACATTACCAACGAACCAGGTATCGCCCATCCCTTCCCGTCCTGTGTTACACACACCAACGGCTTTGCCGTCCTCTTCCCAAAGATAGCCCGACATAATGTCTCGCATTTTGGGGATGAACACCATCACGACAGACAGCAAAGGCCATAGGCTTTTGACAGTTTTCAAGGTGTCCATCATTTCTTCCAATTCATCGCTGGCAAAGTTCCAATCCGGGTTTTCAGGATATTGAAAACTGGGAGGGAGCAAAGCCAGCAGCGTCGGAATATCATCCGGCATTTTGAAAGCACGTAAAGACATATTTACCTCGTATTCAGAAAATAGAATTGATTACGGGCTTATACGCCGGGTTGGTGAAAATGTTTCTGTATAATGAGATTCAGAACATCTGGAGGATACAGTCTGGTGATCAATCGTGGAGATATATACTGGATACAACTGGCAGATGCGGGTGGAACAGAACCCGGTATCCCTCATCCTCATGTGGTCATTCAGGAGGATGTCCTCAATCATAGCCGACTCAGTACGGTGGTTGTCTGCGCACTGACAACGAATTTGAAGCGGGCGAGCCTGCCGGGGAACGTGTTGCTTGATCCAGATGAAGCGAATTTACCCAGGCAAAGTGTTGTCGAAGTCTCGAAAGTATCTTCTGTAGAGAAAACGCGATTGGGCGAATATATCGGGACATTGACCGGGCAGCGGGTTGATCAGATATTGGCAGGGATGCGTTTCCTGCAACTATCCTTTTTTGCCCGGTAATTTGATTTATGTGGTTTGAACTTCCAATATTTTTTGCGCGCGTTCCGCGATCTGAATCGGGTCAAAGGGCTTGACGATGTATTCATCTGCGCCGACGACGCTCCCCATCTGGCGGTCTACAAACTGGCTGCGGGCGCTGAGAATAATGATATAGGTATGGTGCAAACGTGGGTCAGATTTAACCAAACGGCAAACATCAAAGCCGTGCAAACCGGGCATCATCAAATCCATGAAAATCAGATCGGGACGCTCGGTATCGATCAGTTTTAGCGCCTGCACCCCATCTTCTGCGGTGAGCAATTGAATACCAGCCTTCGTCAGCTTCTGCAACGCCTGTTGCAAGAGCGTCCGAATATGGCGTTCGTTATCGACAATCAAAATCTTTCTGGTTAGCGTATTCATCATGTGCCAATCGTTTGGAAATCCAGATTACCCCAACCGAAATTTTACAAACTTTGGCACTCTGCTCTATGTCAACCTTGCACAGAATTTTTGCCAAAATCTTATGTGGATTTAGCGTAGCTATCCCCCGGTGACGTGTGTTAAGTTGGCGCATGGGGGAATGTGCCATGAACACTGTTACACAACTGACAGACAAACAGGCGATAGATACGCTCTGGGTAATCGTTGCGAGCGGCATGGTGTTTTTCATGCAGCTTGGGTTTCTGTGCCTGGAAATCGGGCTTGTCCAAGCCAAAAACGCAATAGACACTGCTGTGAAAAACGTTGCGGATTTTGTGATCACCTCGCTCGTTTTCTATGCCATCGGTTTCGGTCTGATGTTTGGGCATAGCTATCTGGGCTTGTTTGGTACGAGCGATTTTTTCCTTTCCAGCACAGAGCCAACCGCAAACTTTCTAGGCGCGGCGTTCATCCTGATGCAAGTCTGTTTTGCGGGTTGTGCCGTGACGATCATCGCAGGTGGTACAGCGGAACGTTCGGATTTAACCACCCACCTGATTATCTCTACCGTGATCGCCGGGCTGATTTATCCTGTGTTCGGTCACTGGGTCTGGGGCAACCTCTACTATCCCGAACCGAACGGCTGGCTGGTCAAAATGGGCTTTATCGATTTTGCCGGGAGTTCGGTAGTACACGGCGTTGGGGGGTGGGTGACGCTCGCGGCGATTATTGCGCTTGGCCCGCGCACAGGGCGCTATGACAAGGATGGCAAAGTACAAAATCTCGGTGGTAATAATATTCCGATGGCGGCGCTTGGGACGTTCATTTTGTGGTTTGGCTGGTTCGGCTTCAATGGTGGCAGTCTGCTCAAGGTCAACGCCGATGTTGGCGCGGTCATCCTGAAAACAAATTTTGCGGCTGCCGCTGGCGGTCTGACTTCATACCTGTATTCGCGTTGGCATCGCTCACAAGCAGGGTTGCACGCACTCCCAACACTTTCCGGCGTCCTCGGCGGGATGGTAGCCATTACTGCCGGGTCGTTCGCCGTACCATTGTGGGCATCGCTGGTAATCGGTGGTATCGCTGGCGTTTTTGTGAATCTATCGCAGGAAATTCTGGATCGCTTCAAGTGGGACGATCCGGCGGGCGCAGTCCCGGTACATGCGTTTTGCGGCGCACTTGGAACAATCCTGACGGGACTGTTCGCCTCACAGGAACACATCCTCGTTAGTTCCGGCAGCCGATTGGATCAGATGGTTGTGCAAGTGATCGGTACGCTGGTGTGTTTTGCCTGGTCATTTGGTACAGGCGCGTTGGCCTTCTGGATTATCAACAGGATCAGGCCAATTCGCGTTTCCGCCGAACAGGAACAGCGCGGCCTCAACATCACCGAATACGATGATGTCCTATCGTGGCTGGATTATCGTAAAACACAGAAATACGAAAATACAGTCAGCACACTGAACCAACTTGTTGATCAACGCACCCGCGCGCTGCAATCCGAACATGACAGGCTGGATACCGTCCTCAGCAGCATGTCCGATGCGCTGATTGTGACCGATGCACAGGGTACGATTGCGCTGGCAAACCCGGCCTTTCGCGGCATGTTTCAGTATCCCGGCGGTGGCGTCGGGCATCGGATTCATAGCGTGATTGAACAGAGCGCGCTGCACCAGGTCATCGATCAGGCGCTGATTCATATCGGCAGCACCTTTAGTACACGCTTCAATGTCAACGAAAAATACTTTCAGGCCAGCGCCCGCAGCGTCGAGACGAGCGAACGCGGCGCAGTGACGGTGATTCGGGATATTACGTCTGAAGTGCAAACGGAACAATCGCGGCTGGATTTTGTGAGCAATGTCAGCCATGAACTGCGCACGCCACTAACTTCTGTTGTCGGCTTCACGAAGATGATCCGCCAGATTTTTCAGGACGATATACAGCCGCATTCCGAAGCGATGCCAGCGGCGACCTCGCAGGCTGTCGGCGTGATTCGGGAAGACCTCGATATTCTTGCCGAAGAGAGCGAACGCCTGACCCGACTGATTAACGATGTGCTTGACCTGAGTCGCATGGATTCCGGTAGTTCATCGTGGCAAATCATTGACGTGAATCCGGCGCAGATTGTGAACCAGACAACGGCACTATTCAGCGCCGTCGCCAACGAAAATCAGTTGCAACTCATTGTTGATGTTCCAAATCACACACCAACAATCCTTGCCGACCCGGATAAACTGACGCAAATCCTCACCAATCTGATCTCCAACGCGATGAAATTCACCAAAACCGGGACGATTAAGGTACGAGTACGCACAGTCAACAAAGGCGAACATATCCGCATGTGGACACATGCCTACTGCCCCGATGATGATATGGAGTGGCGTGCTTTCAACGAAACATCAAAGGAATCGGTCAGTCGTGCATGGCTGCTGATCAGTGTGACAGATACCGGAATGGGAATCGCCCCGGAAGACCTGCCAATCATCTTCGAGCGCTTTGGGCAGGTTGGGGAAGTGTTGACCAACAAGCCTGCCGGAACTGGCCTGGGGCTGGCGATCTGTCGGGATATTGCGCGTTATATGAACGGCTATCTGTGGGTAGAGAGCGAACGCGGCAAGGGCTGCCGCTTTACAGTAGCGTTACCGGTGTGATCCAGCGCGGACGCGGTTCTCTGCTTGTCCGCAAATAGTGTTAACCCTAGAGCATTAGTCTTGACCCACCCTCAATCCCGCCCCGCAGGCGAGGAGGGACTTCCAGACAGACGGGCGTTGGCTCCCTTTCCCTGCCTGCGGGGAAAGGGCCGGGGATAGGGGTCCATCGCTGCGTTTTCAACTACGGACAGGCGTAGAAGGGCGTCCGTATCTCCCCCCTTGACGGCAAGTGACGGGGTTGGCAACAGGTATTTCGCAACGTTCGCATCCTGGAAGATTATCTGCATCAAACTAACCAGAAGATATTTTGAAAAATTCGTGGATTTTATTACATCATCTACATCAATGATTGAGTTAAAATAGCTTAAAATAATAAAAAACATAGAAAAAATCGTTAGAAAGATGTTATTTTGGAGAAGTGTTAAGACAATTTAGCAGGGATAAACTGTAATAGGGTGTGCTTTGAAGTATCTGCAACACCCGAAGGGAAGTTTACAATGTCGTCCAACTTTGTCCGTCCCGTTCAGTTCATTTGCATCATCAGTGCGCTACTTCTCAGCGCCTGTAATAGCGCTGTCCCGACGCCAACCGTAACCGCGCCAGATAAAGTGAGTATCCAGCTTTCATGGATTCACGAATATTCTACAGCAGCCTTTTATACCGCCGAGAAAAACGGCCATTTCAGAAAGCAGAATCTGGAAGTAAAGCTGATCGAAGGCGGCTTTGTCGGGTCGAAGTATATTGAACCAATTGATGAAATCATTAATGGGACAGTCGATTTTGGGATGTCCAGTGCTTCCAATTTGTTGGTAGCGCGATCTGAAGGCAAGCCGGTAATGGCGATTGCAACCATGATGCAACGTAGCCCTCTCGCTGTAATCAGCCTCGCCAAAAGCAATATCCGTCGCCCCCAGGATTTGATTGGGAAAAAGGTCGCAGTTTCCGATGGCGGCTCGATGCAGGTCTACAACACCTTGCTGACCTCCCAGAAGATCGATCCGGCACAAGTCACCACCGTTCCGCGTACAACCTTTGGCGTCGAACCGCTTCTAAAGGGCGAAGTCGATGCGTTGGTTGGCTGGGTCATCAACGAGGGTGTACAGGTACGCGAAGCTGGTCAGGAACCGAGTTTTCTGGCAATGAGCGATCATGGTGTA
>CAYSOC010000234.1:0-7692 GCA_964432445.1 uncultured Anaerolineaceae bacterium
CCAGCGGGGAGGGATTGAGGGTGGGGTTTATCGGACTTCTCAGACAGTTTCTCAAAAGCGCATGATGCACTTACTTTAACCTCTCTAACCGAGGGCGTTAATCTGCCTAAGCCTTCCACGTTCTGGCTTTTTTCACAATAATCTACAGCCACAAACACCCGTTATAATTCATCCGGTCTGGATATTTTCAATTTTCGAGAAAAAACATACTGTGATTCAATTCCGTGAACTTTCCAAACTCCCGGCGGAAGAGCAAGCCACGCTCATGCGGCGCTCTGAACAGGATATATCGGCGTTATTGCCACGCGCACAGGAAGTCATAGACAGAGTACGGCGCGATGGAGATGCGGCTCTGGTCGAATTCACACGGCAATTCGACGCTCCCGATTATGAGCAGGCAAATCTGAAAGCCACTCCCGAAGATTTTGCACATGCACGGGATCAGGTTGGCGCGGAGGTTGTCGCCGCCATCGAACATGCACACGCCAATATCAAGCGCTTCCATGAGGAGCAGATGCCCGAACCGATGTGGTTTATGGAAGTTCGTCCAGGCATCATGGCAGGCGAGAAGATCACGCCTGTGGCAAGCACAGGGCTATATGTCCCGCGCGGCAAAGGTTCATTTCCCTCCGTCATGCTGATGTTGACGATTCCGGCAAAAGTGGCGGGCGTTGAGCGTATTGCCGTCGTGACGCCGCCAAACCCGGAAGGCAAAGCCGATGCAGCGTCCCTCGTTGCGGCTGAGATCGCTGGCGTTTCGGATGTATATGCTGTTGGTGGGATGCAAGCGATTGCCGGACTCGCCTTCGGAACAAAAACGCTGCCAAAAGTCGCCAAGATTGTTGGCCCTGGCAGCAGCTATGTCAGCGCCGCCAAGCGTCTTTTGTATGGCACGCTTGATGTTGGATTGCCCGCTGGCCCAAGCGAATCGATCATCCTGTGCGATGAAAACGCCGATCCGCGCCTCGCTGCGCTCGATCTGCTGGTAGAAGCGGAACACGGGCCGGAATCCGCTGCCATTCTCGTAACACATGACCGCCGGATTGCCGATGAAGCCCTGCGCATCCTGCCAGGCTATATTGCGGAACTTCCCGAATGGCGGCGCAAATTTGTAGAGAATGTGCTGGGCAATTATGGTGGCATTCTGCTTACCAATTCACTGAACGAATCCATCCGATTCGTGAATGATTACGCGCCCGAACACCTCGAAATCCTGACCAGCGATCCGTTCAGCACGCTTGGGAAGATCAAAAATGCAGGCGAAATTCTGCTCGGTTCGTATACACCGATACCAACCAGCAATTACACGCTTGGGCTGAATGCCATCCTGCCAACAGGTGGCTTCGGGCGCTCGTTCTCTTCGGTGAGCGTGTGGGACTTCCTCAAGCGTTCCGGCGTCGGCTATATGAATCAGGAAGGCTACGATTCGCTGCGCAAGCAAACCGCCACGCTTGCCGATTATGAAGGCTTCCCGGCGCACGCGATGTCTATCCGCAAGCGCGATGAAATCATGGGTTTGAAGTGACAGGCGATCAGACCCTCCGCGAAATTCAGGCGTTGCAATATGTTGACAAAGGTGCTGCGGAAGCGCGATTACTGGCGTTCATCCGCGACACCTTTCCGCAACTTGCGCCTGTTTCGGTAGAGCTTCGCCCGTCAGCGGTATCGCTCAACTCCTTCAATGGCTTTCTGGGGCTAGCGGATGGGCGTAACCTGTTTTTCAAGACGCATGTCGAACCAGATAGCATCGTTGGCGAATACTACAACTCGCAGCTACTGGCGGATGCGGGCTATCCGATCATCCGTCCGGTAATCGCCAGCACCGAATACGGTAAGCAGTTTCTGATTTACGAGAAGATTGAAGCCAGTTCTGTGTTCGATCTGTTGGTGCAGATGGAACGCGGCACTGCCAGCCCCGACGCCATTACCGCGTTGCAACACCAACTCCCGACCACAGATGATCATCTGTGGCAGATTTACAAAAATTCGCTGGCGTTGCAGACTGCCGAAGAATCGGCACGCGCCCCTGTTCATCAGCTTTTCTATCACCGTCTGGCAGGCAATCGTTGCCGTGATTTTTACTTCGACGGTGAGCGCTCCAGACTCCCATTGTATAAGCGATGGATCATTAACGGGCGTGCCTATCAATCCTCGCTGGCAGATTTGATTGCGGCGCAAAACGGGATTGATCCAGCGCAGGCTGGCGCAAGCGTGATCGGACATGGAGATGCCCATAATGGCAATGTGTTCCTGGCGCGGGATGAATTCCTGTACTTTGATCCGGCGTTCGCTGGCAGGCACAGCCCTTTTTTCGATCTGGCAAAGCCGCTATTTCACAACGTATTCGCCCACTGGATGTATTTTCCATTGGAAGCGAAGCAAGCGCAGACGCTTTCGATCACAGAAGATGATAGTACGATCCGCGTGACGTTCGATGAAACGCTGCCCGACTATCGTCAGATGTTTTTTGAGAGCAAGGTGGAGCGTGTTCTGCGTCCACTCGTTGCTGAATTGCGTCAACGTGGATGGCTGCGGAAAGATTGGCGTACTTTCCTGAAAATGGCGCTGTTCTGCTGCCCCTTCCTGACGATGAATCTGCTGGATGAAAACCGCTTCCCGGAACAGGTGCGCTGGCTTGGCCTGAGCTATGCGATCATCATGGGCGCAGAATCCACAGGGAACTCTCAATCGCTCCTCGATAGGACGCTTGCCTCGATTGACACATAAGACAATCATTGTATAAGCGCCGCACCTTAATTCAAGGTTTATGCACTTTAATACGCAAATGACTCTATAATAAGAAAAGGGGTACATTGAATCTGAATTTACTAATTTTCGATATGGATGGCGTAATCACCACCGAAGAAAAATACTGGGCGTGCGCGCGGCTCACGTTTTGGGAATTTGTTACCAAAACGCTAGGGCAAGCGGGAGCGCTCCCACAGGATGCCGTCCACAGTGAAGAGGCACGCCAGCGCACTGTGCCAGATTCCCTTATCTATGCGCTCAAAAGCCGCGCGGTCAATTCCAATTGGGATATTACCTATATTCTGGCGTGTGCCTGGCTCGCGGCGCTACCCGGTGCGCGTGCCTATTCCGTCCAAACCGTAGACGCATTGCTGGAAACATTACGCGGGCAAGCGCTACGCGCCCCGGAATGGCCGCGTGCATTGGAAGATTTTCTCAATCATACCGATGTGATGGGGCGCGATCTGATCGATTATGCCGGAGCATGGGCGCAGCACGCGCTTGGCAGCACTGCGCCGGATTTGTTTGAACCGGAACGTGCCTTCTGGTGGTATCTGCATAGCCGCTTCCAGCGGTTCTATCATGGTGAGGCCATGCACGAATACGGCGGAACGCATCTGCTCGACGGTACAGCGATTCCGGTAGAGGATATACGCCGAACGTTGCAAGAGTTGCACGCTGGCGGGATTACGCTCGGCGCGGCGACAGGGCGACCTCTGGATGAACTGGATGACGCACTTGGCGATCTTGCCTTGCTGGATTACTTCGATGCAAAGCGGTTTGGCACGCTCGATAAAGTCCGCGAAGGGGAAGCCGCACTGGACCAGATCGGGTTTGTGAAGCCGCATCCTTATTCGCTGATGGTTGCGATTTACCCGGATAAATCTCCAGCAGAACTTGTTGATCCGGCACTGCTCAGGGGCGATCATCGGATGATTGGCATGGTTGGCGATTCGACCAGCGACATGATCATGGCAAAGGCGGCAGGCTGTCGGGCGATTGCCGTGCTGACGGGCGTTCGGGGCGAGGCGGCGAAGCTGGAACGGCGTCGCCAGCTTGAAGAGTCTGGCGCAGATTACATATTGGATGACATTACCGGGCTCCCATCGTTGATTGGGGGGTGAATGATATCCGGGCGTTCGATTGGTATCCTCTCCCCTTTCTTTTCGCACCCTGCCTTTATCCAGCGGATGCGCGGAATAATGGATACATTCGATGAAATGGGGCCAGAATACAATCTTGTCCTGTTTCACGTCCGAACGCCCGATCAGGTCGATCAACAAATCGCACGGATCATAGAATCCAGACTGGTTGAGGGGTTAATCGTTAATTCGCTTCCTCTCAATGAGCAACAACTCGCCCGACTGGAAATGGAAAATATCGCCGTTGTGCGGATTTTTGACCGCGCTATCCCCGGTACGCCAACCATCGGAATGGACAACCGGACAGGTGGGCGCATGGCAACGGAACACCTGATTGGATTAGGTCATACCAAAATTGGATTCGTTGGCGAATTTCTGGAAGACCCGTTTAATTTCCCAACATCAATGGATCGTTATACGGGTTATGTCGATGCGCTGACAGCGCACGGCCTCCCGATACAACCTCGTTATGCTGTCTACCCGGATCGCTATCCACTTTCAACGAAAGAAGCTACCCGCCGCCTGCTCTCTCTGAGTGATCCGCCTACTGCAATTTTTGCGTTATACGACGTGAAAGCCCTGCGTGTCATCGAGGCCATCAATGAAATTGGCCTGAAAGTGCCGGATTTTGTCTCGGTGATCGGGTTTGATGACATCGATGCGGCGCAATATCTGGGATTGACGACAGTTCGCCAACACTTCGAGAAATGTGGACAACTGGCGGCGCAGATGTTGCTGAAACTCTTTGTGGGTGATCCATCGTGGCGGGAGATGCAATTGCCGCCGTTTGAACTGGTTGTCCGGGGGACAACCGCGCCCCCGAACGAGTAAAACTACGAGGCATTGCCCCGATGCCAACTGCCCCCTATTCCCCGCCCTTTCCCCGCAAGCAAGGAAAGGGAGCCAATACCACTGCATTTGCAGGTCCCTCCTCGCCAGCGGGGAGGGATTCAGGGTGGGGTCAATCTATAGACGGGCAGAAGATTACTTGGCCTTCGGGCCGATCTTGCCTTCCATCAACAGGACAACAATCGCGTTATCCGAAGTGCTGACGTTGCCCCAGATTGGGTCGGTCAGTGGCGGCAGACCGTCAACGTTCTTGTCAACCAGCGGCGTATTATAGAAACGCTCGACCAGCGGCAGCGTCGGCAGATCGCTGTTATAAGCGGTTGCCAGCTTGAAGATCGCCTCATTTTGCGGCTTCGGATCAGTGCCAGTGCCAGACTGAACCACCAGCGCGTTGAAATCATAATCAACGTCGTTGATCTTCTTTGCGGCTGGATAGTTCATACCGGGGTCGGTTGCAGTCTTGGCAACCGCATGGAACAGATAGGTATTGCGATAGGCATAGAATGGCAAGGGTGTCGGGAAGCCCCACAGACGAACGGCCATCTGGAATTTACCAGCGCGTACATCCGGCGCGTGCTGGCTGTTCGGGATAGCGCGCAGCGTGACTTTCACGCCAAATTCGTTCAACTGGTCTACGACATCCTGCGCGGCGGGCATCCAGTCGGTGAAATCGGCAGGCGCGGAAAGTTCCAGTTCCAGAACCTTCCCATCCTTATCCTTATAGAAATCGCCATCCTTCTTATAGCCAGCCTTCTGCATCAGTTCATCGGCCTTCTTTGCATCGTGTGCATAGGTATTGAAGGTCTTGATCTGATCATCGGTCAGATAATTCTTCAGGCGGTCATCGCTGAAGTTCACCATATACTTGACAGGCTTGCCGATCTGACCATAGCTGACTTTGGTCACACGATCACGGTCAATCGCATAGGCGAAGGCCTGGCGTACTTCGACCTGATCCAGCGGCTTGACGCTGTGGTTGAAGAAGATCGCCGGCCCACCAAACGATGGAGCGCGCAGAATTTTCACGCCCTTGTCGGTAAACGATTTTTCTACAGGTGGCGGGAAATAGTCGGTAGCATAATACAGATCGCCCGCGAGGATCAGCGGTGTGGTCACTTCGGTATCACCGCGATACACGACAATCTTGTCGAACTTGACCATCTTCCCGAATTTTGTTTTATCGGTGCGACGCATCACCAACTGTGAATTCTGAACATCCTTCAAGTCGAGCGTATACGGCCCGCTGCTCAGAACTTTATCCGGGCGGAAATCGGTGAATTCCTTATTCAGTGCCTTGAATTCATCGGTGTTGCGGATGTCGGCTGCGGTTTTGCCAGCCTTGAAGCCTTCATCGAACAGGGTTCCGGCTTTGTCTGCCAGCTTGCCGAAAGTCGCGTAATCGATCACAACTTCCTTCATGATCAGGCGTTGCAATACTACCGACGGCTCTTTATCCAGAAGGAATTCTACCGTGTAATCATCGACAGCGTTTACCGAGGCAACCCCATTGCTATATTCGCCTGCGTTCGTGACGCGCAGCAGCTTATAGGTGGCGATCACATCTTTAGTCGTGAGCTTCGTGCCATCGCTCCATGTCAGGTCATCATGCAGCGTGATGATGTATTTCTTCTTGTCGTCGCTCCACTTCCACGATTTTGCCAACCAGCCCTTATATTCATTGGACGCGCCAACGAAATAGCCGAAGGTCGGCGTCAGCAGATATGACCACATTCCGAAACCGTTATTGGTCAGGCTGCCCGCAACCAGTGAATTCAAATGGCCTTTGGGCGGTGGTTCATAGGGCCAGGAAAGATAGAACGTATCGGCATCAGCGGCTTGCGAATTGCGGGCGGGGGCAGCCAACGCCACCACAATCGCCAGCGACAACGCAAGGATGCCGATGCGCATAAAGGAACGATATTTACTCATATGTTTCCTTCCTTACAAGACTGAAACAAATAATTTTGCGCGCGCAATTCTTTTTAGTATTTAAACGTTTAGCTGATGAAACGAATTGCTAACGCGACCAGCACCATCAAGAGTACCCCAATTCCCAGACTGAGCAAAGTTACGATGAACTCTGCGCTTCCCGGTTTGACAATGAATAATAGTAGCATTGAGAGCAACGTTATCCAAACACCAAACCGGAAAAAGGCTTTGAATCCCTGACTATTCATCGAAAACACCCCATATGGCGTTTGCACGCCGACCAAAACAGCTATACTATACTTGCGTTATAACCAAAAGGGGACGGCATGAAAATCGCATTACGTTCGCATCGTGTTTCATTTTTTACGGTACTTCTGGCTATTTTTCTGCTGATCGTCGCGCCAGTTACGAGCGCAAAAGCGTTAGGCAGCGGTATTCCTTCCGACCCATATATTGTAAACAATGGCTGCACCGTCACCGTGTCTTTTACGGCAGCCGTAGCAACCACCTATAATCTGGAATTGTTCGATGATCTGGTTTTGGTTTATGCGAGTTCGCCTGTCTCCGCAACAATCGGGCAACAGGTAGCATTCACATTTACGTTTCCATCCATCGGGAAAGGCGTCGCAGGAATCGGGATTTATTTGTATGAAGGTGGCACGCTGGTCTATAGCCTCGATCCCTTTGCTGCCATCGATCAGACTTGTAACCCATGCGTTGATGGTGTTTATCAGGGTGTCACAACAGCATGGACACAGTTGTACTGGGGAACTGCGGATAACAAGGCCGTTGTACCGGACACATTCATTCAGCCGAACAAGCGCCTGACGATTATTGATAACCCGGTTCCGGGCTGGTATCGCGTCGCGTGGGCTTGCAAATCCTATTATGTGAAGGTCGGGACGCTGAAAACCAATTACGAGAAGAATTCCAAGCCTTTCCTGAACGGTAGATAATAGTCAGACGCAGTAGAGACTGTCATGGACTTTGGTAAACTGGAAGGATGAATAGAAAAGCATATCCA
>CAYSOC010000235.1:0-7600 GCA_964432445.1 uncultured Anaerolineaceae bacterium
GATTACGACGGTTTGTTTGGTGGCTTGCCAGACCGTACCAACATCGGACGAAATCTGCTCAAACACCAACAATTGTGTGATAGCTTGCTGGAGCAACCGAGCGTGTTGAATGTGGTCGATAGTTATCCGATTGAGTTGCTATTTCCGATTCGAGCAGGACGGACGAAACAGCAAATTGGTAAAAAGGGACGAGACAAGGGACGCTGGTCAATTGGGATGAAGTTGTGTTGGATACTCAACACCTATGGTCTGGTGATGGGTTGGAGTTATGACACGCTGAATCGCTTCGATACCACCTTTCATGGGTTGGTGACGGCTTTCAAAGAAGAGGCGGTTATCTTGGCCGACCTCGGCTTTCGGTCTAAAAAGGATATTCCTGACAACCTCAAACTCTGTCGCAAAGGCACCTGGAATGAGCGTATGGTCGTCGAAACTACTTTCTCCTTACTCACGGTTGTTTGTCATGCGAAGAAGATGTTTCACCGTCGTTTGCCGCAACTCGAAGCGCGTTTTGCCTACAGCGCCGCTATGTTTAACCTGCTCCTTACCTTAGCGCGCCAACATGACTCTGCTGCCCATTCGTTCAAGGTAAAGCATTGCTCAATTTTCTTTATGATTCGCACCATTGGTTATATAACAGGGCTGATCACGTTTTTTATCATACAATTCGTAATACATTTTCAAATCTGCTTGGCTCGCTCATGCTCGATGATGTCTCTGATGCGCCGATCCGACAAGCCATAGGCAGAACCAAGTTCTACGCTATCTTCAACAGCCAAGTAGCGGCGAGAAATTTCAGTGTTACGCTCACGTTTTTCGCCTATCTGCCGTTTGCCTTTTGCTATCCTGTAGAGCAAATGAAGAACTAACCGAGCAGCTTCGCTTGTGGAAGGTAATAGTGCTGTTTGGTGGCTGGAACCCCGTAGCTACATAACAGCACCATTGGCAAATACTCACTCCAGCTCAAATATTTGCGATGGATTCATCAGCATTATTGGGTTTGCCGTTTCTCTCGAATGATCCGCTCAATATGCTTCTCGCTCAGTTTAAACCGCCTGGCAAGTTCATCCTTGGTCATGCCCTGTAAATGCATGTGGTAAATTTGAGCGTCACGCTGCGACTTGGCGATTTTTGATGGTACTGTGGAAGCCTGAGCATAGATGAAGTCCAAAACTGCGCGAATGCAGCGTTGGGTATCGAGTAACGCAGAAGGGTACTGCGTTGGGTTTGAACCCCTCCAGCCACAAAACAGCACCATTCTGTTCCGCGTGATGGGCCGCACTAATTTGAAGAAATTGTGCGGCCCATGCTTTTAGTGCGAACCCCGTAATCCGATGCGTGTCCATATCGAAAATCACCTCTGAAAAGAGCGTATGCGCGAAAGCGTGTTTGTCTTCGGCGGACGCATCCTGCCAGCGACCACCCATCTCCGCCAGCATCGTAGCGGTGACTTCAATCATCTGCCGAATGTGCCCCTCTTCATTCATGACCGCCTGCAAATGTGCAATCTGGTTTTCGTTTTCTTCGATGTGCTTGCGGAGCGATTCCTCGTCCAGTCGTGCCATCATAAACAACTTTTCGGCGTTGCGGATGCGCTGCCGACAGAGGTGAATTTCAGCCAGCATTTCCTCTTTGCGATCAGGTGTTAACTGCTGCTGGTTGATGGTGGTGAGTTGTTCCACCATTTTGGGGATCACATCAGCGCGGATGGTGAGCGCGGCAATCAGGCGAGAAAACTCGTTTTCCAGAATATCGGCTTTGACGGATTTGTTTTTCCCGGTGCAGACGTATTTGCGATCCGCGTGGCGATAGCGCGGGGAGCGTGAGCCTTCGTACCCAACCAGATAGACGCGCTGAGAGGGATCATCATTCGCCAGCGCTTCCTGTTCGCAATGGACGCAGTAAGTGATACGCGATAGCGGAAACACACGGGTATTGGCGCGGCTCCCGGTATCTGGCTTGCTCTGGGATTTCTCACGGAAACGCTCGGAGCGGACGACACCGACCCGATGGCACAGTTCAATATCCATTACGGCACGCTCAGGATTGAGCAGTACCGATTCTGGGGTCACCGTTCGAGCATTCCGATGAGTCGCCTTCTCGCCCAGAATGACACCACCATATTCCGGCCAGTTGGCAATGATGTTGCGAATGCCTTCCCGACTAAAGAGTGTTGGGTTACCTCGGACATCGCGGAACCGATAGCCTTCGGTGTTGAGGAGTTCAGCGATCCGTCGAATGCCATGTTGTCCAGTAGCGAACAGCCGCATGGCACGTTCCGCTGCCTCGAAATAGCCCCGCCAAGCGGCATCTACCGCAGGAGGTTGTTCAGCAGTTCCCTCAAGCTCTGAACCATCCGAGAGTAACCAGACACCGAGATTGCTCCGCTCCAAAAATCCACTTTTACCATCTTTTTTGGGGCGTATGGTGCCAAAGGGTACGCGCCCGACCGTGATGCCACTTGAACGCCGATAACGCACGCTGTCTTTCTGCTTGCGCGAGATGTCTTCGGCGTAGTATTCGTTAAACAGACTTTCCATCATCACCCACATCGTGGCGGTGAGGTCGTTGACATCAATAGATTTTTTATCGGCAGCTTTGACGAGTTCGAGGTGACCTTCCTTGCACATTTCAAGGAGTTGCCCCATGCGGAAACCCTTGCGATGGAAGCGGGACAAATCGTTGGCAACCACGGCGACGACATCGGGATTTCCTACACGATCTTTTAAGGCCAACCAGCCCGGACGATTGGCTTCTTTGGTGCCAGACTTATGACCTTCCCGGTCCTCGTAGAATTCTGGAATCCAGCCGCGAAACTGGCAATATTCCAGACAGTTGGCCTTCTGGCGTTCGGGACTATTCTCATCATCGTTGGTTTTGGTCATCGACAGGCGAATATAACACAGGGCGACGGTACGCTTGGTGGACATGACAGACTCCTTTAGGTTTTCGGTAGCGCGAAAGCCACCGACACGATAAAGTCTGTCGGAGGTCGCTGCGCTAGCTCAGATAGTGCATCGGCTAGAATATCGGGATGTTCCAAGCATTCCGATATTCGCTTACTGCACAGCTTAACTTCATTCCGGTTCACTGTCAAGCACCTGATTATTTTTCTCTTCCTGTTCTCGATTCAGGCGATTGGCAGCGATACTTGCCACAACTCTCAGATAATTTCCAAACCCCGTCCAGACTTCATCTGCCTTAAAAGCAGGGTTTTCCTGTCCTAATTTCTCACAGAATTGGCGCGCGAAGCGGTCAATCATTTCATCACTCGGTGGCACATACTTGATCCGAGTGCGCCCTATGTGCTTTTGGGTACTTTCCTGCGGCGCTTTAGCCGATGCTTTGGGCATTTCTTTTTCCGATCTCCTGATACGCTGAGGCTGAGTATGTCTGTTGGAGGTCGCGCAGCGCCAAAACTAAAGGGACAGAAAAGGGGGATTTTTGGAGTGTCTTTTTTCAATGCAATCAACATTCCTTTTGTTCCCCGCACTCTGAAACCAAAGTACACGCTGGCAACGACCTGATCTATTGCCAGCCAGTGTAGCGGAGTGTGTCAGGAAGACCCCGCGGAAATCAGCGGGATAGGTCGCAAAATTTATAGTAATTCTGACTCCTTCAATATTTTTGATGCGTTCGCTCTAGGAAAACGGACATTTAACAAAAAGATGCGGAATTTTTTCAATAGGATTGGTCGGGCTTGAGTTTATACTATTATGGATTGCTGAGTCACTACAGTGAGATTGTTGAATGTTCCATCAACCAACATATGCTCCCGTGCCAATGTTGGCAGCGGATGTGAACTGCTTTTGGGCGCTTGAACAAGACCAGGAAAGCTATAACCGTGAGGTGTGCCTGCCTGATGCGTACATTGAAGTGATCATCAATGTGGGTGCGCCACTCGTGTTGGAGAGCGAATACGGAATGCTCGAACTACCACGGGCATTTGTAAACCCGCTTCAAAATAAGCCGCTTCGGATTCGCGCTGCTGGTTTCTGCCAGATGCTTTCGATGCAGTTATATCCCTAGGCGGTCAAGCCAATCTTGAATATTGAGGCTGATCCATCAACGGTGCATGTGATCGGCCTTGATGCCGATTGGCAGCGTTTGGCGGATGATCTGACCCAGATTGTCGCGCGCCGAGGATATGAGGAAGTCATCGACTGCTATCAGGAATATGTCTGCCAAACAGCTTATCGGCACAAGCACGATCTAAACAGAGCTACCTGTCGTCCAGCCAATTCGAAAGACAGTTCAAACATTACACGGCTATTTCGCCTAAAGTGTATGCCCGAATTGTTCGCTTTGGTAATCTCCAGGCTGCATTACTCGTTAATCCATCCAGCCAATTAGCGGATTTGGCGGATGTCTACGGGTACAGTGATCAGGCGCACCTGATCCGCGAATTTAAGTCTTTTGCAGACTGTACCCCACGCGATTTCGCTGCTACTGCACGCGCCTATTTTGAACTACGGCAAAATGAAGTTTGGTACGATTTCATGAAGCAATATTTCAACTTATCGCACGCAGGATGAGAGAAAGAACCATGAAACAGGTGACCAATCACGGTCTGACACCATTATCGTCCGATAATCAAGTCATGCTCCAAGGAGGAGTACAATGCGAGAACTCATGATCGACCTCATCACCAGTCTGGATGGCTATGCGTCAGGGGATGGCTGGCCGGGTTGGTGGGGTCTCGAAGGGCCGGAGTACCTCGCCTGGCCCGGAGAGCAGCCACCGGTGACGTACCTGATGGGCGCGAACACGTACCGTCTGATGTCCAGCTTCGCTGGCGGAGAGCCGCCGCCGGGAACCGTCGAGATGGAAGCTGAGGAGGAGGCCAGCGTCGATGAGCTAACGCGAGCACCGAAGGTGGTGTTCTCGGCCTCGCTCAAGGAACCCCTCACATGGGCCAACACG
Organism: uncultured Anaerolineaceae bacterium; assembly: GCA_964432445.1. Classification (GTDB taxonomy): domain Bacteria; phylum Chloroflexota; class Anaerolineae; order Aggregatilineales; family UBA2796; genus JBBRMW01. Next base: position 4,924 of record CAYSOC010000235.1, read on the forward strand.
ACCCTCGTGCGCGGCGACGCTGTGCAGGCGGTCCGGGCGATGAAGGAGGAAGGTTCGGTCTCCTCAGCACGCTTGGCAGCATCAGCCTGTGTCGATCACTGCTCAAGGCGGGTCTGGTAGACCGTTTCCGGGTGGTCGTCTTTCCCGTGATTACGGGTGCCACCGGCGCGGAACGCATCTACGACGGTTATCCCGATGTCGCGCTCGACATGGTTAGGACCCGAATATTCGACGGTAGAATCCAACTGCTGGAGGGTGTCCCCAGAGTGCTGACTGCGCCGCCGGGTATGAGCAAGATTTCCTGACTTCGACACTGCTTTTTTGCCAGAGAGATCATCGGAAGTCGCGGTGCCTGCAATTAGCGCTCTACAGGTTGATGTCGTTTGACGGATACAACGCAGGGCCGAACGATGAACTAGGTAATACGGGCGGGGCGGTCATTCGGCTGCGCCAATGGGGCTATATCCTGAAAGGGGACGTCTGCGAGGCAGATTCTACGGCGCTTGTGGTCATGTCGTTCATCCTGATTTCTCGGATATGTATTATTTGTTGCTATATCTGTAGTTTTAATCGTTCCGTGTGACCATCGGTACATAGTCGCTTCGGCGACCATAGCACGCCCTGCGGCGTGCCGACCAACTCAAAACGCGCCGAGAAGTGTCTGGGACACGACCAGTATGCGTGAGCAGACTGATCCGAGGTTGGTACAACAGAGGGGCGCGTTTTTGAGTTGGCAGCGAGCTAAATCGCTCGCTGCTCAGACGCCGCAGGGCTGTGCTGCTACGCGCTGAGGCGCTTCGCAGCCCGATATGCTAGGGCATATCGGAAACACCACGCTCCGTACCTGCGCCACAACAGGATATGCCCTGGTTAGATCGACAGGAAGCAGCAAATAGCAGCTTTGCATTTCAGATACGCGTGGTACCGCAGTTGCGGGATCATGAGGTTCTCAATTGTGCATCGCAGCAATTTTGTAACTCTACCCATAGTTTTGCTGGATCGGAAAAACTATGTTTCTCTTTTGTTACAGCAAAATTATGCTTCCCATAGTTCGATTGTGGGAAGCAGGTAACCAGCCTACCATTTGCGATAAAATATTGGGTCGTTGACCTTGATGAGACCTTTTGAAATAAGACGTGATCCAATTAGCGCGATCCCGTCCTTCCCTAATTTTTCCTTCAGGCTCTGGCGAGTATCGTCACTCAATTTGAACGCAAGCAGAAGCTCTCCAACACTGCCATAATCGACTAGTTTTAATAACACGTTATCGGGAAGTTCCAAAGTAAACACAGGTTGTCTATGCTGCAAACAATTGATCAGAAGGTCATCAAGAGTCTTCACGTTGCGATATAATGCATCGACATCTTGTGCTGTTTGCTTCTGCACTGCTTCAAGTTTGTTATAACCAGCGAGTATCTTGATTATATGAATACCCTCTGCACCAGTCCAAAACTGCTCCCAGTATGCTTGCTGTTTTTCAACAGAAGCGATGCAGACTTCGCAATCAATGTCAGCTTCACTACATTCGTTGATTGGATTAACGACTGGAAGTCCACAATAGGTCTTAATATTGACTATTCGAACAGTCTTTGACGGCTCGACTTGGTAGCGTTCTACAATATGCGTAGATGCGCTATCAGATGGAATGCGGATCGCAACTAAAGTGTCTCGCCACTGCATTCATTTCCTCATTTTCTTGTCTTAAAATTGATATAATGCGAAATCGGCTACTCTATTGGATTCATATGCCAACTGAAACACCTTATTACGTGTATATGTTAGTCTGCTCCGATCAAACGATCTATACAGGCATCACCAATAACGTGGAAAAACGCTTGAAAAGCCATAATTCAGGTTCTGATGGAGCAAAATATACCAGATCACGGCAACCTGTGACGTTAGTGGCCGTCTGGAAATGTCAGAATCGCTCCGAAGCGGCAAAATTAGAATTTCAGTACAAAGCAATGTCTCGTGCTGAAAAGATTGAATTGGCTCTGCGACAAGGCACTGGCGTTTTAACGAATAACCTAGGGAGCGGTTGAGCCGCGGATACATTCCCATACCACGACACTGTCGTTATGCCAATTCAGTCTATCTGTGCGGAACCCCCCAAAGCCTCAATGTGCTGTCAAACCCAACTGTTGCTAATAATCGACCATCGGGGCTGAAATGAAGGTCGGTGACGAGCGACATATGCTCACGGCGGGTCAAGATCGGCACGTGCCGTGTTGCATTCCAGAAGTGTAAATCGCCATCAGTATCAGCGAAAACCACTACTGAGGCATCAGGGCTAAACCGTACATGATTTATCATGGCCTTGTAAGATTACATCGAGCAACTGATCGGACCGGATACCGTCAATACCGTGCCCGATAACACCATCGTCGCGTTTGAAGATCATGGACAGGTCGCGCACGATTGACACCCATCTGGATGAAGCTAAACAGGTGATGAACGACCTGCGCGCACAGAGAATTGATTACGATGCGGTTACGCACCAACTGGAAGTGGAAGGCGTAGAGAAATTCACCGAATCATTCACTGAATTGATCGCAGGCGTGCGGGGCAAAGTCGCGCAAGTCGGCTAATTCTCTGTACAACGGAGTGCCTGGAGCTTGTATAAATAACCAATGGTGCAAGTCATAATGAAAATTGAGCGATGCTGACTTTGAAGGGG
>CAYSOC010000236.1:0-871 GCA_964432445.1 uncultured Anaerolineaceae bacterium
TTTAACAAGACTGTTTTGGGCAATCCGGCCTTGTTTCACAGCCCAAGCCTATCGCCGCTGGCTGCGTGTGTCCATTGAAACCGATCCACAGGGCTGGAATATGTCGCCCGTCTACCGCGAGGAAAAGGTCGCCTATACCGATTCCAACCCGCTAACGTATTGGGACGATGATCTGTTTGGCTATATGCGCGCGCCAGGCAAGAAAGAAAAGACCAAAAAAGACGGCGAAGAGGCCGCGCCCGAACCCACCACTGGCCTCGAAGGTTCGGCAATCACGCGCATTTCGCCGCTGAAGGTCAGCACGTTCGTTTCGATTGCCCCGGTCAATATCGTGGACGATTTCGGCGTGATGTCCCGGCAGGAAGGCGATCCCGCGCCTTATGAACATCAGTTTTACCGTGCAACCTTTCAAGGGCTGCTCTCGCTCGATCTCGCCAATGCCGGGACGTTTACCTATAGCAAGCGTGCGGGCTATCAGAATCTCGACAGCATCCGCAAGGGGCAGGCCGAACAGCGCGGACTGGAACACCTGCCGCAGAAACTGGCCTATCGCTTGCCACTTGAAGAACGCCTCAAGCGCGTTCGCCGCCTGATCGAAGCGATCCCGCTGGTGCAGGGCGGCGCGAAGCAAACGCTGCACTATACCGATACCACGCCCGTCGTGACCATCGCCGCTGTGACGAAATATGGCAATCATCCGTTCAATTTCCTGTTCGATGAAAAGAGCGGTCAGACCGTCTTCAACATTGACGCGCTGGCGAAGACGATCAACAGCGTTGGCGATCAACTCCTGTCTCCTGTCTGCATCGGCTGGAAGCCTGGTTTTGCGCCGGATCAGGAAGCCAAAATCGAAGGGTTGGCGGGGTCATTC
>CAYSOC010000236.1:881-7593 GCA_964432445.1 uncultured Anaerolineaceae bacterium
GGAGACAAGATTTTCGCCGGGACGCCCATCGAAGTCTACCAGGCACTCTCGTCCGCGCTGGAAAATAACCAACACTGGCTGGATTAACATGGACGAACCGCAGACCAAACAGGTGGTGAAGGTGGTCATGCGCGGCGCGGTGACATCGTTCCGGTATCCACATTTCATTCAGGGCGTGCAGCCGACCTATGAAATGCCGCCGCCCTCGACGATCTACGGGCATCTGTGCAGTGCAATAGGAAAAACTATCTCGCCGGAAGGGATCGCATTTGCGCTGCACTTCACCTATGGCGCGAAGCAGCGCGATGTGGAACACACGCACCTGAGCATCCCGTACCTTCAGGCGAACCCGTTCCAGCGCGAACTGTTGTTTTTCCCGCGCCTGACGCTCTATCTTGAGCCGCTGGAGTTGCTGGATGCGTTCCTGTCGCCGTGCTACTCGGTGGTGTTGGGGCGCTCTCAGGATTTGATGACCTATGAATCGGTCAGCGTGGTGACGCTTTATCAGGCGGAACAGGCCTACTTCGAGCATACGTTGATCCCGTTCGAGGCCGCGCCCAACTTCCGGCGGTCTGTCGCGGTGACGATGGCACGGTTCATCCAGCCGGAGAGCCGTCAGCCGGAATGGGGGCAGTATGCGATCCTGAAAGATCGTTCGGCCTATCCGCTCGATGAAGCGCCGCCAGATGCACAGGCCGACGCGGTTTGGGTGGATGCCGATCCCGACGATCCAACCACGCGCGAACCCTGGAACGGGCGCTATCGCGGGTTGATATTCCACCGTTTCACTGAATCTTAATCGCTCACGGGGCAATCATGTATTGCCCCTTCCCGACCAGAGGTACAACCAATGACGAATGATCCGATCCCTTGCGCGGCTACCGCGTGGCACAATATCCTTGCCAAACCAGATGAGAGCCTGATCAAACACACATGGTATGTCCTCTCGCGCCTGAGCGATCAGGTGCGGCTGCGCCCGAATCTCGCCGCCGAAATGGGCGTGGATCACCTGTGGCACTGGCTCTATTGGGGGACATTCCTGCACGATTTCGGCAAGTGTGCATCGGGCTTCCAGAAAATGCTCAAATCGCCACGTCACGAGCGTTGGGGCTTCCGGCACGAGGCGCTTTCGCTGGCCTTCGTCGATTGGCTGTTCCCGCGTGGCAACCCTGACCGTATTCCGGTGATTGCCGTAATTGCCTGTCATCACAAAGATGCCGAACAAATCATTCGGGAATATGGATACGACGCAAGCTATCGTGAATATCCTGAAAATGATCTGGCGGTGCAGATGATCGCGCAGGTCAGCGCGGCGGATCAACTCACGCTGTACCGCTGGTTGACAAATTGCGCGCAGGAATGGGCAGCCATTCTGGGGTTCGCACCACATCTTTATCCGGTGGCAATGCCAGATGAAGCCACCGCACGCCAACCATTACAACCGCGCGCGATTCACGACGCCGTTGCGGATTTGCGCACATATACAGAGCGACTGTCGTTCCGGGATGATCAGCAGGCGGCACAGCTTGGGATGCTCTTGCGCGGGATGATCCTCATTGCAGATCATGCGGGTTCTGCGAAGTCGAAAGCCGATCCGTTTGCGAACCTCGATCTACCATCAGCACAGCGTATGACGAGCCTGCTCAAACCAGGCGCTGTACTGCACTATCATCAGACAGCAGCAGCATCCAGCGCGGCGGGTTCGGCGCTCTTGATCGCGCCAACCGGGAGCGGCAAAACCGAATCGGCGCTGCTCTGGCTGAATCAGCAGGCCGCATTGGATGGTTTCGCGCCTGCACGCGCTTTCTACATCCTGCCCTATCAGGCCAGTATGAACGCGATGTATCTGCGGTTGGGGCGCACCTTCGATAAGGATCATATCGGTCTGCAACACGGTCACGCACAGCAGGCGATCTACTATGCAGCCCTGAGCGATACGCTGAACACTGACACTGCGCAGACTATCGCGCAGGTGAACGAAGAAGTCTCGAGGCTGCACCGTTTCCCGCTGAATGTCCAAAGCCCGTACCAGATGCTCAAATCGCCTTATCAACTTAAAGGGCACGAGGCGCTGTTTGCCAGCTTTCAGGGCGGGCGCTTCATCCTCGATGAGATTCACGCCTACGAGCCGGAACGCCTTGCGCTGATTGTCGGCTTCATCGGCTTCCTGCGAAAGTATGCACAGGCACGTTTTTTCATTATGTCGGCAACCATGCCGACGCATATTCAGAATGTCTTGCGCGAAGCCTTACCCGGTCTGACAACAATTGAAGCTACAGCGGAAACGTTCGCGGAGTTCCAGCGCCACTGTGTCCATGTGCTGAATGGTTCGCTGGATGACGCTCTGACTCATATCCTTGCCGATGCCGCTAAGGGGCGCTCCGTTTTGGTGTGCTGCAATACGGTCAGACGCGCGAAAATGATCCATGCGCGGCTGCGCGAACTGCTCCCCGATCACCCGATCATTCTGGCACACAGCCGCTTTAACAGCCGGGATCGCAGCGAGAAAGAAAATCAAATTCTGGCACAGGTGGGCGTCGGTGCGGGACATCAGGGGCAAAAGCCGATTGTCGTGGCAACACAGGTGATCGAGGTCAGCCTGAATATCGACATGGATACACTGTATTCGGAAGTCGCGCCGCTGGAAGCCCTGTTGCAGCGCTTCGGACGGGTGAACCGGGCACGTCAAACGAAGGGAACGCTGGCAGATGTTTATGTTGTACGCGAACAGCCCGACGATGTAAAGTGGCTCTATTCACCGGATTTGCTGGCCGGAGCGCTGCAACGGTTGGAAGCGATCAACGATCAGCCGATTGAGGAAAGCAAAGTCGGCGCGTGGCTGGATCAAATCTACGCAGGTGCGGCGCTGGATGAATGGAAGAAAACGTATCAGGAGAGCGCCACAAAATTCGAGTCTGAAATTATCGGGCCGTTGAAACCTTTTGCCACCGATGATGGGATCGAAGCCGCTTTCTATCAGATGTTCAACGGCGTTGAGGTGTTGCCTGCCGAGTTTTTGCCCGAATACGAAACGTTGATCAATGGCGGCAAATTCATCGAGGCATCATCTCTGCTCGTGCCATTACGCTGGCAGCAATATAAACGCCTTCAGGAGAAGGGGAAAGCATGGCGCGACACCGTGCAGAAGGGGCGTTATCCAACACCCGTTTACATCGTGGATGCCGATTATTCCCCCGATAGCGGGCTGGACATCGAAGGCGCAATGCAGGTAGATATTCCACCGGAAGCGGATTAGCCTGACCCGGCGCTAAAGCACCGGGCTATGATCGATTACAACGTTGTGGGGCGCGCAAATCTCGCTTGATCTCATCCCATCAGGCACAACTATGGATAAAACGGTTATAGCTTAAGCGAACAGAAATCAACCACAGTTTTGTTATTGATCATAGCCCGGTGCTGAAGCACCGGGTCTGCTTGATTACAACGTTGTGACGGCGCAAATCTCGCTTGATCTACAACCATTAGTTATTTATGGAAATAGATCAAGCGAGCGTTCAGCCTCTATAGAAGAATTATTGATCATAGCCCGGTGCTTCAGCGCCGGGTCTGAGAACGACCAGTTTTTAAGGAGAAAACCCATCTTGACCATCACAGACCCGGAACTCAACCCTGATCCATTGGGCGACCTGCTCAAGGACTTTGCCGCTCATCATATCGTGTTCGTGGTGCGGGCGCGCGAAGCGATCCAGTTCAATGAGCAGTCCGGCGTGAATGTGCGCGGCGCACTCTATCAAACGCTGCTCACACGCTTCAGCCCTAACGCGCCCGTCCCCGGCCTGCCCTATGACCCGATCCGACACTTTCTGGAAGGCTTGGACGATGAAAACGCACGCGGGCGCGATCTGCCCCGCTCCTATGCCATTGATCCACCGCCGCCGAGTGCGCACTATGAGCGCGGGGAGCAATTCGAGTTCGGAATCAGCCTCTATGGGCAATTCGTGAGCTATATCCCCTATCTGTTCTACGCGCTGCGTGACGTTGCCGATGTGGGGATTGGGTTTGGACGTGGGCGCTTTCAGGTGATCCGTATCTGCGAAGTTAATCCACTGAACAAGTCGCGCCGCCAGATTCTCGATCCGCAGCAATATTCGGATTTGCGGCTGGCGGTCAACCACAAAGCGATTCAATATGCCGTGAATGCGTGGCGCAGCAACGAAATCCTGCTGCGCTTCCTGACCCCTACACGCCTGACCGATCATGGCGGCCTCGCGCGGAAGCCGACGATGGGCGTGATCCTGCGGCGCTTGCTCGAACGCACGCAGTCACTCGTTGAGCAAAGCCAGCCGAAGGATCAGATTGCTGCCTGGCTGCCACAGTGGAAAGCCGAATGGGAACGTATGGGTGCGATTGGCGATGCGCTGGATGACGGACAGCAAATCTCCGATGAAACCTATTGGAAGGATGTTTCCAGCTATAGCCGCCACAAAGGACGCTATTCGCCAATCAGCGGATTTATGGGCAAGGTGCGCTATCGGCTCACCGAACGCGATGTGCTGTATTGGCTGCTATGGGGGCAAAGCCTGCACATCGGCAAGAACACGGCGAAAGGGGACGGCTGGTTTATTGTCGAATAAGACTATTCGGGCGCGGAATATAAGGAAAGGAGAGGATACACATGGCAATCGTGGAACGTCTTTTCGTGGATACATTCGGGGCATTTGTCGGCAAACACGGCGAACGCCTGATCGTCACCAAAGGCAAGGAAACACTTGGGCAAGCGCCCCTGATGCACTTGAAGGAGGTCACGTTGGGTTCAATCGGCGTGAGTATTTCGGCAGACGCGATCCGCGAATGTTGCGAACGCGGCATCCCGATTTTCTTTCTGGATGACAGCAATCACATTGCCAGCATCTATTCGCCAGGTTTGGGTGGGACGGTACGCACCCGACGCGCCCAGTTTGCTGCCTATTATGACTGGCGCGGGATTCACATCGGGCTGTCGATTGCCGCCGCGAAGGTCACCAATCAGGTGGCGACGCTGAAATATTTCGCCAAGAATCGCCGCGAGAGCCAGCCGGAACTCTACGATCTGTTGCACGAGGCTGGAATCGAAGCGCTTGCCTACGCGGATCGCCTGAGCGGATTGGAAGGGCAGGACATCGAAGAGGTGCGGAATTCGCTGATGGCGTTCGAGGCCAATGCTGCCACGCATTATTGGGCGGCGCTCCGCGAAGTTGTCCCGGATGATTATGAGTGGGAGAAACGGGTCACACGCGGCGCTGTCGATCCGGTCAACAGTCTGTTGAATTATGGTTATGCGATGCTGGAACACCGTGTCGAGCAGGCAGTCACCTATGCCGGGCTGGATGCTTATGCTGGTTTTATCCATGCGGATCGTTCCGGCAAGCACTCGCTGACCTTTGACATGATGGAAGAGTTCCGCAGCGTGGCCGTTGATCGGGTGGTGGTCGGCCTGCTCACCCGGCATTATACCGTAGCAATGGATGAACGCGGGCGGCTGCGCGACGATGTGAAGAAAGACTACCGCGAGAAGGTGAATGATCATTTCAAGGCGACGGTACGCTATCAGGGTGCGCGCTTTGCTATCGAATATATCATCCAGAATCAGGCGCGGCGGCTGGCGTCGTTCCTGCGCGGCGAGGACGAAACGTATCAGCCCTACAAAGCCGAGTGGTAGGTGAATGATGGGAAAAATGCACGTTTTGCTGGTCTATGATATTGAAGAGGATCGCCGTCGTACCAAAATCGCGGATGCCTGCCTGGATTATGGGCTGGATCGGATTCAATACAGCGCGTTCGCGGGCGTCCTGACGCGCAATCATCAGGAAGAACTGATGCTGAAAATCCGGGATTTACTGGATGAGACCCCCGGAAAAATCCATATGTATCCGATTGATGAAAAGGCCTGGAAATATCGCCTGATCGTCGAGTATGGGCAGAACGAAAAAGGGAGTGACCATGAACAACCCGGCGTTGCCGATTGAATCTGACCGCGAAAACTCGACAGAAGATGATATGACGATCACCCTGCTCAAACAATATACCTATTGTGCGCGGGTGGCCTACTATGAAACCTGCACGCCCGACATTCGTCCGCGCACATATAAGATGGAAGCCGGAGAACGCGCGCATGAGCAGGAACGCCAGCGTGCCGCACGCCGGACTCTCTCGGCCTATCAAATCCCTGAAGGCAAACGCCATTTCGATGTGCGCTTGCGTTCGGAGTCGCTTGGTTTGGTCGGGATTGTGGACGAGGTGGTGGTCACACCGGATGAAGTGATCGTCGTGGATTACAAGATGGCGAACTGGGCAGGCGAAAATCATCAGGTGCAGTTAGCCGCCTATGCAATTCTGGCGTCCGAGGCGTTTTCGCTCCCGGTTCATGTCGGCTATGTATATCTGTTGAACACGAAACGCTTCCAGAAAGTGCCTTTAGACGAGGCATTTCGCAACTCGGTTCTTGAAATCATTCCGCTTATAAATCGGATTCGCTTTCAGGAATATATGCCACCTCCGACGGAACACCGCAATAAGTGCGCCACTTGCGAGTTCCGACGGCTTTGCAATGACGTGTAAAACCCTGTCGCAACCCGGCGGCATTTTTCGACGGTTTCCGGGTTGCGACGACGTGATCCAGAATTTGCATTTTTTAGCAGGATTGGGTACGATTATGCGCATGAGAAACGGGGCTAATTTCCACGAAAAGCATGTCACAGGTCATTTTTGTCAT
>CAYSOC010000237.1:0-7541 GCA_964432445.1 uncultured Anaerolineaceae bacterium
GGCATTTCAGCCTGCCTCAAGATTGGTCGCCTCATGGCGCACACTGGTGAACTTCATCCAAGATAAGCAGGTACTCTCCACGATGCCGACGGGCAATCACCTTCGCCAGTTCCCAGCGCGCCGAGCCATGATTAGGATGGCGCACACCGTTTACCCACTGCCCATAGCTGTTGCGGGGTTTCGGTGGCGTTTTGGTTTTTCTGACATTACTGCCCAACCGGGAAAAGCTGAACAGTGGTGTACGACAGGATACCTTTTCCATGACGGGTACTTCACGTTCGACCTCGACCAGCTGACGTGGCTCAATTCCTTCTGGTAGGTTTACAGTAGAGTAAGTTGTGCCGCGCCATTCGTACACGGTTTGGCAAGCTAGTACGACCTTACCATTCTCTCGTTTCGGGCGTTCGATGGTATTCCGGCAAAACATCCGCTTTCCGCTCAGTTCATCGGGGTGCAAGTAATCATTGCCGTGTCGGATATACCCACCGCAACGTGGACACTGGGCGCGTTCTTCAGGGGTGAGTGTTCCAGTTTCCTTGCTTCGTGTATGCACCGTCCGGCGGATGAAAGCAGGTTGCCAACTTGCGCCGAGTTTCGCTTCTTCCTTCGACAGGATAATCGCGCTCAGACCACGTGCCGTGAATGCCTCATCAATATCCTCAATGGGGCAATCATCCACCATTTCGATGAGGGTGCCATCACATTTCGGATTGCTGCATTTCAATGACTTAAGATGATTCAGTTTATCGGTCAGCGGCATCCCTTTTAAGCGCTCTTCCTTCGATAATTTAACGTTTGCTGCCGAACCGCATTTCGCACAAACAACACTACTACCGATCACCTCATAAGCGATCCGACGACGGGGTACTCGTCCCGGAATAACGACCTGTACTGGCTCTCCACCAATACGAAGTTGCGAGAAATTGGTGTTCACTTCCCGTGCCCATTTGTTCACGAGATGACCGGGGCAAACCACGACGATCTTGAACTTTGCTCGGATGCGCTTTTCGAGTGTGAGCCGTTTGGCTTCAAGCTGACGCACACGTTTGATATCCATTGCCAGCACTGCATCATACCAATCCGCTTCGAGTTCGCCGAGTTCGCGCACACTCTCGGTCAAACTCTGCATCCTCTGCTCAATCTGTTTGGCAAGATACAAGTACAAGGTAAGCGACGAAGTGGAGGTATTGGGTAGGCTTCCGGCGAGTTACCAGTGAAGGCACTTTTCCGAATAACCCCCCACCGAACCGGACGTGAACCTTTCAATTCATCCGGCTCTCCAGAGTGTTCAACTACGTTAGATTAGGAGTTGGTTTGCCCGCATGGATGTTAAGATGGCATTCATGACAGACAATGAGCGTTTTACGCTGCATCGCAATCATGCGCTCTACCCATGCGGGTTTCTCCCGACGACCTGCCCAACGCTGTTTCAGGTCAGACAACTTGCGAACGTGATGGACTTCACAGTTTTTGCTTGAGCCACACAGTTCACAAGTATCGGCTGTTAAGCGCTGGATGAGGTCGGAACGAGAGAGATGAGGAGTATGGATCATGTCACGAAGCTGGCCTATCCCCGGCTTCACGACCCGCAGCGGGATTGCACCCCAATAGATGAGGCTGAATCCGTGTTTGGTGGGTACGTGTACCTGAAGCGTGCGATACGCCGTCCCCTCAATTTCCAGAGTGCCACGATATTTCTGGTAAACCTTGCTGACGCTGATTTTGTACTTGTGTGCCAAAGTTTTGACCAGAGCTTGTTGCATGATGTTTTTCAGACCAGACAGGGAGTGACGGTTGACGGCGTATTGGTAGTATTCGGCAATGCCCCGGAACCGGGCCTGAAATTCACTGATGATATGGGCATCGGAGTACATCAGCCACCCTGCGTAGCTGACGATTTTACCGTTGCGCATATATGGGGCGATGTGTTGGCGTATCAATCCGTCTGGTAACCCTAACCGAACATGCCCGTTGATACTGCGTCGTTTGGTGAGCATGTGCGGGTGGAGCGTGCATTTATCGTTGACTAGATAGGCATTGACGGTGTAGTTGAGAAACCGTGCCTGTTCCGTTTTGGCATGAGTGATGAGGGTTTTGTGCGGACTAAGCTGTAGGTTAAGCTTGGTTTGAAGGAACTTCCCGATTTTAGCTTTGATATGCTCGGCTTCCTGCTTCGTTCCGATATAACTCAGAATGAAATCATCTGCATAGCGAACATATTTGAGGCGTCGAAAATGCGGGTCAAACATATCTCTGGAGGGTAGTAAACGACGTTGTTGTTCCAAAGCTTTGACGAGTTCCTTGCCGCCGTGCCGACGGGCCGTGTTGATTTTGGTCTCAAAACGCTTGTAGGCTGGATTGATGTCCCGGTCATCGCCTTTCGTGTGATTGGGGATGAGCGTGTCTTCAATGAACATATCCAGTTCGTGCAGGTAAATGTTGCTGAGGAGTGGACTGAGGATTCCACCCTGTGGTGTGCCACTATAAGTTCGGGTATAAACCCAGTTATCCAGCACTCCAGCTTTCAGCCCCTGACGAATCAGTTGGAGCAACCGCCCATCATGGATATGTCTGGCGAGCAGATTCATCAGAACGTCATGGTCGATATTGTCGAAACGGCCTTTGATGTCGCCTTCAATAAACCATGCTGCCCCTCGAAAACTTTGCTTGACCTGCTGCAAGGCGGTATGGCAACCGCGCTCCGGACGGTAGGCGTGAGAACTATCACGGAATTGGGGTTCGTAATACGCCTCAAGCAGCATCCGCAGCGCTTCCTGCAACAGTTTATCCGTGAAGTTGGGTAGCCTCAGTTTTCGTGTCCCGTTGCCCGATTTCTTTGGAATTTCGACGCGGCGAACCGGGCGAAAACGATATTGTTCATGGCGGAGTTGGGTGATGATGTGGCGTATGCGTGGTAACGACATGCCATCTACCGTGTCCGCTTCTGACCCCGGCGTCATGGCTCCGTCATTCTTGTAGATTCTGGCGTATGCAGCGAGGTATAGGTCTTCGCTGTATAACAGGCGATACACGCGCGTGAGCGGTGTCTTCTTTTCTCCCATCTTGCGTAGTGCTTGAAGAATGTGAGAAGCGTTTTGCATTGCGCATACCTTTCCTATTCTCCTGAGCGAACATTCCTGACTTCCTTCGCCCTGTAGCTGGTTTATCTCCCAGCCGCCCCGGTGGGTCGTAACTCCCACGACTACTATGAAGTCTCTGCTGCCTTGAGCCTCGCGGCTGACAGGCAGTCCCGTAGTACGGTCATCAAGGACGTTTCTAGAATGACTTAGGGTTTCCGTTCGTGATTTGACAGGTCTCATTGACCTTGTTTCTGCCAGAGAGAGTTCGCGCTTCGGAAAGACTAAAGCGTTGCTGACAGAGCTTGACCTCAACCGTTGTGTCAAGGGAGGGAACGTAATCTCCAACTCATCACTGGAATTCAAGCAGTTTAGCCTTACCCATCTCATTCAGGTCTCGGAGACCTACTCTGCTAAACGGTTTCGCAGTTATCTCCTTTACCAACATGCGGTGGTCCCGCCGGATTTCTCCGGTTAAGTAAGTTGGTTGACCTCACAGGTGTTTTCTCCAACCTGTGGTACTTCAAGTACAATCCTCTATGCCGCCTTACGGCGCACCTTCCCTGATCCCATCATGCCAATTTCGATGACGCTGGTGGTCGTATGTTTCAGTGCATAGGCCATTGCCCCCGCCTTGATGACCTGTGCTGGCAGCATATTCTGGTAGATATGGGCGACATCTGACCTAGCGATAGTCACGGATTGCCCATTTTCATCTGCGGCAACGAATCCGTCCGCTGTTTTCTGCTGAACGCGCAGTTTTGCCCCGTCTTGGGTGCGGATGCGAGTTGCGCCCGGTAACACTCCCGGTGCTTTGAATTGCGGGACATACGGCAGATAATCGCGCAGCATCGTATCCACATCGAATGCTGGCTTGAGCGTCTCGGTGATGGCGCGTTTGAGCGTGTTGATATGCCGCAGAATGAAGCGCTCCATGTGTTCCGGGTTACGACTGCTGAACTCATGCACCTCACCTGTATCAATATTCATCACGACCAGATGCACCACTGGAATTTCGCTCACCGTTTGGGTTTGCGTCGCCCCATCTTCGCTCACCTCGATCACGGGTTTACTTTTGGCTTTGCTGCTGTACCCCGTAATCAGGCAGCGTCCCAGTTCGGCATCCTGAATCGCCAGACCATCGAACACGCCGCTGGAAATCAGATTGGCAATATGCCCGTCGCTGAGTTCCAGTAGCGGTTGCCATTTACTCGATAGTGATGCCGCCTGCGTAGTGCGCTTCCAAGTTTCGCTCGTACTTATCCCAACGCTACGGAGCGCGTTCAGACTTTCCTCAATATCAGGAATGACCATACTGTAGCGTTTGGGTGGCTCATGCGCTGGTAAGATAAAACGAAACTGTTCTGCTAAGGTGAGAGTCGTTAGACTGGCTGCGGTGTAAAGCGTGGCACGCCGTTGATGATACGGGAGTTCCGTCATTCGACGTCGCCCGAATATCACCACTTCGTTGAATTGGCGATATTCCGCCGGATAACGATAGCAGGTGATCTGCTCATAGCCGCGATGCATTATTTCTTGTGTATCAGTTCGTAGCGCGGATTCTTCAGTGGTTACGAACGCTAGCCAACCATTTGGAGCCAGCCAGTCGCGGGTGAGTTCCAACCAGCGATTTTGTTCCTTGCCATGTTCATCGAAAGGTGGATTAAGATACACGAGCGAAAATGCACCACTGCTCACTTCAAGAAATTCGGTAGGGCCATGTGCCAGACGGCTGATCCCTTCGCGTTTGTCACCAAGTAGCGCCGTAATCGCCGTTTCATAGCGCGCCCAGCTGATCTCGCAACCGTAGACCATAGGTTTACCACCACGTTCACGAAGGCGGTCTGCCAACAGTTTCAAGGCCGCCCCTTCGCCCATACAGGGATCGATGACCGGGAAGACAGCGCCAGTTTCGACTTGAAATTGAGACGCAATCCAGTCCATGACTGGGACGGGAATCGGAAAATAGCCGAGTTTTTCCACACCGGCTCGTCGCATGAGACACACTCACTTTCAGTTGTAGGGTTTCGGGAAAAGACAAATCAGACAGAAAAGAGGCTGAGGCTATTTTATGCCGCCAAAGGTGATCCCGTCTGCGCGGTTGGGATTGCGGATGAGGATTTCTGCCCAGAGGTTACTCAAATCACGGCAGGTCAGGCGATACGCGCCACCTTCCATAACACCTTTTGCCTTTGGGTCAAGGTAACCGGGGATGTATTTGCAGAGGGTGATCCCTTTCAGTCCAGCGGTTTCTGATGACACAGGCTTATCCGCCACCTGAGTGAATAGCCAAGGCATCCAGCGTTCATGTAGCGGACGCCCAATGCGTACCCGAAGTGCCTGATAGACATTGTATAAATCGAATGCCCACACTGTCGGTACATATCCCGCAAATTCTGGTCGGTTTGGTGTCTGGCGATAGCGTATATAGCGCAACCAGCTTTCTTCAAGCGGTTCGTTCAGACCGACATGCGGTAGTTCGATGCGATCCATGACCAGCACATAACATTCCGTGCGTGGTGCGCTCGTGGTGGCATCCAGCGCGACAATACGACCTTCCACCACACGACCACCGAGCGTGGTGGTCAACGCCTTGTAGCTGTTGTCCGGCAACCGAAAGCCACTATAGTGCGGCCCGTCAATAACAGTAAAGGCATGGCTTTCAGCGCGAGCGCCCATGTACGCCGGATTGAATGGTTTGCTCAGAAGTTGCTTGACTGCATTCCGCGACCCGATGAAGTTGATAAGGATAGGTTTACCTCGTTCATTATCGTAGATGTAAGCCACCAATGCGGCTGTCACATCATCGGTGCGAACGGAGCGCATCAGGGCTTCACTTGTATATTCCACTTCCGACGGATGAGTTTCAGGACTGTCGGTACTAGCAGGAACAGGATCGTTTGGTGGAGTCATTACCGTTTCAGGAGGTAGCGCGGCAGGTGTGGGTGACTGTGATTGACTGACCAATGTCTGAATCGATGCTGGCAACGTATCGCCGATGAAATACCATTGTTGACGGCTTTTTGACCAGCGCCCTCCTGCTGCTTTCAGTGCTTCTTTATGGGGATAGGTGTCGCCCGCAATCCACCACCAATTGCCAGCTTGTTCCAAGGTGATAGCTGTGCTCTTCGCCTCAGTAGTTTCTTCCAGTTTCGATGGAGTGAGAAACACTGAATGGCTGGGCTGAAATTTGGGACACAACGCCCCGTAGCTGGTTGGATCGATGTAGTTTGCGTGCGGCGTGTGGGGAAACTGAAGCCAGCGTCGTCCAGATGCTTCCCACAGATAAACAGCGACAGTGTTCCCATAGGCGCGACAAAGCTGCTCGACCTGCATCGTCTCAGCGTCCGTCAAATGCAATACCAAATGATACTGATGCGTAGCGGCATTTTTTACCGCCAGATGAATATAGCGATAGCTGGCTTGTGGCGGCGTCAGGTCAATAGCACGACTGCCGAATAGCGTCATCAGAATGTCTACGTTGACATCTTGACCTAGTTTGAAACATGATTGGCCGCGTTGCTTTTCGCGCCCGAAGGTGCGCAACGCGACAAAATAGAAATCTGACATTGAGGTATCCTTATAAGTGATACAATCAGAAACTTGGCTCATCATGGTGGGGCAATTGCTGCATTTACCCCGATGCAGATGGAGATGCACAATGAACAAGGACGTTTTGTTGAACGCTGGAAAGCGTTAGAGAGTCAGCGATACCTCTTACCGAACTGGTCAACAAACCCCCGGTCTTTCCCTCGCATTCGTAAGAAAGACGGGCTGCATACCAACATTAAAACCTGGAACCGTGACTTCGCAGATTGGTATGAAGTTCACCAGACGGTATGGAACATCGGATCGTGGGTGGTACGTTTAGAGCGAGGAGACGCAGATTGGTGGGATTATGAGCCTTTGGATATGGATATCATCGCCCTGCGACTCACCCGTTATATCGCCTTAACCAGAAACGGGGTATTACGTGTCTGGTTGATCGATCTTCAGTTTTTTCTGCATGATCTGGCAATGTATCTTCGGTACGAACTCGAAAAAGATCGGGATTGATGCCGATGAATTAGGTCATGGTGACCATCTTCGTATCGAGAACAGGTCAAGGCGCGACTGCGACCCGCTTCAACATCGACAAGGGTTATCCTTTCAAATGGAAAACAAAAGAGCCAGACAATTGCCTGACTCTCGCAGATGGATAGGTTGTAAAACAAAACGCTGGTTAAGGTTCCGGCTCGGTTTTGCCTGCATAGGCGCGGATGATCTGGCTGCGGGGAATGCCCGCCTCAATCAGGCTGTTGTAGAGTGGTGTGTCCGTCAGATCGGTTTCGATAACCACTTTGTTATCGTCCGTGATGCGTGCCATCATGATGATGAGCGATTTTTGTGGGCGGGCGTGTGGCACACTCACAAACGACCAAGCGCGTTTGTGTTCGTCGTGCATCAGGTAAGCATCCGCCTCGT